>JAEEML010000029.1 GCA_016283195.1 Deltaproteobacteria bacterium | reverse complement strand
TCCTCATGCTGAAATCGCGCCTTAAATTTTGCGAGGCCAACGCTTGCCGATTTATCACTGCTTTTTACTTCGACAGCCACCAGCTTTTGCTGTTTTTTCATAATAAAATCAACTTCATCATTACCATCACGCCAATAATATACATCATAGTGAGCTACAAAAGCACTGTTTACAATATGAGCCCCGATGGCCGATTCAAATATCTGCCCCCAACGTCGGCGGTCGCTTATGGCTGCAGTTAAAGTGTCTTCCTGCGAGATGCAGAGAAGGGCATTATTAAAAACCTGATATTTGGGAATACTGGCCCTTTTACGCGCCATATCGGGCGAGAATTTTTGCAGACCGGCCAGTAAAGAGGCTTCTTTTAAAAGATCCAAGTACCCGGCTAATGTCACGGTGTTACCGGCATCCTGTAAGGCGCCTATCATTTTAGTCAGTGACAATAATTTTCCGGAATAGGCTGCGCCAAGCTCAAATGTTTGCCGGAGTAGCGCCGGTTTGCTAATAGAAGTTTGCATTAAAATATCGCGCTGGATTGTTGCCTCAACCATCGAAGCGGTGATGTAATCCCGCCAGCGCCGTTCGTCTCCGAGCAAAGAGACTGCTCCGGGATAGCCGCCATAATAGATGTATTGTTCCAAAGAAAGGCCGAAAGCGTCACGCATTTCTGGGTAAGTCCAATGGCCCAGACGCAATACTTCAAAACGGCCCATCATCGATTCGGCCAGACCCTTTTCTAGGAGAACCCGCGAAGAACCGAGCAAAACAACTTTAATATTAAGGCCTTGAAAAGTGTCGTCATCCCATTCTTTTTTGATAAATTCGCTCCAATGGTTAATTTTTTGAATCTCGTCAAATACCAGCAAAAATTCGGAAAGTCCCTGCACCCGCATCATGAGGCGCACTTGCTGCCAGGAGTCGTGAACCCAATTTTCCTGATTTTGCAGCACTGCATCGGCATTAAGCATTTTGCTCGGGATTTTTATGTTGCTAAGCACCTGGCGTATAATGGTAGTTTTCCCTACCTGGCGCGGGCCAGTTAGTACTTGAATAAAACGTCGCGGTTCAAGAAGACGCTCGGTAATGGTTTTATATGCCGGTCGGCTGAATATTTGTTGCATTGCTGAAAATCCTTTGGTTTCAAATAATTATTTTGCAATTGCAAAAATTACTCAGTGCATATAGTAAAATTACTCAGTATGATGAGTAAAATTACTCAGTGCACTGAGTATATCTCAAGGGCTTCGTTTGGCAAGAAAATAAAAACTTGTCACCCGCCTTATTTCATAATAAATGAAGCGCCTTGTGAGGAGGCCTGATAAAATGACTGCTCCGGCAAATGCTGTTTATTCTCCGTTTTTTGTAAAATCTACCTGTAAATTGGTTAAGTTAGATGATTCTGCCGGTATTTCTATGCTGGAGCATTTGGCCGAGCCGCTTTTACTTGCCGCTGATGAAGAGGGGCTAAAAGTAGCTCCTTATGACCAAAAAGCTCTGACTTTACAGGCTTATAGCGGAGCAGCGGCACTGGTGGCTATTTTGCCGCCTGCGCTTCCCGGTGCTTTGGGTAGCGCCTCTTTTTGCCGGGAATATGGCCTAAAATATGCCTATGTTGGCGGCGGTATGGCCAATGGTATTGCCTCGGTTAAGATGGTGGCTGCTTTGGCAAAGGCTGGTATGCTGGGCTTTTTTGGAACCGGCGGCCTTTCACTTGCTAATATCGAAAAGGCCATTTTAGAGCTGAAAGAGCAGTGCGGGGAAAAGCCCTTCGGCTGCAATTTACTACATAATCCATACTCACCGGCAGTGGAAGAAGCCACAGTAGATCTCTATTTAAAACACGGGGTTACCATGGTGGAGGCCGCCGCCTACCTGGACCTCACCAAAGCTATTGTGCGCTATCGTTTGCACGGGCTTAAAAGAGACAGCGCAGGGCAGGTGGTGGCTCCCAACAAGGTGATGGCCAAAATTTCGCGTATTGAACTGGCGCGTAAATTTCTGGCGCCGCCGCCGCTCAAATTGGTGAATGCGCTTTTAGCAGAAGGCAAAATAAGCCAAATTGAGGCCGAGCTTTCGCAGGAAATCCCTATGGCCGGGCAAATTACTGTGGAAGCCGATTCCGGCGGGCACACCGATAAGGGAGCATTTATTACCCTTTTGCCCACTATTCTGGCCCTTAAAGAAAAATTGGTAAGCGAATATGGCTACAAAGTAGAGGTGCACATTGGCGGCGGCGGCGGTATTGCCACCCCGGCGGCGGCCTATGGCGCTTTTGCCATGGGCGCGGATTATTTAGTGACCGGTACTGTTAATCAGGCTGCGATGGAGTCCGGTACTTCCGATTTGGTCAAAGAACTTTTGGCCACGGCCGAGCAGCCAGATGTCACAATGGCCCCGGCTGCCGATATGTTTGAAATGGGCGTAAAGTTGCAAGTGCTCAAAAGAGGCACCTTTTTCCCCGGCCGAGCCCAGCGCCTCTTTGATGATTACAAGGCTTATAACGGGCTGGAAAATATGCCGGAGAGCGAAATAGCCTATTTGGAAAAGAATATCTTTAAGGCTAAAATTGCTGATATTTGGGGCGAAACAGCCGAATATTGGCAAAAGCGCGACCCGGATCAGCTG
This sequence comes from Deltaproteobacteria bacterium, assembly GCA_016283195.1. Classification (GTDB taxonomy): domain Bacteria; phylum JAEEML01; class JAEEML01; order JAEEML01; family JAEEML01; genus JAEEML01. The sequence goes on along the minus strand of JAEEML010000029.1, from coordinate 31,565 downwards.
GCCAAAGCGGCCAAAAACGGGCGGCATAAATTTGCGCTTATCTGCCGCTGGTATTTAGGCTTTAGCTCGCGCTGGGCCATTAAGGGCGAAAAAGATCGGCAGGGCGATTTTCAAATTTGGTGCGGGCCGGCCATCGGGGCCTTTAATGAATGGACTCGCGGCACTTTTTTGGCTGATTACCATGCACGCCATGTTGACCTTATTGCCCTAAATATTCTATATGGAGCAGCGTTACTTAGGCGCCAGGCTCTTATAAAGGCCTATTGCGCTTCTCTCACCGGCGATTTGGTATCGCCGGCTCCGCGGAGTCTGGTGGCAATTAAGGAGTTGATTAGGTGAATAAATCTTCTTTCTCGCCTATTGCCGTTGTTGGCATGGGCTGTATGTTTCCTAAAGCGGCAAATCTTGAAAAATATTGGAAAAATATCCGTGAAGGCGTGAGCGCTATTACCGATATTCCGCCAACACATTGGAAAGTTGCCGATTATTACGATCCCGACCCACATGCCCCGGATAAAGTCTATGGCAAGCGGGGCGGTTTTTTGGATACTGTGCCCTTTGAGCCGCTAAAATACGGTATTGCGCCGCGTGATTTAGAAGCCATTGATACTTCACAGCTTTTAGCTTTAGTGGTGGCCGAAGAAACCCTTAAAGACGGTGGTTACGGCGTCGGCGGACGCCCCTTTGACCACGAAAAAGTAAGCGTTATTATGGGCGTCACCGGCACTTTGGAACTGGTGATTCCCCTGGGAGCTCGTCTTGGCCACCCCATTTGGAAAAAAGCTTTGGCCGATGCCGGGGTAGATGAAGAAACTTCCAAAGATGTAATGGCAAGAATTTCAGATAGTTATGTCTCTTGGCAGGAAAATTCTTTCCCTGGTCTTTTGGGTAATGTGGTTGCCGGGCGCATTGCCAATCGCTTTGATTTGCATGGCACCAACTGTGCTGTTGATGCCGCCTGTGCTTCATCTTTTGCCGCTATGAATCTGGCTGCTATGGAGCTTATTAACGGCCAGGCTTCTATGGTTTTGGCCGGCGGTGTTGATACTTTTAACGACATTTTTATGTACACCTGTTTTAGTAAGACACCGGCTCTTTCCCCGAGCGGCGAGACACGTCCCTTTGATTATAAGAGCGATGGTATTCTTTTAGGCGAAGGCATTGGCATGGTGCTTTTAAAACGCCTGGAAGATGCCGAACGCGATGGAGACCATATCTACGCGGTATTAAAAGGAATTGGTACTTCTTCCGACCCTAAAGGCAATGCTGTTTACGCGCCGAGTTCTGAAGGGCAGGAGCGGGCTCTCAGGCGAGCCTATGAAGTAAGCGGTTTTGCGCCGGAAAGCATTGATTTGGTTGAAGCTCACGGCACAGGAACCAAAGCCGGTGATGCCGCTGAGATAAAGGGTTTATTGAAAGTTTATGACCAAGTGCCGGCGCATAATGCCGCTCTGGGCAGCGTAAAATCCATGATTGGCCACACCAAGGCGGCAGCCGGCATGGCCAGCTTTATCAAGATGGTTAAAGCTCTTCAGGAAAAGGTTTTACCGCCCACTATAAATATAGAAAAGCCCAGTGCTATTTTAGCTGACAGTAATTCGCCGTTTTATTTAAATACGGTAAAGCGGCCGTGGGTGCGCAGCTCGAACCATCCGCGACGCGGGGCGGTGAGTGCTTTCGGCTTTGGCGGAGCCAATTACCATTGCGTAGTGGAAGAATACGAAAAAGCCGCCCCTAAGGTTAATTGGGATGGCACTGTTTTGCTCTTGCCAATTTCCGGGAGAACTCAGCATGAACTTCTGGAAAAACTAAATATTTTGCGCGAGTTACCTGATGCTGTAGCTGTGCGTGAACTGGCCGATAAATGGGCATCTGATTATTCCGCAAAAGCTGATATGCGCCTTATTTTGGCGGCCAAATGGGCTGATTTGCCGGCCGAAAAACCGCTCTCGGCCCTAGCCGATGTGGCCGCCGCCGAGCTTAAAAAGCGGCCCAACGAGCCAAGCTGGTCATATAAAGGCTGGTATTTTGGCAGCGGACCGCAGATAGGCGAGGTAGCGGCAGCCTTTCCGGGGCAGGGAGCGCAATATCCGGGAATGCTTAGAGATTTGGCTTGCCAGTTCCCAGAGATGCACGAGATGCTGGATATTTGCGCCGCCGCTTTGCCGGAAGCGACCATAGCTGATGCCATATATCCGAAAATTGCTTATGATCCAGGGCAAATAGAAGCACAAAAAGCGGCACTTACTGCCACCAAGGTGGCCCAGCCGGCCATTGGCACTTTATCTTTAGCCGCCTTTGATATTCTGGCTGGTTTTGGCTTTAAACCGGCGGCGGCTATTGGCCATAGCTATGGCGAGATAACAGCTTTGGCGGCGGCCGGGGTGATTGCTAAAAGTGATTTGCCCAAAATTTCTCGCAAGCGCGGGGAGCTCATGGCCGGTGATGGCAGAGATCGCGGCGGCATGATGGCCGTAACCATGTCACTGGATGAACTTGCTGATTTTATTAAACAAAATAAAATCAATCTCACTATTGCCAACCGCAATGCCCCGAAGCAAAATGTCTTGTCCGGCGATAAAGCGGAAATTGAAAAAGCTTATGAACTTTTGCAAAAGCAGGGCGTTTCGGCCACAAAGTTACAAGTGGCCGCCGCTTTTCATAGCCCCTATATGGCTGAAGCAAGAGAACCTTTTGCCGACTTTTTAAGGCCGCTGAATTTTGCCGCGCCGGCTTTCCCGGTTTATGCCAATATTGATGGCGAGCCCTATAGCGGTACGGCGGAAGATGCCAAAAAACGCCTGGTTTCTCAATTAACTTCGCCGGTTGAGTTTGTCAAAGAGGTGCAAAATGTTTATGCCAAAGGGTGTCGCATTTTTGTGGAAATCGGCCCCAATAGGCAACTTAGCGGCCTCATTAAGCGCATTATTACCGATAAAAATGTGCATATTATCGCCCTTGACAATTCCCGTGGCAAAGATAACGGCCTTCTGGATTTGGCTGCTCTTCTGGCCGAACTTAGCGCTCTTGGGGTGCCGCTTAATCTCTATAAGTGGCAAAATAGCTCCGCTTATACTAAGAAAGACGAACAAAAAGGAAAGAATCACTTGACTATTCCGCTTTCTGGGGCCAATTATCGCTCACCGCATACGCCTCGGCCACCGCGCCAGGTGGTTAAGAAGGCGGAGGAATTAAAACCTGAGGTTAAAGAGCATTTTGCCGAGCCGCAGGAATTTAAGGAAGTAGAAATTGTGAATAACAAAACACAAAGCGAACAAAATATGGTTAATTATCAGCAACTTAATGAACAGTACATAATGGCGGCCAATGAGAGCCTTAAAGCTCTTCTTACCATCCAAACGCAAACAGCCGCTCTGCATCAGCAGTTTTTGGCCAGCCAGGCGCAAACGATAGCCCGCTATCAGCAGCTAGTGGAGCGTCAGCAAAATATTCTTCTCGGTATGCCGCTGGCGCCGCTTACTCAGCCGCAAATGGCTTTACCGCCGGTGCCGCAATATGTTATGCCGGAACCTATAGCCGCTTTGCCTTTTGCTACTGCGCCGGCTCCTGTTCCTGTGGCCCAGCCTGTTGCTACACCAAATGTGAATATGAGCTACCAACCCATGGCTCCGGCTGCTGCTGCCCCGCAAGCTAAGCCGGCAGTGGAGCGGGTGAATACGCCGATAACTGTTCCTACTCCGGCACCGGCACCGGCTCCTCTCACCAATGTCGTTGCCACACCTAAAACTGCTCCTGTTGCCGCTGAGCCGGCTAATAGGGCTGCCCCGGAGGCTTCTCAAGGGGTTATGCAGGTGGTGATGGATGTTATCAGTGAAAAAACCGGCTATCCCACCAGTATGCTGGATGCCTCTATGGGGCTCGACAGTGATTTAGGTATTGATTCTATTAAGCGGGTGGAAATTCTCTCTGCTTTAGCCGAGCGTTTGCCGGACAGCCCGGAGCTGGGTGCCGAAAAACTCAATGAACTCCCAACCTTAGGTGATGTGGCTTCTTATCTTTCCGGTGGCACATCTGCCGAAAAGCCTGCTTCTACTATGGCTCCGGCTCCCACTGCCGCTGATGATGATAAAGTCACCAAGACAGTTATTGCCGTAGTGAGTGAAAAAACCGGTTATCCTACCAGTATGCTTGACCTTTCCATGGGACTTGATAGTGATTTAGGCATTGATTCCATTAAAAGAGTAGAAATTCTCTCCGCTTTGGCTGAGCGCTTGCCTGACGGCCCGGAGCTGGGTGCCGAAAAGCTCAATGAGCTGCCTACTTTGGGAGATTTAGCCAGCTATCTGGCCGGCGGAATGTCTAAAAAAAAACAGTAACAACTGAAATAGTTGAAAAAAATCCTCAAGAAAATTCACTAGATCGCTATATTCCAGTTTTAACCCCGCTGCTCCTGCCAATTGATGGAAAGGCCGTTTTCCCGCCTGAAAAGGCCCTGGCTGTTTGGGGCGGTGATGAGGAGCTTGCCGAAGAATTAGTGGCAACTTTGCGCCGCTTTGGGGCACGAAATGTGTTGCTTTTGCACAGTGAAGTGTCGCAATATGTTTTGCCGGCCGATTTAGCGGCTTTGATTGTGGTTATCGGCGATAAGGAGCCACCGCTTGCCCTCATAAAACAAGCGGCGCCGCTTTTGCGCCAAAACGGCGCGGCCGGTGGGGCGCTTTTAGCTGGAGTTACCGCTCTTGATGGCGGCCTGGGCTTTAGAAATCTGGCTGATATTTCAAAAGCGCCAAGAGCTGCTATCTTAGGAATAATAAAGAGTATTTCTCATGAGTGGCCGGAAGTTTCCTGCCGGGTTATTGATATTGACCCAGATTGGCAGGGGCCTCTAAGAGCCAATAAAATCGCCAATGCTTTGCAAGCCGGTTTGCCACTCGAAGTTGGCCTTACAGCCGATGCAGCCTATCAGCTGATATTAGAAAAGGTTGATCAAGAGGCAATAGCGGAGTGGCGCCCGGATGCCGGTGAAGTGGTGGTTGTTAGCGGCGGTGCTCGCGGGGTAACCGCCCACATTGCCCGTAAACTGGCTCATTCCGGTGTAAAATTACATCTTTTAGGGCGCAGTGCTATGCCGGAAGAACTGCCGGAATGGTGCAAAAATGTGGCTTCATTGGATGAGATGAAACAGGCAGTGATGGCCAATACCGCCGAACTATTGACCCCGAAAATGGTGCAGGGCAAAGCCAAAAAGCTCATGGTTGATAGTGAAATATTAGCCACTTTGGCAGCTTGTCGCGAGCAGGGTGCCGAGGTTAATTATCACAGTATTGATGTAACCGATGGCGCGGCCATTAAAGAGCTTATCGGCGAAATAACTGAGCAAGAAGGGCCGGTTAGCGCTCTTGTGCATGGCGCCGGCGTCTTGGCTGATAATTTATTCACCGCCATGAGCGATGAAGATTACTGGCGCGTATATAATACAAAAGTGGTTGGATTTAATAATCTTTTAGCTGCCTGTGGCAACTCATTGAAACACATAGTACTTTTTTCTTCTACTACAGCCCGCTTAGGGAGACGCGGCCAAAGTAATTACGCTGCTGCTAATGAAGTACTAAATAAAAGTGCCGAAGCCTATCAAAGGACACATCAAAATTGTCTTGTAAAAGCCATGGGTTGGGGCCCATGGGCCGGAGGAATGGTTAATAGCTCTCTGGCGCGGCTCTTTAGTGAAGAGGGAATTGGCCTCATTGATTTAGAAGCCGGTGCCGACCTCCTGGCTCGTGAGCTGGCGGAGACCAAAGGCGCGGTGGAAGTAGTTGTTTTAAAAGCCGGAAGTTTGTTGCCGGCTGAGCTTTTTGTGCCGGTGGAGCCCAAGACCGCTACTGGCGATTTTGGTGAACTGGCCTTTAAAAGTGAGATTTCACTAGAGTCTGTGCCTGTTTTGGCGAGCCATGCTTTGGGCGATCATTATGTGGTGCCATTTGCCTTGGCTCTGGAGTGGCTTTTGGAAGGCGCTTTGGTGCTGGCTCCGGGAAAAAATATTGCTTCTATTAATAATGTACGCTTGCTGTCCGGTTTAAAACTTGGGGTAAACGAAGCAATAGCTATTTATGTCTGCGGCAAAAAAACAAATGATAACAGTATGTTGCTGAGTATTTTAAATCGTCGTGGCGGAGTGCTTTTGCCGGCTTATCAAGCCGAAGTAGTGCTTTCGGACGAATTGCCGGAGGTTTCTAAGGAGGTTATAAAGCTCTCAGCTCTGCGCAAAGTGCCACTAAAAGTTGCTGATATTTATAAAAAATATCTATTCCATGGGCGTAAATTGGTGGCTTTTACCGATAAACCGGCACTTTCGGCAGCGGGAGCCAGAGTACATGCCCATGTCAGCGGCGGGGCGCAGGAATGGCTCAAGGATCCACTAAGTGATGAGTGGCTTGGTGAACCGCTGCTCTTAGATGGTTGTTTTCAACTGGCTATAGTTTGGAGCACGGAGCAGCTTGGTGAGCCATGCTTGCCGGTGAGTGTTGGTAAATATAGTCAATATGTTACCTCTTTCCCAAGTACATCTGTTGAGATAAGTATGCGACTTAAAGAGCAAAATGGTAAAAAACTATTTTTTGACATATCGCTGAGTTCTGGTAACAAGTTATTGGCCTTTTTGGAAGATTATGAGGCCTTAATGGATGGGCGGCTTACTGAGGCCTTTGCAGCCGGCCGCAAAACTGGGGCCGGGGTGCCCTAAAATATTGGTCAGTTAAATGATAGAACAAGATTATGTGGCAATCGTCGGCCTGGGGGCCACAGTACCAGCCTCGAAAAATATTGAAGAATTTTGGGAACATATAGAGCGTGGCGATAATTTGGTGGCACCTGTTCCGCCAGAGCGCTGGACTCTTAATCCCGCTGCCGCTTATGCTCCGGCAGTGGGGATTATCGACAAAGTGCTTTCCAAAAAAGCGGCGCTTTTGTCTCCGGATGCTTTGGCTGATGCCAGGTTGCAACAGGTGGCGCCGGAGCTTTTAAACGGCGACCCCACAGTGCTTCTCGCTCTTCTTACCGCTATTAAAGCGCTGGAAAATGTGAATTATTCGGCTCTCGATAGAGCACGGGTTGGGGTAATATTTGGCAATATAGCTCTGCCAACTTTGGGGGCTGGGGCTCTGGCTGATTATTATATAGGCGACCATTTTAATAATCTATTATGTGAAAAACTGGGGCTAGCCAAGCAGCAAAAGACAGAAATTACAGCAAGTTACCGCACGGCGACGGCTTGGCCGGCAGCAGCTGTCTGCCGCCATTTCGGCTTTGGCGGTGAGTGTTTTACTCTGGATGCCGCCTGCTCCAGTGCGCTTTATGCCGTTAGTCACGGTGTGGAAGAACTCAAGGCCGGCCGGCTCGATATGGTGATCACCGGCGGTATGGCTATGCCCGATCCGCTCTTTACGCAAATGGGCTTTTCGCAGCTCAGAGCTCTTTCGCCCAGCGGCCTTTGTGCGCCTTTTGATTATAAAGGCGACGGCCTGGTGGTGGGCGAGGGCGCCGCTTTTGTGGTTTTGAAACGCCTTAGCGATGCTCTTAAAGCCGGGGATAAAATATATGCCATAATTCGCGGCTTTGGGCTCTCCAATGATTTAATGGGCAACCATTTGGCTCCCAGCGAGGACGGCCAAATACTTGCCATGAAAAAAGCCTATAAAATGGCTGGGTTAGAACCCTGGAATGTGGATCTTATCGAGTGCCATGCCACCGGTACGCCGCTGGGCGATGCCGTGGAATTTAATTCGCTCAAAACTATGTGGCAGGGAGCGCCTAAAGCGGCGCGGGCTGTCATCGGCTCGGTTAAATCCAATATCGGCCATTTGCTCACCGGTGCTGGCGGCGCGGCTCTTATTAAAGTGCTCATGGCTATGGAAAAGGGCGTTTTGCCGCCAACAGCCAATTTTGAGCGGCCAGCGGCCAAAATAGACTTAAATAACAGCCACTTTTCTGTGCTTAGCCGGGCAGACTCATGGGATAGCAAGCAGCGTCTCGCCGCCGTCAGCGGCTTTGGTTTTGGCGGCATAAATGCTCATGTTATTGTTGAACAATATCATGAGCCGCTCATACCCTTGCCCCCGCCGCCGCCAGCCACCCGGCGCGCAGTGGCTATTGTGGCCATAACTGCCGAAGAAAAGGGGCCGGATGAGGAAATAAAAGTGCCGCTGGGGCGCTTTAAAATTCCGCCTCTGGAGCTAAAGGAGGCCTTGCCGCAGCAGCTTATGATGCTTAAAGCGGCAAGTCTTGCAGCGCAAATAGCGCCGCCCTCTGTGGCGCCGGAAAAGCGGGCCGTATATATCGGTATTGCTCTTGATATGACTACCAGTAATTACCATTTGCGCTGGAAATTAAAGGAGAATTTACCCAGGTGGCTGGCGGCGGCGGGGCGGACGTTAGCGCCGCAAGAAGCCGAAAATTTAGCCACTGATTTGGCCGATAGCCTCTCACCGCCCTTAAATGCCAATCGCACTCTGGGTGGGCTTGGCAGTATTGTGGCCTCGCGCATTGCCCGTGAGCTCAAAGTAGCCGGCCCGGCTTATGCCCTAGAGAGCGAAGAGCTTTCCGGCTTTACCGCTCTTAGCCAGGCTTATCATGCCGTGGCCGGCGGAGAGATTGATTGGGCCCTTTGCGGCGCGGTAGATTTACCCTCCGATGTGCGTACTTCTGCTATTTATGCTGCCCAGGGTGTCAGCGATTTGCGAGACGGGGCAGTGGCTCTGGTGCTCCGCCCACTAGAGGCGGCGCGGGCAGCCGGCGAAAAGATTTTAGCTGTTATTTCAGATGTTTCCTCTTCTATTAATAAGGCAGCAGCTTGGCCGGCGGGCTTACCTTGCTACGGCGCGGCTACTCCGCTATTTCAGCTTAAAGAAGCTCTTACCATATTAGATAAAGAGCGCGAACCATTTGGGCAAAGCATTAAGCTAACTTTGCAAAATAGTTCGCTTATTGGCGGAACTGGCCATTTGACGCTCACCGCGCCGCCGGCCGATATGGCCAATACTGCGCAAATTCCTGAGCAACCGGCGCTCTTTGTTATCTCGGCAGATAATATCGAAAAATTGCATGATATTACTGTAAATCTCTGGAAAATGGCCACCACTGCCGAAAAGCCGCTGAATGAACTGGCGGCACTTGCTTACAAGCTGGCACCATATAATTACGCGGCCAAAGAGGTGGTAGCTATTTTAGCCAAAAATAGTGAAGAGCTGGTGCATTTGCTCTCGATGGCGCTTGATGCCGAGTTGCCAACACTGGAGCATTTGGCTCCCGGGCGCATCTTTTACGTTAAAAAGCCTATTCAGGGTAAAGTGGCCTTTACTTTGCCCGGTTCCGGTAACCATTATATCGGCATGGGGCAAAAACTCTCTGCCGCTTTCCCTCAGGTGGTGCGGCGGATTGAAGAAAAATATGGCTCTATTTCCGGGCGCTTAAATCCGCAAAAACTTTGGCATGGCAGCAAAAAAGAGCTGGATAAAGACCATCCGGCCATGATTTTGGGCCAAGTGAGCGTGGGCTGCCTGGGCTGGGCCATTATGAAGGAATTGGGCCTTAAACCTGCTGCCGGCATCGGCTATTCTTTGGGCGAAACAGCATCGCTTTTTGCTTCGGAAACCTGGACCGAGCGTGCTCTTATGGAAGAGCGGGTAAAAAAGAGCAATCTCTTTACCACTGAGCTGGCCGGCCCCTGCCTGGCTGCCGCCCGCCACTTTGGCCTCCCCGCTGGCACTCCGCTTAATTGGTCTTTGGGCGTTATAAATCGCTCAAAAGAGGAAGTGCAAAAAAATATTGGCGATTTTTCGCGCGTCTATCTTTTAATTGTCAATAGTTATGATGAATGTGTCATCGGCGGTGAAAAGGAACAGGTGGCTAAATTTGTCAAAGCTATCGGCGCTCATTTTGTGCCGGTGCATGGTGTTACCACGGTTCATTGTTCGGTCACCAACGAAGTTTATGACGCCTATCACGATTTGCACCTCTTAAAAACCACTCCCGACCCCGAAGTGGCTATTTATAGCCCGGCTTGGGGCAAAGCCTACATTCCAACCAGAGAATCGGCCGCTTTATCTGTAACCGAACAGGCGGTAAAAGGCCTTGATTATCCAAAGGTTATAGAGCAGGCTTATAAAGATGGTTTCCGCTTTTTTGTGGAAATGGGCCCCGGGCGCTCAGCCTCGCGCATGATTGATAAAATTTTGGCCGGGAAGGAGCATGTGGCCACTTCCATAATGGTTGACGGCGATGAGTGGATAGCGCTTTTAGAGAGTATGGCTATTCTTGCCGCCCACCACCTGCCTGTAGAGATTGAAAAATTATTTCCTAAGGAAATTCCAATGGTTAATGATTCAAAACTCGGTGATATTGCGGTTCCCAGTCACCATAAAGTTTATTTCCCCAAAGAAAAAGTGGCTCCTTTGGCCGCCCCAATATCTAAGCCCCAACCTGCTGTTGCCCAGGTGCCAAACGTAAGTGGCGGAATAGTGCCCAATATTGCCGATGATGTGGTTAATCTTTCGCTCACCGCCGCCGCTGCCCATAGCGCTTATCTGGCTTATTCGCAGCAGATGGAAAAGCTTCTCTTGGAGCAAGATTTATTAAATGGCCTCATGGGGCAAAATAAGGGCACTCCCCAAACAGCTCAAAGCTATAACTACCAGCCTTTATTTAATATTTCTACTCAATTTGCGGTGCCGAAAGCCTTAACTCGCGAGCAATGCCTAACTTATGCCGTTGGCAAGATTGGCGATGTTCTGGGTCCCAAATATGCCGCTATTGATAGTTATCCCACCCGGGTGCGCCTGCCGGCCGAGCCTTTGATGCTGGTTGATCGCATTACCAAAATAGAAGCAGAGCCGCAAAGCATGACCTCTGGCCGCGTGGTGACCGAGCATGATGTGCTGAAAAACGGCTGGTACCTCGATGGCGGGCGCATTCCCACAGCCATAGCCGTGGAAGCCGGGCAGGCCGATCTGTTTTTAAGTGGCTACCTGGGCATTGATTTAGAAACCAAGGGCCTGGCTGTTTACCGCCTTTTGGATGCCGTGGTGACTTTCCACAGCGAATTGCCGGCAGCCGGAGAAGTGATTGTTTATGATATTCATATTGAAAAATTCTTCCGCCAGGGTGATGTGTGGCTCTTTAAGTTTCATTTTGAAGCTACAGTAAACGGCAAGCCGCTGCTTTCCATGACCGACGGCTGTGCCGGTTTCTTTACCGAGGCCGCTTTGGCCGCCGGCAAGGGTATTGTGGAAAGGCCGCTGGATTTGAAAGCGGCCACCAAAGGTTATCTGGAAGGCTGGCAAAATTTTGTCACTCCGCCGCAGGGTGAGAGCCTGGATAACCGCCAGGTGGAGGCTTTAAGAGCGGGCGATTTAGCCACAGCTTTTGGGGCGGAATTTGCCGGCCTAATGATAAAGCGCCCTTATACCATTCCCGGCGGCCTGATGCATCTTGTGGATTATGTTGAAAATATTGACCAAAATGGCGGCCGCTTTGGCCATGGCCTTATTCGTGCCCATGCGCACATTAGGGGTGATGAGTGGTTTTTAACCTGCCATTTTGTGGACGACCAGGTGATGCCCGGCACGCTGATGTATGAATGTTGCCTGCATACTTTGCGCATTTTCCTCTTGCGCCTGGGCTGGGTTGGCGAGGAAGGGCAGGTGACTTCTACCCCGGTTATCGGTGTCTCCTCGCGCCTCCGTTGCCGTGGCCAGGTTAAATCCACTACAAAATTAGTAACTTATGAAATACACTTGAAAGAAATCGGCTATAATCCAGCGCCTTATGTTTTGGCCGATGCTTTAATGTATGCTGATGGCCGCCCCATTGTGGAAATCGGCAATATGAGCTTGCAACTTAACGGGCTCACCCTGGGCAATTTGCAGGAGCTTTGGCAGCGTGGAAGTGGGCAAATAGGCCAAAAAAGCTTGCAAAAACCGGCTTTTACCTATGAACAAATTCTGGCTTATTCCAGCGGCAATCCTTCGGAATGTTTTGGCGCTCCTTACCGCATTTTTGATGCCGATGGCACGCGCAAGCTGGCCCGCTTGCCGCGCCCGCCTTTCCAATTGGTGGACAGAGTCTTAGAAGTGCATGGTGAGCCTTTTGTGATGAAGGCGCCGGCTTCCTGCCGCTGCCAATTTGATGTAAAGCACGACCATTGGTATTTTGCCGAAAATCGCCAGCGCCATATACCATTTGCCATTTTGCTGGAAATTGCCCTGCAACCGTGTGGCTTTTTGGCTGCCTATGTCGGTTCCGGCCTAACCTCTGATAAAGATTTGCATTTCCGCAATCTTGGTGGTGATGCTGTCTTGCTCAAAGAGCTGACTGCCGGTGATTATACGCTAACGGTAGATGCCGTGCTTACGGCGGTGGCGGCGAGCGGCGGCATGGTTATTCAGCATTTTACTTTTAAAGTGTATAGAGAAAATGAGCTTATATATGACGGCAAAACCTATTTTGGCTTTTTCTCCGACGCGGCTCTGGCTGAACAAGTGGGCATTCGCGAGGCCAAAATATATGAATTAACCGCCGCTGAAGAACAAATAAAAGAACAATTTCCATTGCTTACTGCCGCGCCCATGCCCACCGCCACCTGGCAGATGGTGCGTGATGTCACCGTTTGGTTGCCGGAAGGCGGGCCGCATAAAAAGGGCTTTATTCGCGGCACTATTCCAGTTGAGCCCGACCGCTGGTTCTTTAAAGCGCACTTTTATGAAGACCCGGTGTGGCCTGGTTCCCTCGGCCTCGAAGCCTTTTTGCAACTTCTAAAGACCGCGCTGCTGAAGAAAACCGGGCGCACTCAAGGCGAATTTTCCACCATTATGACCGGTGCCAAGCATGAGTGGCTCTATCGCGGCCAGGTTATCCCGCGCGATTCTCTGGTGACGGTGGAAGCATCTATTAAAGAATTTGATGCCGAAAAAGGGCTGATTAAGGCTGATGGCTTCCTCTCGGTTGACGGCCGCCATATTTATCAAATGACTGATTTTGTGCTGACTATTGATTAGAACGCTGGGGATTATATGTATGAGGCTGGTTTATTCCGGTAATCTGGTGACCAGGTAAACAGCGCCGCCGCCGCGCCATACATGGAGCAGGAGTTTTTGGCCTTTTTTGAGCTCCTTGCTGGCAGACATATAATCATCGGTATTATTTATACTTTTGCGGTTGATGGAAATAATGACATCACCACGCTGTAAAAAGCCTCTTAAGGGGCTATTCATGGCCACGCCATTTACCACCACCCCTTTTAAATCATCCGGCACTTGGAGGCGCCGGCGCAATTCTGGAGAGAGCGAGCCGATTTCCAAACCCAGTTCTTTGTTATCTGAGCCTATGCTTTCGTCTTCCTGGGCTTCTTCGCTGGAAAGTCCCTTGTTGCGATCGGATAATTTAATGGAAATATTCTTATTTTTGCCATCGCGAATAATAGCCACATCGACTTTGGAACCAGGGGCCAAGGAGCCGACAACTTTAGTTAAATCATTATGATTTTTTATTTTTTTGCCATTTATGGCAGTTATTATATCGCCATGTCTTAAGCCGGCTTTAGCGGCCGGGCTGTCTTTCATGATTTGGCTTACCAGTGCGCCCTGGCTGTTTTTCAGGCCAAAACTTTCGGCCAGTTCCGGCGTGAGCTCCTGAATGCCCACCCCCAGCCAACCGCGGGAAACCTTGCCGCTGCTTTTGAGTTGAGCTACTACATTGGAGGCCAAATTGATGGGAATGGCAAAACCGATGCCCTGGCCTTGAGCAATAATGGCAGTATTTATGCCGACTACTTCGCCGTCCAAGTTAAAAAGCGGGCCGCCGGAGTTGCCGGGGTTAATGGAGGCATCTGTTTGAATAAATTGATCATAAGGGCCGGCGCCGATAATGCGCTCTTTAGCCGAAACAATACCGGCAGTGACAGTGTGGTTAAGCCCAAAGGGATTACCGATGGCTACCACCCAGTCGCCGATGCGTAATTTGTCGCTATTGCCCAATTTGACAAAAGGCAGTTTTTCGCTGGTTTCTATTTTTAAAAGGGATACATCGGTTTCTTTATCTACTCCCATTATTTTAGCTGAAAATTCCCGCTCATCCAAAAGTTTTACCGTAACTGAGGAGGCATTTTCCACCACATGATTATTGGTGAGTGCATAGCCGTCGGCGGAAATAATAAAACCGCTACCTAGACTCTGGCGCTTACCAAGAGGAATCTCTTGATTGGGTTGGAGGCCAAAAAAGCGTTCCATGAATTCCTGGCCAAAAAATTCATCAAAGGGACTACCATGCATATTAAATTGGCCGCGTCGGCGAATTTCCTGGGTAGTAAAGACATTTATTACTGCCGGTTCCAGCCCCTCTACCAAGTCGGCAAAACCGCCGCGAATATCAAAGGCTTTGGCCGGCGTCACAAGTGAGGGCGTTACCAATAATCCCAAAACCAAAGAAAGAATTAAAAACCTCTTTTTCATTTTTTCACTCCTTTACCGCGCTGGGCGGCGACATATTTTTAACAAACAATAAAAATTTTTTATTCCAACAAACAAAGTAATTGCTAACCATGAAAATATGGATAAGTGTACGCCTATAACGGCAAATGTGCGGCGAAGTCGTGCAAAATGCCCTGCGCTGATATGGAGGAACAGATGGTAGAAGAAATGAGCTCGGCCGGTGTTACAAAACTTGATGAAGAATTGGCCGGAGCTTTTAGAGAAACACTCACCGAAATGATGAACGAGCTCTCGGAAGAAGAGCAGGAAATGGTGCAGGATGCTCTGGATAGCGGCGCTTCCTCGGTGAGCGAGGCACTCTATATTGAGCCGGGTACTGTGGCTGCTATGTGCCAAATCGGCTATGCTTTTTACGAAGCCGGGCGTTACGAACAAGCCCGCTCGATTTTTGCTCTCATCACCTCTCTTGATGAAAAGTATTCCAAAGCCTGGCGCGGTTTGGGTGCTGTTTTTCAAGTTAATAAAAATTATGACATGGCCATTGCCATGTATCGCCAGGCAGTAACAACTGCCGACGAAAGCGGTGAACCGGATCTTTCAAGCAAAGTTCTCCTCGGTGAGTGTTTAATGCTGGATGGCCAGCGCGAGGCCGGGCGGCAGGAATTAGAAGAAGCAGTAGCTGCTGCCACCTCAAAAGCGGAAGATTTACCTTTTTTGCGGCGTGCCAAAGTTATCTTGCAAATCGGTGATAAACCGCGTCCGCATATTGCCCTCATTAAGGGTGGCAAACCGCTGGTAAATCGCGAAGGTCTTAATGCCATTGTGGCCGAAGTTTCGGCTATGGCCTCCTCACCGGCAGAATTGCTGCAAAATTATTTTGAAACTTTATTAAATAGTGTCAGCGATGAGGAGCTGGCTATTTTGGCCAAGGCTGCTTTTGAAAACAAGCAAAGTGTGGCCGAAGCTTACGATATAGATCGCCCGACTATAGACGCTATTTGTCAAATCGGTAACTCTTTTTACGAAGTCGGCCAATATAATAAAGCGCAGCCCATTTTTTCTCTTGTGGTAACCATTGCCCCCAAATATTACCCGGCTTGGCGCGGTCTTGGTGCTGTCTGGCAAAATAATAAGCAACCGGAAATGGCTATTATTTGCTATCGTGAGGCCATTTTGGCAGCCGAAGAGCAAGGTGAACAGGATATTCCCAGCCAGGTGCTTTTTGGCGAAGTTTTATTGCAAAACGGCGATCAGGCTGAGGGAAGTGCGGCTCTTAAACAGGCTCTTTCCATGAAGGCCAAAAGCGCAGCCGATATATCTTATCAGCGCCGCGCCAAAGTGCTCATGAGCATTGGCCAAAAAAGCGGGCCCAAAGTGGTTCTTCTGGGGGCCGGCAACAAAGAGCTGCCCAAGAAAAATGTTGAAATTCTCGGTATTACCGAGCAAGCCCTTAAATCTGTGGATAGTCTGGCCGATTTGGAAGCCTATTTTAAAGAGCTGGTGAATAATGCTCCCGAAGAGGAGCTCAAAGATATGGCTCTCGCTATTTTGGAGGAGGGAGCCACTCAGCTTCGCGAAGTATATCATATAGATATGGCCACTATGGACGGTCTTTGCCAAACTGCCAACTCGTTTTACCAGGTTGGCCAATATGATAAAGCCGCCGTTGTTTTTGCCATGCTGACCAATCTTGATCTTGATTATGGCCCGGCCTGGCGCGGCCTCGGAGCAGTAAACCAAGCTACTAAGCAATACCAACTGGCTGAGCTCTATTATCGGCGTGCCATTTTGGCAGCCGAAAATCATGGTACCAGAGATATTCCCAGTACAGTATTCCTGGGCGAAGTTTTAGGCCTTGCCGGACAAAAAGATGAAGCGCGTAAAGTGCTTGATAGTCTAAATAATCTGGGTTCTTATCGCCTCACTAAAGAAGACATGGCCTATATTCATCGGGCCAAACTTTTGAAGAAGAGCACAGCTACCACCAAACTGGTGGTACTTGATGGCAAAAAGCAGCGCGCCGGCTATATGGATGCTAAGTTACAAAAGGCCGTAGAAGCTGTTTCCATAGAAGAAAATGCCATTGATAAAAGTGCCGAGATGTATGCTCGCCTTTTGGGCAATATTTCCGATGACGAGCTCAATCTTATTATCAACGCCGTTAAAGACGGTGCCACCAATATGGCCGAGGCTTATGGTATCGAGCGCTCCACCTTGGACGGTATGTGCCAAATCGGCTATTCTTATTACGAAGCCGGGCGCTATGCCGAAGCCGGGCCGGTTTTGGGCCTGGTGACTATGCTGGACCCCACTCATGTGGCTGCCTGGCGTGGGCTTGGTGCTATGTTGCAAGCCCAAAAGCATTGGCAGGAAGCCGCTGATGTTTTTGCTTTAGCTCTCCATTTTGCCGATGAACAAGATGTTGTTGAACTGCCATCAATGGTGCTGCGCGGCGAGTGTCTTATCTTTGCCGGTAAAGAGGACGAAGGCAAAGCTATTTTGGAAGAAGCTTTAAAAATTGGGGATATAAAACTGCAAGATCAGCCCTATATTGTTAGAGCTAAGGCCCTCCTCAATAGAAGTGCTACCGGGCCCAAAGTTACACCTATCGTGCTAATGAAGGGCGGCCAGCCGCTTAGCCCCAATACCGATCAACTTGAAGGGCGCCCCAATGAGTGGAGCGCTGAAGATAGACCAATTAATGGCGATGATATTTTAGCTGTTCCTGAGCTTAGGAGCCAGGCCAAAGAAATTTTGGAACAAATAGCTGCCGGTAATTTGAGCTTGGCCAATGTAGCCGGCATACCTGATGCCGATGTAACTAGCCTGTATAAAGCTGCTGCTACTTATGCTCAGCAAGATGATTACGAAAATGCTCTTTTGATTGCCTCTTTCGTATATATGCTTGAGCCGGCTAATATCCGCAATGTGATGTTTATGGCCGCCGTGATGATGCGCATGAAAAATTACCCGGCTGCCGAAGAACTGGTGAATGTCGTCATCCCCATTATGGAACACGATAATCCTCTTTATGAACTCTATATCGGCGAAATCAAGCTAATGATGGGCAACAAAGAAGAGGGCGCCACATATTTGCATAAGTGCTTGGAATTATGTGCTGATAAGCCGGAACATCGCCAAGATGCCAGCCGTGCTCAGCAGCTTATAAAGTTATATATTGAACATTAATTTATGCCCCAAAGGAGGCCAAAATGTCAGTAGGTTCGTTTAATAGTAGCAATTTGGGTGTGGCGTCTGGTTACTCCAGAAGCTATGAAGCGGAACTTTTGCAAAAAGAGGAAGACGGTACTCTAAAAGAGGGTAAAGGCTCTGTTACTCTGGTTGATGGTAAATTAGTACCAAACACTCCACAAACTACTAAAGAAGCCGCGGCAGCCGATAAGAAAAAAGATGAAAAGGGCGATAAAGGTGAAAAAGGCGCTGTGGGCAAAGCCGGTGGTAGCGCCTCTAAACAGTCTGTAATTGCCGATGAGAATAAAAAAGCCGAGCTTAAGAGCCAGATTGGTAAGAGCGATGAAGCCAAAAGCACAGTAAAAGCAGCGGAATTAAAGGCTGTTATAAATAATGATTCCATCACTAAAGTTGAGGCTAATAAACAATCACCGGTAGAATTGACTTCACTCGGAAATGTCAGGTTTGAAGAAGTAAACTTGTCAAAACAAGAAGCCGAAAACGCTTATAATACCGGCGTCTTGGTTACCGAAGTGGTTACCGATCTCCTTAATAAATGCGGCGGTGATTTTTCCAAGCTCTCCGGCGAGGATCTTCTGGCTGCTTTTATGAAAATTCAGCTGGCCGACCCGGCTAAAAATACCGATACTTTGAACGACCTTAACGATTTGATGAAAGATATGCGCAAGATGGCTCACAGAAATGAGCAAGCCCAACTTAAAAAACAGGAAGTTGAGCAGAAAAAAGCCATCAAGGAAGCCGAAAAAGCGCAGAAATATGGGGCCTTTGCCAAAATTTTCAAAATAGTGGCCATTGTGGTAGCCGTTGTAGTCGCTGTTGTGGTGACTGCCGCAACATGGGGAAGTGCCGGGCCGCTTATGGCTATTGGTCTAGGGCTTTTAATAGGTGCTATAACAGCCGGTGTTTCTGTCGGTGCAGCTAATATGAAGCAGGCTGAACTTAATTTGAAAGCTACAGAACAGGCGGCTAAAGCCACCGAAGCGCAAATTGCAGCTATGGATTTTGACCGGGTAAAAGAAATTTTCCAGGAAATGGTTGGCGATAATCAGGAACTTTTGCAGGCCATTATGGAAACATTTAACCAATTCTGTAATGTTCTCAAAGCATTAATCGATCGCCAGGGTGCTACAGCCAAAGTGCTTAGCGATGCCACAATGCGCTGATTTATGAGGGGGTAAGAAATGAGTATCAGTGGAATCAGTAACTCCAATATGGAAGCTCTTTATTACAATATTGAACAAAATCAGGCCTATATTATGAACCAAAATCAATTGGTTCCCGTGGCTCCCGAAAATGTACAAGAAGTTTTAAAAGACCATGATATTACAGTAAAAAATGGCAAAGCTTATAGTATATCCGATGGTTTTGAACTCTCTCCGGCCGATGTTGCGGCTTCTTTAAGTGTTGGCGGCACGCCGGAATTGCCGCCTACAATGCAGGTTTCTTCGGCCAATAAAGCTGAAAATATCGGCCATGCTATAAATCGCCTGGCCGATACCAGCGGCACTTCTGGTCTCCTCTTTCAGCAACTAATGACTTTGATGAAAGGCGCGCGTGAAGATAAAGAGCTGAATGATCAGTTGACTCTCATTTTGCAAGCCGGCAAAATTACCAGCATGAAAGGCGGCTTGGGCGCTATAGAAGCCAAGCAAAAAGCGGCAGTTAGTGCTGATAACAAAATGTTTGCAATTAGTACGGCTGTGCAGATTTTTTCGCTTGCTGCCTCTACTGTGAGCTGTGCTGCTGGAAGTAATAGCAAAGCTGCTACGGGAATGAATATGGCCTCTGCAGCGCTTAATACTTTACCGGCTATCTTTAAAGTTGCCAGTCACAATAGTGGAGATTATGCCGAAAAGGGTAAGCAAGAACTTCGCAGCATGGATTTCCAAAAGAGCGAAGAAATTTTGCAACAGACTATTGATAGCGCACGTACAGGCGCCGAAGGAGCCAAAGAGTCATTTAGAAGCGCTCTGAAATTAATCCAAGATGTGGCTCAGCGACAAACCGATAACATCAAAGCGATGAACGTGTGAGAGGGGTAGAGCTATGGTAAGTGCAGTAGGTTCATCTTATAATAGTTATAATCAATACTTTTTTGATATGGAGACTCAGGAGCTCTCCAAAAAGAATGCGGATGGTGGTTTGGAAAAACTTACTCCCTCCGAAAAGGAGCAGGTTTTAGCTTCTGCCGGTTTGGCGGTTGGTCCAAAGGGCCTCGTTGATACCATCAGCGGCGATACTTTTGATATGCAAAACAGCCAGGAATTGGCAGCTCGTTTTAGTGTCGGCGGCAAGCCTGAATTTGCAGATTCTCATGTTAATACCACTAGTTTGGCTCCTGATGTGCGGGCAGCCTGCGAACTTTTGGAGAACATGAACGGCAGCAGCACAAGCTTGATGCTCACCCAAATGATGGTGCTTTTGAAAATTGCGCAGCAAGATAAAAAATCCAATGATGAGATGCTCTTAACAGCCGATTCCATGAAGCTCCTTTCCAAAGATGATGAAAAGGCGGCAAAAGCGCGGAGCATTGAAGCAGAAAAAGATCAGGCTGTAACAGAATTGGTTGGTGCACTTGGCGGAGCAGCTATGAGAATTACTGCTTCTGTTCTTACCCTTTCTAAAAGTGGTGAGGCGCCAAAAAGCGAAGGCACTGCGAATGACGCTTCAGTGGATACAAAGAATAAAAAGGCCGATGCTTATAAGGATTTTATTAGAAATATTGCTAATGGAACCAGCCCGCTTTTTAAATCTTACACCAATATGTTTAGCTATTTGAGCGGTGCGAAAAAAGCCGGTCTTGAGGCTTCTATAGATGAGCAAAATGCCCAGAAAAATACTGAAGCTATTTCACAGCTGCAAACTTATATAAAAGAAGCCCAGCGCGATGTGCAAAATAGCCAAAAAGAGGCTTTGCAGCTTATAAAAAGCGTGGCAGAGCGCCAGGTTGAAAACATTAAGGCCATGACCAATGCCTGAGCCGGTTATTAGGTAGCAAGGAGTTACAAAATGGTATCTTCAATTAATAGCAACGCAGTAAATAGTTTAACACAGCTTTATTCCGGCTATGCAGCCTATGAAGAAGAGCTCAAAGAAGCCGGAGAAAATGCCGTTGTTTTGGATATGGCTGCCGGCTCGGCTTTTGTTATCGGTGCCGATGGTAAAACGCGCCAGGCTACTCCGGCCGAACTCGAGAAGGCATTAAAGGATAACGATTTAAAACTGGATAAAGCATCTAATAAATTTACAGCTATTTCCGATAGTTATTCTCTTAGCAGCGCCGATGTTAATGCTGCGCAGTCGGTGGGCGGCGTGCCTATGTTGCCGGCTGTTGGTGCCGGCCAGGGCGTAGGTCTTAGCCCTGCCTCAGTTGAGGCAGTGAGCAAGGCCTATAACCGTTTTGGTGACCAGGGCATTGAGACTAACGCCCTAATGTTGCAAGGTCTTTTGGCTGTTTTGCGCTCTGCTCAGGAAGATCGCGGCACCAATATGGATCTCACAATAAATGCCTCTAATCTAAAGAATCTTGCTACCAAGGTTCAGATAAATGCTAAAGATTTGGCTATCAAGAGCCGTATTGAACAGGCACAACTGGCATACGCTAAGGCTTGGGTTACCGGGGTCATAAGTGTGGCCTGCTCTATTGTTGGTGGAGCTGCGTCTGCCGCCGGCTCCAGTCTTGGCCAGACTGTTAACTCAGTTTCTTCGATAGTTGGGCAGGCACTTAATATTGCTGTTTCTTTAGGTTTTAGAGGTGCTGAAAAAGAAGCTAAAGCCGGGGAGATGAAATCTGAAATTATTAGCCAGGAAGCTCAAATTGAGCAGGAAGCATTGGAGCAAGCTCTGGAGACCATTAAGAGTGCTTCGAGCGATAATCGCGACCAAATTAAGCAAGTTATGAAATTATTACAGGATGTTGCTCAGCGTAATAGCGATAATGTGCGGGTACTTTCCGCTTAATAGAGTATAGATAAGGAGATTCCCATGGTAGGAAGCGTTGGTTCTTCAAATAGTGCGTTTGATTATGGAATGTATGCCGGCTCTATGCTCGTTGATCCGGAGAGCGGCGAAGGCCTGATGGTAGGCGAGGGCGGCGGTACCAAAACCGTGAGCCCGGAAGTCGTATCTAAAGCCTTGGAAGCTGCCGGCATGATGATTGTAAACGGCAAAATGGTTGGCACAGTAGATAAATTGGAAATTTCTTCTTCCAGTGCCAATGCCGGCCTCTCAATCGGGGCTCCGCCGCCGCTACCGATGCTGAGCAATACAGCACCGGCCAGCGAAGTGCTTTCTTCAACAAAAATGTTGCAATTTGCCCAATCTATCCAGGATAGCTCCATGCTGATGGCCGCTGTTTTGGTACTCCTCCGCGGAAGTGAGGAAGATCGCAAAACAAACGATCAGCTGGGCAATGTTATGTTTAAGATGAAAGACACTGCCAAGCAGGGACAAATTGGTGCCACAACAGCCAAAATGAAAGCTGATTTGGCAGCGGCAAGAGAGCAGTACGCCAATGCTGTTACAAGTTTTGCTGTACAAATTGTGGTTAGTGCTGCCAGTGCTGCATCCTTTGGCGCTGCCAGTTATGTTTCTGCTGCTATTTCTATTGCAGGTGCTGTGGCTACTGCCGCTGTATCAATATCTACAGCCCATCAGCAAAAGGAAAGCGCAGAGAAGGGCTCTATACGCCAAAGCGGCGAAGCCGATAAAAATATCTCTCTCTTTAAGCAAATGGAAGAGAACGCTCAGACAATTATTGATTTGGCCAAAGAGAGTGGTGATGCCTGCCGCGATATGTGGAAAGCCGCACTTAAGTTAATTGGCGCTGTGGCGCAGCGTTCGACACAAAATGTTCAGGCATTTACGCGCATCTAAAATCATCTTTTGCCCGATAACCATTTATGCTATAATGCCTAGCCGCTTATTGGCCGGAGGTTAATGTTATGGCTATCAATACCGATTACAGAAATATGGCTCCCCGCCCGCTGGTGTTTAATCGTACTAACCCTATGTCTGTGCCGGCCGGCAGTGAGCAAAAGAGTGCACCGGTTGCAACCAAGCCACTGACCAGGCGTGAGCAGATTGTAGCCACCAAAACTGCAGCCGGTGAAGCCGCCAAAGCCAAACAGGCAGCCAGTGCCGGAGTTTATAACAGCACTATGGGCAAAACCACATTTGAGCGCACAACACATGGTGTAAATGAAAAAACTCTTGATGCCACCGGCCTCACCGATGTGCAGAAATCCATGGTTGCTTCCGACCTTAAAGCCGGCCCGGTTTTGCCCAATACAGTGCAGGGCATAGATGCCGGAGAAGCAGCTGTAACCGCCCTTATTGGCAAAACACTGGCCAAAGCCAGCCCGGAGCTTAATGCGGCGATTGATAGCGCCAGTAGTGAGCTTGCTTCTATATATCGCGATATGTCTGCGCAGCGCAAAGCGGCTAATTCTAAGCCGGCAACCGGTGCACTCAATTATCGCACTGCTTTTCAAAAGAGTGTGGCCCCCAAGCTCAATCTTGAGTCGCGCCTTGCCGAAGTAGATCAGAAATTGGCCGATGCCTGTATAAATAGCTCTTATAATTGCAGAAATATGAGTGCTTCATTGTTTCTGCTGGTGATGCAGGGCCTCCGCGATGCTAACGAATTCCGCCTGGAAGAATTGCAAATACGGGATCTTACCGACAAGCTTAAACTCCATGCCAAAGATTTGATGATAGCCAAGTTGCAAATGAATTTTGCTGCAGAAGAACAGAAAGCTTTTGGCGATGCTCTTAATACTACAGCTATGGCTGGACTTAATATTAATACTGGGCTTATGACCGGTGATTCCAGAACTGAATTAAATAAAGATCTTGGTAAATCAGAGTTTTCTGATCGTCTCGAAAAAGAAAACGACGCCATTTATACTAAAGCGCGTAATGGCATGGTGAAGGAAGGCAGTACTTTTGAATCCTGGCAAAAGGAGATGAAAGATTATAAGAAATCTTTGCCAATAATGCCTGCAACTGCACATGGTGCTACTGCTGACATGATGCGTAATATAGAGAAAGAATATAAAAAGAAATTTCCCAATGGTATTGAAAATGCCACGCCTGAGCAAAAGCAGGCAGCTTGGGCGGAGCTAGTAGCAGAAAAGACAGGCCATCTTGACAGTAAAGCAATTGTTAAAGAACAATTTAAAGATTTGCCAATTACTGATCCTGTTGCTCCGGAATTGCCAACCGATGCCACAGAAGAAGAGAGGGCTGCCAGCGAAGCACAATTTAATGAATTTAAAGAGGCTATTGATAAAGCCAAAGACGGTGATATGTCAAAAGCCCATGAATGGCTTAAAAAGACTGTTGTAAAACCTGATTTAAAGGGGCTGACAAAAGAAGAACAAAAAGCAGCAATGAAAGAATATTCTGTTAAGCAGCAGAAAGCTTATGCTGATTTGAATTTGGCTCTTGGCAATGAACGCACTAAATATATTATGGAGAATGATCCTGATGTGGCTTTTGGCGCTAGAGCTGGTATATTTAAAATAATCAGTGGCAAAGACATAAAAGAAGTTGATATTCCCGCCCAGCCTGCTGTCGGTGGCACTTTGGTAGATGATCAAAATAAAGCCAATGCCGGAAATAGTTCTTTAAGCGCCGCTGTATTTTTAGCTCAAAACATCCCGAACTCCATGGAAAAAGTTAATGAGGCTCTTGGGGAGCTTCAACAGGCTGGCCAAGTTGGCACCGATGTAGTGAGCATGGTTAGCACTACAACGCAGCAACATCGCGACAATGTCTCCAAGGCTAATCAGCAAATTGCTCGCATGTTTGCCGCTATGAAGATGATTTACACCTGATGTCTCTGTGGCCGCTACTGGATAATTTATTACCTAATGCCGGCCAGTTAACGCACCCATTTGCTGCCTGGCAGGATTTTTTCTCTGCCAATATGATTACCGGCGATCAATTGGATTTGCTGGCGGCTTTTTTGCGTTCTCGGCAAAATGGTTCAAATAAGCCACCGCTTATGCAATCAGGTGCCAGCCTGGAATATGCCGTGCGCCTGGCCAAAAACGAAATTACTGCCGTGGCTCTGATAGGTGTGCCCCTAGCTGGGGCCACCATGGCCGATTCTCTGGCTATCCAGCGCAATTTATTGCTCAAAATGGCCGAGATGGGCGAGCTTTCTCCGGCAGAATCCGGCCAGATTGCGGAGCTTTTTAGCGCTATATATCCGCCGGATAGTGGCTTTGATCTTTTGGCCCCGCAGGCTAGGGCTTTGCTATGCGGTCTGGCTTTTGGCAAGAAGAGCAACTTGCCGATAATCAAGCCTTATTTTACAACCAGGCTGGACAATAGGCGCCCACATTTAGCGGTGCTTTTATCGGCGCTGGCTGCTCTTGAAGCTACAGCTTTTAACGAGCTAGTGACAGATTTCGAGCAGACATTCGGCCCCATTTCGCACCATTCCGGCTTGGGGTTGGACTTGGTGCATGGTAAGCCGCCAAGAATTAAAATATATCAGCGCATAAGCTGGCTTGAGCAAGAGAGAGTTACTACTTTTGCTAAGATGCATAAACAGCTTGTTTTTAATGACAAATTATGGCAGCTGGCCGGCGAGTTTTTTTGCCCTGATGGGCTATGCAAGGGGCTTACAAGCGATTTTGAAGTGGCGCTGGTGTTGGCTGAAACTCCCTATTTCAAACTCAATTTTTTCTTTACTGCCGAGGCCGGTAACGAGCGCGGAGCAAAGTTTTTAAAGGCCATTGGCTGGCCGACAGATACTTATTCGGCAATATGCCAAAAAGGAGCCCTTGAGCTAAATCTTTGGGCTACGCCGCACGGCCTGGCTTTCAGCTTGCTGCCAGATGCTCCGGAAACTGTAAATATCTATTTTATTCCGCGCCGTTAGCCGGCTGTCACTTCGGTGAGTAAATAGCCGTCTTTTTGGCTTATGTGGTGCTCTTTTACATCATTGCAAAAAGTCACCAAAGCTAAATTTGAGAGGGTATTAAGAATATTGCCGCTGGCCGGCTCAATAGTGGCTTTAAAAGTCATTAGCTCCTTGTTTACCGAGAGAGTTATAGTGTAATCACCGGTAGCAGTAAGAGTTACCTCGGCATCGCCACACACAGTATCCCAGGTCAAAAGCAATTCCTCTTTTTGTGCCAAACTGGTGATAATAGCCGCCAAAAAGCGCTCATTCATAGGGTATGGGTCGCTTAAAGCGGTGATTATAATTTTAGCACCCTTGATAGGTGGTTCAGGATGCAAAGTGCTCGTTAGAATAAAGCCGGAATCATTAGTAATATCGGGCAGCTCATTTTTGCCAAATGATTCTTCAAAAGCCGGGCGAGTAATAAACAGGCGCCCATTATCATGCAAAAACGGCTTAAGACGGCTCAAAAGGCGCTTTTTGGCCTCTTCCTCAGCTGGAATTAAATTGCTGATTATTAAATCATAATGCTGATTTAGAGGCGGAAGAGGCTGGCGAATATCCACATTGTATGCTTCAAGGCGGCAAGCAGTAAACAGATTTTTAAATTTCTCTGTTACTTCTGCCGAATAATCAAAAACAGTGCAAAATGAAGCTTCTTTGGTTATAGCTAAGACAGCTGCTTCGCTAAGCCCAATAGCCAAAACGGATTTTGCTTTGTAAGCATCTAATGGAAGAGAAAAGGGCATAGAAAAAATCAGAGCATATTGCGCACAACGCTGCTCTGCATTTCTTTGACGTTTTTAAGCACTGTGGAGAGAATGTTAAAGAGCTGGTTGGCTTTTTGGTCAAAGTTTTCAAACATGGTTTGGAATTCCTGGCGTTTGTTGCGCACAGTTTCCATATCGGTTTCCACTTTTTTAATCTCGGCGGCCAAGGCGGTGTTGTTCATTTGTTTGGTCTCGCCGGGGACAACAATGGCATTGCCATCTTTGCCCAGAGAATCGGTATTAATAGTTTTGGTGGGAACACTTGTCTCGGTTGATCCGGCATGATAATCTTTACCTTGCTTCTTCATGTCCTCAACAGTTTGGCTCTCCAGACTCTGGCTGCAATTCTCCAAATCCTTCAAATAGGCACTTTGCGCTTCGGAAATTTTATTCATATCGGAGAGTTTGTGCAGAAAATAAGCTTTGTCTTCGTTGGTTTGCTTAATGGATTCCTGGAAGACATAAAAGAGGCTGGACATAACATCGCCATAAGGAAATTGCTGCATATAATTAGAGAGCTTATGCGAAAAATCATCGGAAACATGCTCGCGTTGGATAGCCGGTCCGCTACTGTTTATAGCCTTGCTGAGATCGCTTTTAATGTTATTTGTCAGAGCTTCGTTATTTTGAGCGTTGTTGGGATTGACATAAACACCGGCTTGGGTAAAGACGAGTACCACTTGTTTGGTGCTGTCATCCATACCGCTGGTAACATTCTGCGGGCCGTTAGAAACTGTCGGCCTGGCGGTATCCATGCGATCACTGGCCATATCTTTTAAAAGCTCAAGGCCTTTTAATTTATAAGCGCCGTGAGCTTCGATTTGTTTAACAATACCGGGTAGGAACTCTTTGACTATTTTATCTTCCGGGATGCCTGTTTGCTCGGAAAGCACGGAGGTGAGGGCGTTTAAATCAACGCAACCATCAGCATCAATAGGGATCTCCGGTGTAGCTTCAGCGCCGGCTCCGCTAATGGAAATACTATTAGCTTCAAAGGAGACAACAGGAGTTTGTACATTACTAAAACCAGCTCC
The DNA here is from genome assembly GCA_016283195.1 of Deltaproteobacteria bacterium. Lineage (GTDB taxonomy): Bacteria > JAEEML01 > JAEEML01 > JAEEML01 > JAEEML01 > JAEEML01. Next base: position 4,192 of record JAEEML010000029.1, on the reverse strand, counting down.
GCCACCAATACTCGACATAATTAAACCCTCCTACGAGTTATTCACAATTATAGGCTCACAAAAGCCGTCTCTACATACACATATATAATAACTATTGGCTAGCCACAAAAATTAATTATTGTTAAAAAACTAACGAAAGCGGCTTTTTTTTCTCTTTTTGGGCTCAGATTTTTTATTAAAGAGGCGCTCAGCCGGGGAAATGGCCAGTTCCTCCTCCAGTTCGGCAATGCGATTTCTGATTTGCGCCGCTCGCTCAAACTCCAATTTGCCGGCTGCCTCCAGCATCTCCAGGCGCAATGTGCGGATAATTTCTTCTCCGGCTGCCGGTGAAATCGGCGATTTATCGCTATTTTTCTCTTTGGAACTGCCGATTTCCTCAATATTAAGTGAGCGAATTTCTTTAACAATACTCTTTGGAGTAATGCCGTGGGCCTTATTATAGGCAGCTTGCAAGCGCCGGCGGCGAGATGTTTCCTGGATAGCTGCCGTCATGGATTTGGTCATATTATCGGCATATAAAATAACATGGCCTTCTTCATGGCGGGCGGCGCGGCCCATGATTTGGATGAGTGAACTTTGAGCCCGCAAAAAGCCTTCTTTATCGGCATCCAAAATAGCAACTAAAGAAACCTCCGGCAAATCAAGCCCTTCTCGGAGCAGGTTAATGCCCACCAGGACATCAAAAGCGCCCTCACGAAGCTCCTTTAAAATATCGCTTCTCTCTATGGTTTTAATATCGGAGTGCAGATAATTAACTTTAATGCCCAAATCACTGTAATAATCGGTAATATCCTCGGCCAGGCGCTTAGTGAGCGTGGTCACCAAAACGCGCTGCTTTTTGGCCACTCTTTGGCGAATTTGCTCCAAAAGATCATCCACTTGGCCTTTGGCCGGGCGCACTTCTATGCTGGGGTCCAAAAGACCGGTGGGGCGGATAATCTGTTCGGTTACATAGTCCCCAGCCTGGTTAAATTCATACTCACCGGGGGTGGCGCTCACATAGACTACCTGGCCGATTCTTTGGCAAAATTCGCTAAAATTCAGCGGCCGGTTGTCAAGAGCCGATGGCAGACGAAAGCCGTAATCCACCAGGGTATGTTTCCGCGCCTGGTCGCCATTATACATAGCTCTAAGTTGCGGCAATGTTTGGTGACTCTCATCAATAAAGAGCACAAAATCTTTGGGAAAATAGTCCAAAAGGGTGGGCGGCGGCTCGCCTGGTGCGCGGCCGGTTAAATGGCGCGAATAATTTTCTATGCCGTTGCAAAAGCCGCTGGTTTCCAGGGCTTCAAGATCAAAAAGTGTGCGTTGTTCTAAACGCTGAGCTTCGAGTAACTTGCCGTTATCATTCAAATATTTCAGCCTCTCTTTTAACTCGTCGCGAATAGTTTCAATAGCTCTTTTTTGCCGCTCTTCACCAACAACATAGTGGCTGCTGGGAAAGATGGTCAGGAGATTCGCGCGGTGTAGTGTGCGGCCGCGCAAGGGGTCAACCTCGGAAAGGGCGGTTATTTCATCCCCAAAGAGCTCAATGCGGTAAACCAAATCCTTTTCGTGAGCCGGAAAGACTTCGATAGTACTCCCTCGCACGCGGAAGCTGCCGCGATAGAGGTCAAAATCATTGCGCTCATATTGAATGCGCACCAGGTCCAGAAGTAACTGGTCGCGGTCTATGATATCACCGACAGCCAGTTCTACCCGCATGCTGCTGTAATCTTCCGGCGCACCGATACCGTATATACAACTGACACTGGCCACGATAATCACATCGCGCCTGGTTAAAAGCTCATTGGTGGCTTTGTGGCGCAAGCGGTCAATGGCATCGTTGATGGAAGCATCTTTTTCAATATAAGTATCAGAAGAGGGAATATAAGCCTCCGGCTGATAATAGTCATAATAGCTGACAAAATAGCTCACTGCCGCTTCTGGAAAAAGGTCGCGCAATTCGGTAAAAAGCTGGGCAGCCAGAGTTTTATTATGGGCCAAAACCAGGGCAGGGCGGCCGGCAGCTTCAATGCATTTGGCCATGGTAAAGGTTTTGCCGGAGCCCGTTACCCCCAAAAGAACCTGTTCTTTTACGCCGGCATTCAGGTTGGCAGAAATTTTTTCTATGGCCTGGGCCTGATCGCCGCGCGGGGTCATATCGCTACGAACTATGAGAGACACAATAGACCTATCTGTTTAAATTTATTGGGCAATATATTCGACTTTGCTTATTTCGACAGTTTTTATGCCCGAGGGAGTTTTAATTTTTACTTCATCGCCCTCTTCTTTGCCGATGAGAGCTTTGGCAATGGGGGAGGCCACCGAAATGAGGCCGTTTTTAATATCGGCTTCATCTTCGCCGACAATTTGGTAACAAAATTCTTCACCGCTGTCTTCGTCGGCAAAGGTGACAGTGGCGCTAAAACGCACCTTACCATCGTTTTTCATCTTGGCGGGGTCGATAATTTGCGCCAAAGCGATGCGAGCTTCACAATCCTGAATTTGCGCTTCAATCATGCCCTGACGATCTTTGGCTGAGTGATATTCAAAATTTTCGCTGAGATCGCCCAGAGAGAGAGCAAACTCAATTTCTTTAATTATTTTAGGGCGTTCCACCGACTTTAAATTTTTGAGTTTTTCCTCAAGCATCTTGTAGCCGCGCGGGGTCATTGGCAACTGATCCATAAGACAATTCCTCCATACCGCTTGTTTCAACAAAAAAACCAGCCGACGGCTGGCAAAGTCACTTATAGCCCCTTGGTTTACGGAGTGCAAGGGGGAAAGCAATTATTATCGCTGATAATAGCTGTTTTTGAGCATTATTTTTATGCTGGGCAAAGTTAATTTTCGGTGGTCACCACATCATCGTTTTTTATATCAACAGGCACCGAGGCTTCACTTGCGGCATCGCCGGTATTGGCATTGGCAGCTTTGCCGGAGGCGGTTTTATTGGGCGCTGCGGCGTTTTCTTCTGGCGCAAATTTGGATTTTACGAGCAGTTCATCGGGATCAAGGCCCATTGAGCGTGCTTCACCGCGGCAGAGGGCGATACTCTCTAAAAGGGCGTCTTTATAAAGAGGATCATAGGGCGATTTACAATAAGCTGCCCCCCGCTGCTGGATTGATTTTATACAATAGGCATTGATTCTATCCAAATCTTCATTACACTTTTTGGCCTTAATATAATTTTCATCGCCCCAGCTGTAGAGATTGGCAGCCGAATGGTTTGATTGAAAATCTTTCTTTTCGCAAGGAATAATGGGCTTGAACTTATGGGAGCAAGCGCTGAATGAGAGCGAAAAAGCAAAAAAAGCGAGAAAAAAATAGCTAAAACGGCGCATTGTTTACTCCTTCCGGGGGGGTATTATGACATAAAAAAGATTAGCGGGCCAGATTCTTTTCGGTAAAAGAGGCATAAGCAGCAATGAGCCTAATCCACTCTTCCTTAACCAGCTCCTCAGGCCGGCGCCGCGCCTCAATATCCGCCGCCTTTAGTAACAAGGCAGCATCCACATCCAGATGTGACAAAGAGTTTTTGAGGGTTTTGCGCCGTTGTCCGAAAGCAGCTCGCAAAAGTTTTTCCACAAGAGCGAAGGGATAAACGGTGAGCGGGCCGCTCGGCTCCACATCCAGTTGTATTATAGTGGAATAAACATGAGGTTGCGGGGAAAAGGCCGCCGGCGAAAGCTCGCGTAAAAGAGTGGCTTTCCCGGCGAGTTCGGCCCAAACAGCCAGCGATGAACGCTCACTGCTTCTGGGCGGAGCAATAAAACGCTGGGCCACCTCTTTTTGCACCATCACCACCATACGGGCCGCACGCCCCATACTGGCGAAAAGGCGCATAAAAAGCGGGGCGGTCAGATGGTAAGGAATATTACCCATAAGCACATAGCGCGTGGGCGGCGGCACTAGTGCCGCCAGGTCAATTGTTAGAGCATTACCCTCTATTATAGTAACATTTGGCGCTGTAATATCGCGTTTTAAAAGAGGAACCAGCTCTCGATCGCGTTCTATTGAAAAGACTGATAGCCCGGTATTGGCAAGAGGCCTGGTGATGGCTCCCAGGCCGGCGCCGATTTCAATAATGGGTAGCCTAAGACCGGCGGCCGCAGCCACCAGGCAGGCAATGGCCTCATCATCAACCAGAAAATTTTGTCCCCAGCTCTTTTTGGCGCTTAGGCCATTTTGGCTGAGAATTTGACGCACC
>JAEEML010000028.1 GCA_016283195.1 Deltaproteobacteria bacterium | reverse complement strand
AGGTAAAAATCGAGCTCTCTTCCTGCGCCGAAAAGGAATTTTTTATTCCCTTTATTACCATGACCGATGATGGTATGCCCAAAGATTTGTCTCTGGTTATCACCAGGGAAGATTATGAAGTTTTGGTCTCCGACCTCATTGATCATACGCTGGAAACCTGTGTCCAGGTGCTGGACGATGCCGGTGCCAGCCCGGCCGATATTGATGAAGTGCTTTTGGTTGGCGGGCAGACGCGTATGCCCCTTTTGGAAGAGCGCATAACCAAGTTCTTCGGTCGCTCTCCTTCCAAGCAAGTGCATCCCGATGAAGCGGTGGCTGTCGGCGCCGCTCTCTTTGCCCATAGCCTGGCTGATAATACCAATACCAAGTTGCAACTTTTGGATGTGATTCCCATGGCTATCGGTATTGAAGATTTTCATGGTAATATGCACATTCTTTTTGACCGCAACTCACCGGTGCCCAACCAGCGCTCTTTCCAATTTACCAATTCGCGCGATAATCAAGCCGCGCTGGTGATAAGAATTTATCAGGGTGACAGCATGGTGGCCCGCGAAAATACTCTTTTAGGCGAGTTTATTTTGAGCGGACTTAGGCCGGGGGCGCGGGGTACTGTGCGCGTGGAAGCTATAATGAGCTTAAGTGTGGAGGGCATTCTTTCGATATACGCTCACGACATAGATACCGGCGTTACTTTGGAACAACAGGTTAATTTGTCAGTGGAGGGAGCATGATGAGAAAAACTCTGCTAATCGGTACCTTGGTGGTGGCCATTTTGCTCCTGGCAGCGCCTTTAGCCCGGGCCGATGATTTTACAAATCCCCCTATAATCAGCGGAGCCAAGCAAATTGAGCCGGGCCGTTATCGCTGCCCCAATAATTATAACGAAACTTTAATGAACTACCGGCGGATGCTGAGAAATTCCGGCGGTGGCTTTAAATGGCGCACTATTATTCACCAGAATAATTTAAAGGCTAAATATCTGGAAAATACCCGCAAAAACGGCAAATGGGCCGGCATCAATATTTATGAATACAATGGCGAAACACGCATTTTTGTGGTTCCGCGCTAAGAAACAAAAAGAAATATGAAAAGCCTGAATGTATCCTTACTCGGCGCTACCGGCTCTATCGGCGGCAGTACGCTCGATATTATTGAGCGCTTTCCGCAGAAATTTAAACTAGTTGCCGCTTGCGCTAAGCAAAATATTAATAAATTAGCTGAGATAGCTAATAAATACCGGGTGCCGCTTTTGGGCATAAGCGAGGCTTCTCTGGCCAAAGAACTGGCAGCCAAACTGGATTACAAAGCTGAGGTTTTGGGCGGTGAAGAGGGCATTTTAGCCTGTGCCACAGCGGGCGCAGCTGACTTGGTGGTAGGAGCTCTGGTGGGTATTGCCGGCCTGAAATCCACTCTGGCGGCTATTTGCGCCGACAAAAAGCTGGCTCTGGCGAATAAGGAATCGCTGGTGGCCGGTGGCCATTTGGTGGAAAAGACTCTAAAAGAGCACCCAAAAGCGGCCATTATTCCGGTGGATAGTGAGCATTCGGCCATTTTCCAGTGCCTTAAGAGCGGCGCCCATAATGAGATAAAGCGCTTGCTTTTGACAGCCAGCGGCGGCCCCTTTAGAGGCCTTAAAGGGGCAGATTTAGCCAGGGTAACGCCGGAGATGGCTCTAAAGCACCCTAATTGGAATATGGGCGCCAAGGTGACTATCGATTCGGCCACCATGATGAACAAAGCGCTGGAAGTTATTGAGGCATATTGGCTTTTTAAAGTGCCGCCGGAGCAAATTTCGGTGCTTATTCAGCCCAAAAGCATTGTGCACTCTATGGTGGAATTTGTGGACGGCCAGGTTGTCGCGCAAATGGGGCCGCCGGATATGCGCCTGCCCATCTCTTATGCTCTCTTTTACCCCGAGCGGGCGCCGCTTAATACCACCAAAGAGCCGCCGCTGCTCGATTTTGCCCACCTCGCACCAGTGGAATTTTTTGGTCTCGATATGGCGCCTTTCCCTTCGGTGGATTTGGCCAAAGAGGCGCTTAAAATGGGTCACTCGGCGCCTATTGCCCTAAATGGGGCCGATGAAGTGGCAGTGCCCGCTTTTCTTAGAGGGGAGATTCCTTTTACCGCTATTTATGATGTAGTCGAAAAAGTGCTCCTGGCCCATAAAGTGACAGAACCTGCCGATTATGAAGAAGTTTTGGCGATAGATGGCGAAAGCCGCGCCAAGGCCAAAGAGCTTATCGCACGCCATTAGTGATTATTAGCAAGATCGAATTATTTGTTTAAATTGCCTAAAACCAGGCAGCGCACCTGGCCATTGGCAGTAGAATTTTGGCTGTAGCAGAGCAGTTCCGGGTGGGTCTCGTTTTCCGGTACGTAAGCCAGAGCGGTGAGGTCATCGGGCAGCTCATAATTAAGATTCTCCAGTTTTGGTCTTGGCGGAGTATCGGAATTGGCATCTCCTTCTCCGTCGGTGCCATCTCCGTCTGTGCCTTCTTCAAATACTTCTGTCGGGTCACAAATATTTAATCGCCCGCTGCCGTCGTTGTAGGGCATGAAGGTTACTTTGAATAAATTGACGACTTTTCTCGAAAAATCATCTGTGCCATGTCCATCAGCTGAGGTGGTATTAATTTCCAATGCCAGATAGAGGGTGTTGCTGCCATTGGTGGCTATAGCTCTGACATCCTGAAGATTTGTGTAATAATCATTTATTTGCAAATTGGAAGTTGTATTGGAAATCTCATCAGTATAATAATCGTAATGATGCCAGTAAATAGTGTGATTATTATTATTTACCACCCCACAGGCCAATGTATTATTATAAGTATTTGCTAAATATGCGATGATTACATCGCTTACGCCATCATTCATGGTGACATTTACGCCCAGCGGGGCTACAGATACAAAATTATCAGGAGGCATTTTATATAAGGCTCCGGCGGTGGTTCCATAATAGCCGGCATCATTGCCTTCGGCATAGGGCTGCGGAGAGGTATCAAAGAAGGCTTCACCCTGCAAATGGGCCAGAGAAATATGAGTGTTGCGCCACTCTCTTTTTTCATTGGGAATATAGCCGTAATATTCATTATCATTATCAGAAGCCGACAAATCATTAATTAGCGGCAGCTTAAAGAGCGGGCGATTTATGATGAGCTCTTTGGCTTTTGGATTAATACTATCAGCTTCGATTTCCCAGCGATAATCTGCATATTTAGTTATATCTGTATAACCATCAGTATTACCGGCCACTGGTTTAAGCGATTCGCTGGAGCTTTGATACTCATAAATAAGTGATCGCGGAGCGTAAATACTGCGATCGAAAACATACCGATAATTTAGCATTGTGCCCAGGTAAAAATCATCGCCGCTAGCTGCTTTTATATCCACAATCTCGCCCAGGTTAACTTCACTTGCTTTAGCTTCCGAGCCGTTAAGACGCGGAGCCAAAACACTGCCCACAGTTTTGGTGAGCTCACCGTTATCCACGCTTACCTGCTTCACCACTCCCAGCGTGGTATCGGCAATCAAAAGGCGGTTATTGGGCTGCAAAAGGAGGGAAGTGGGATTAACGAGCACATTTTCAGTTGCCGACTGTTTGATTTCATTAAGCTTATTTACTACTTTGCTCTCAGTATCAATTGTTAGAAAATTGCCAGTAAGCGCCGAACTGGCTACCAGCATTAAGCCGTTTTTAATAGCCAGAGAGTATGGTTCAATAAGATTCTCTATAAATGGTTCCATTGCCAGGCAGCGGTTTTCTTCTTCCTCTTCCTCTCCTTCGGGAGCTACAGGCTCAGCAAAAATACTTTCCTGCGAGCGCCAAATGGTATTGCCCAAAAAGTCGGCAGCATAGGCAAAGCCATCCGGACCAATAACTACATTGTCGAAAGAGGCTTCATACTCCTCGTTTCCTTCACAGCTATATTGGGCAAAAGTAATGCTGCGTTCTTGTCCGTCGTTACCAATTTGATGTACGGCGTGGTCATTAGTCAGAATAAGTCCTTTGTTACCAAAGTTAAGCAAATTGAAATTACCTTGTAAGTTATTAAAATCCTGCAAAAATTCCGGCGGTTCAGTGGGCCCTGACGTCATGCCGTTATTATTGCCAAAAATGGAACCAAATATGCCGCCATTGAAAATTTTGCCAAGCACAGTAGAAAAACTGGTTGTTGGTATTGGGGACTCCTCACCGCGAATAGCGGCCATGATGGTATTTGTAAGCCCAAGTGTCCCAAAATCGCTATTACTATCGCTATCTTCATTGAAATTTATATTAACGAAATTGCCTTTGTCGTTCCCGCTTAAAGGAATGTATTTGCAGCTGATATTGGTTGCATCGTCGGTAGTTTCATTTGTGCAATTATTCTCATAAAGCAGACCGACAGAGCCGCCTATCAGATCAAGGCGGCGCAACTTGAGTGGGTCATGTATTTCGCTTTTGTCTTCGAGGGCGGCATTATCAAGCACCACGCCGGTGGCGGCAAAATCAATTTCCGTACTGCCGTCGGTTTGTGTTACGAGCGGTATTTTTATTATCCTGGTGCCCAGATATTCCACCATGTTTGAGTCTTTTTCCAACATATTGCTTATATCGGAGAAGGCATCTTCCAAGATGTAAAAGCCATCATCGGCGGCTAAAATTTGCTGCACCACATTTTGCACCTTGGTGCTTATAGCTTTTTCCAGAGCGTGCTTTGGTGGATAGAGCAGATAATCGGTAAGGCCGTTAGCATCTATGTTCAGCGAATAGTGGCAGCTGATATTGGCGCCGCGTTCTTGCTTATGCAAAATGCCGCTGACCTTCCAATCAGGCAAGCCGCGGAAATTTTTGAGCTTTTTAAACTCGTCATCTTCAGCGTATTTTTGCAAAATATCTTTAAAATAAGCTGCGTTATCGGTGCAGAGTTCCCAGGCATCCCGGGTAAGAGGCAGAGCGCTTATTTGGTCATTACTTAGCAGGCAGCCGCTAATGGGGGCGAGTTCCAGGCAGGGGCCAAAGCTGGAAAATTCATTAAGTGAGATTGTGCAATTGGGATCTTTATTCTCCAGGCCGAGAAGCTGTGCCACCTCATTTAGCTCACTCTCATTTAGAGAACTGTCACTTATGAGCAAATCGGTGCAATGAATATCGCTGGCGCTATCGTTATTGTTGCCATCATTTTTGACTATATAAGCTTTCTTGTTGTCTATCTCGACACTGACGCGCATAGCTACTTCGCGCGGGAGAATGGCATCCCAGCTCAGGTGGCTATCTTCTATTTTGGCGGCAAAAGGCAGAGATAGCGGAATTTTGCTCCCGCCCGGGCCGGCTACCGGCAAGGTGATAATCAGCTGGGCACCGGAGGTATTATCGGCAGAAATATCTTCGGCATTGCCAGGCTCTTCTGTGATATCTTCGCTGCCTACCTGCTCGTTTGAAGCTGCTTTGAAATTGGCTTTTTTGCCACTGCCGGCTTCATCGGCCAGGGCTCTAAAGCGCGGATAAGCGCGGATGACTTTGCTGCGCCCGGTTATAGCCACATCGCATAACTGGCCCGGCACGCAAGGTTCGCTGCTTTCGCCGCTAAAGGCATAAATGGCGTCGGTAACTCCGTCGCCCCCATCTTGGATGGCTGTTACGGCCGAAACAGCTACCTGGCATTTTTGCCCGGCGGTATCAAAGGAAATCTTATAGCCGGTGGCATCTTGCTCTAGCACGCTACACTTGTCTTTTTGGCAGGTAAAGTCGGTTATCGTATCGCCGCTATCGGCATTTTTTGCACTGATATTGATGTATTCCAGCTCTTCGCCGCTGTTTAATTTTGGTAGAGTGATTTGGAAACTGTTTTGTAAAGTGGCGGACCTGTTACTGCCGCCGTTACAGGCACTAAGCAGCATAGCTAAAATGAGCGCTCCGTTTTTTAAATTGCGCATAACTTTCCTCCTGGGCTCAAATGAGGGCTAATAACCGCCTCTTGAGCCTGTTTGCCGAGTGCGCTTTTAGCACTAAAAGAGAAAAAATGAAATAGCCCGGAGGCGGACAATTATTTTATAGGCCGCCTGAAATCTGCGCTTAATTTCCCCTTGCATTCCGTTTGCAAAAGTGCTAATGGCTGGGCGGCGATCAAAAGAAGTTCGCCTTAATAACCTTTTGGAGGAAAAATAGATGTTAAGAGTTGCTATCAATGGTTTTGGAAGAATCGGCCGTCAAGTTGTCAAAGCTATGGTGGAAAAAGATGTTTTAGGCAAAGAGATCGAAGTGGTTGCCGCCACCGATATGACCACCGATGCCGATTATTTTGCATATCAAATCAAATATGATTCCGTTCATGGTCACTTCAATGCCAAAATCAGCACCGAGAAGAGCTCTCCCGATGTGGAAGGCAACGATGTGCTCGTTATCAATGGCAATAAAATTAAATGCATTATGGCCGCTCGCGATTTAACCACTCTGCCCTGGAAAGAGATGAACGTTGACCTCGTTATCGAGTCCACCGGCCTCTTCACCAAGAAAGAGGATGCCGAGAAACACCTCGCTGCTGGTGCCAAAAAAGTGCTCATCTCCGCTCCTGGTAAAAACGGCGTTAAAACCCTGGTTATGGGCGTTAACAACGAAGAATATGATCCCAAAGCCCACGATGTGGTTTCTAACGCTTCCTGCACCACCAACTGCCTGGCTCCCGTTTGCCACGTGCTTCTCAAAGAGGGCATCGGCATTGAGACCGGTCTTATGACCACCATCCACAGCTACACCGCCACCCAGAAGACCGTTGATGGTCCTTCCAAGAAAGATTGGCGCGGCGGCCGTGCTGCTGCTACTAACATCATCCCCAGCACCACCGGCGCTGCCAAAGCCGTGGGCGAGGTTTTGCCGGTTACCAAGGGCAAACTCACCGGTATGTCTTTCCGCGTTCCTACTCCGGATGTCTCCGTGGTGGATTTGACCTTCCGCTCCGAGAAAGATACCTCGATCGAAGAGATCGATGCTTTAATGAAGAAAGCCTCTGAGACTTACCTCAAAGGTATTTTGGGCTATGCCGACGAAGAGCTCGTTTCTAGCGATTTCATCCACGATGCCCGCTCTTCTATCTATGATTCCAAAGCCACCTTGCAGAACAACTTAAAGGGCGAAAAACGCTTCTTCAAGATTGTCTCCTGGTATGACAATGAGTGGGGCTACTCTAACCGCGTGGTTGACCTGGCTCTGCAAATGGGCAAAAGCCTCTGATTTTATTTTGAACTATTAGTTCCTTTATCCTTCCAACTTATCTTATTCGAGGTATTTCCTATGGTTAAAAGTATTGATGATCTTAATATGAACGGTAAGCGTCTTTTTATCCGCTGCGATTTTAACGTGCCGATGAAAGATGGCGTTATTACTGATGATTTTCGTGTGCAGTCGGCTCTGCCCACCATTAAAAAAGCTATTGCCAGTGGCGCTAAAGTTGTTTTGGCCTCGCACCTTGGCCGGCCGGCCGAGAATGGCTATGAAGCCAAATTCACTTTAAAGCCGGTGGCTGACCTCCTCTCCAAGCTTTTGGGGCAAGAGGTGGTTTTTGTGAAAGATTGCATTGGCGATGAAGCCGAAGCAGCTGTTAATAGCCTGAAAAACGGCCAGGTGGCACTTCTCGAGAACCTGCGCTTTTATAAAGGCGAAGCCAAAAACGACCCCGACTTTGCCGCTAAACTGGCCAAAATGGCCGACCTTTATGTCAATGACGCTTTTGGTACCTCGCACCGCGACGCCGCTTCCATGACCGGTGTGCCCAAGGTGCTGGGCCAGGCGGCTGCCGGCTATTTGGTGAAAAAAGAGGTGGAAGTTATTGGCAAAGCCTTAAAAGATCCGCCGCGCCCCTTTATTGCTGTTTTGGGCGGAGCCAAAGTGTCGGATAAAATTGCCGTTATTAAGAATCTTTTGAATCTGGTTGATGAAGTTTTAATCGGCGGCGCTATGGCTTATACTTTTATGAAAGCCCAGGGCAAAGAGATTGGCTCTTCCCGTTTTGAAGACAAAGTGACCGATAAAAAAGGCAATGTCAAAGACATTCAGGCTATTGCCAAAGAGATTTTGGCTCTCGCCGAATCTAAGGGCAAGAAGATTATCTTCCCGATAGATTTTGTGGCTGTCAAAGGCTTTGATTTTGATAAACGCGCCTTTGCCGAATTAAAGGTGACCGATCACCTGGAAGATGGCTGGGAAGGCGTGGATATCGGCCCCAAGACCCGCGAACTCTTCCGCAAAGAGCTTGCTTCGGCCAAATGCACCATGTGGAATGGCCCGATGGGCGTTTTTGAGATTCCAGACCTGGCGCAAGGCACTCTGGAAATTGCCAAAATCTTTGCCGATATTACGGCTAAAGGCGCTATGACCATCGTGGGCGGCGGTGATTCTGCCGCGGCTGTGCGCCAAATGGGCTTTGACAGCAAAGTTACCCATGTTTCCACCGGCGGCGGGGCGGCTCTTGAGATGTTTGAGGGCAAAACTCTGCCGGCAGTGGCTATTTTAGACGCCTAATTTTTTAAAACGGGAGTAGGCGATGGAGAGAATCTGGGCCCCATGGCGTATGGCTTACATTAGCGAGGCCGTAAAGGAAGAAAAGCCTAAAGGCTGCATCTTTTGCGACTTTCCGGCAGCAGCTGATGATGACAAGCATCTGATTTTGGCCAGGAGCGAATACTCATTTGTGATTATGAATAAATACCCTTATAATAATGGGCATTTAATGGTGATTCCCTTTGAGCATGTGAATTCGCCGGCCAAACTCAGCGCCGCCGAGCAAGACGATCTCCATCGCCTTCTTTACCGCACTCTTGATGTGCTTAACGACTTTTTTCACCCCGAAGGCTTTAACATTGGCATGAACTTGGGCCAAGTGGCCGGAGCGGGCATTGCCGCGCACTGCCATTACCACATTGTGCCGCGTTGGAACGGCGATACCAATTTTATGCCGGTTTTGGGCGATGTAAGGGTGATTTCCGAGAGCCTTGAGGCCACTTATTCTCACCTTAAGCCGCTCTTTGATAAGCTGGCTAAATGAGTAAAACCGCTCTTTTAATACTGGCCACCAGCTGTATTTTGCTGGGTGTGTCGCTGGGCTTTTTAGTGGCCACGATAAGGGATTTTCGGGCCAGGCGCAAAGAGCGGCGGCGCGATGCCGTTATCAGACGCGGGGCGCACAAACTTCTCTTTACCAGCGAAGATCGCGCTTTTGATAATTTGCTCACCCGCCAGGTGAAAAATGAGCAGGAGCCCCTGGAGGGCTATATTCAATTTGGGGTCTTCTTTCGGCAGCAGGGCGAATATGGCCGGGCCATTAAGTTGCACTCATGCCTTTTGGAGCGCTCCAATCTCTCCGACGAAGCGCGGGTGAATATTTTGTTGGAACTGGCTAGTGACTACGCGGCTCTGGGGCAGGTGGGTAAAGCGCAAAAACAGCTTACCGAACTCTTTAAATTAGCACCTGGTCATAAAGAAGCCGAGAATTTGGCGGCCAACTTGGCCAAACAATATCAGGACGCCGCCGGTAAAGAGCGCTAAAATGTATTTACATGACGCTAAATTGAGTATCAGGATGGGGGCGAGATTTGGCCCGCTGCCGCAAAACATAGTGCGCCGTGGTATGTCCAGTATGACCAGATTCGGCCGTGAGGTGGCGAATATTTTGCAAGCCGGTGATACTGTGGCTCTGGTGGGCGAACTGGGTGCCGGCAAGAGTAATCTGGTGCGCCTTATAATGGAAAAAATGACGGCCGATTATGATTATTTTGTCACCAGTCCCACTTACACCATTGCCAATGTTTACCCCACTACGCCGCGGGTGGCCCATCTTGACCTTTACCGCCTGAAAACCAGCGATGATTTTTACGCTCTGGGCTGTGAAGAATATTTTGATAAAGATACCATCACTTTAGTGGAGTGGGCAGATCTTTTGCCGGAAGTGATTCCCCAAAATGCGCTCTGGCTGGGGCTCATCAAGGTAGGGGCATGCGACAGGCGCGTTGTTATGGCCGATAGTTATGCCGAACTGATGAACTATATGAACTCTTAGGGAATATCCCGAAGACAGCGCACAGAAAAACCGCTTACCTTGCTGTAAAGCTTTACACTTATCTCTTCATTGTTGAAGTTCGCGTGGTATGCCCGCAAGCTACTACCACCATCCGTGCTTGCCCAGAAAGAGGCGTAAATCCCCAATTTGGTATAAGTTCCGGAAAGATAAGCGCCGGCCGGGAGGACATTAAAGCCAAAATCATCGCCGCCCTCGTTGCTGTAATTAATCCAGGCCGGGCTATTAGCTATAAGAGCCAGAAAGGCTGAATCACTGTTTTTGGTAAATTCTACGGTTTTTAATAATTCTTCAAAATCATCTTTGCTGGGTAGGCGCCAGCCGCTGGGACAGGCATCTGTTGCCGCATCCCATGTATAATAATAGCCATATTGTGCATCATTTTCACTATTACCATCGGCCGAAAAATAGTCGGTTCCTCTCTCGCCTTTGGCATAGCGCAGATTTTCAGCCATCCATTCTTTATTACCGATTTGTACAGTCTTATAGGTTATTTCTTTTTCGCCGCGATTATCAGTTAAAAGACCAAAATCGGGTTTTATGACGTGGCAATCAGTAGTTAGCCAATCTTGATCGCACATGCAACCCAGCCCCTCTTTACCATCATAGCACTTGCCAAAGCCGTAACAATAAAGACCATTATTGCGTGGGCATTCCCACTCACAATGTTCTCCGTAATAGCCGGTGGCACAACCTTCCAAATAAGTGTTGTTATTGTTGCCGCTGTTAATCACATAAGAAGAACCATCAGCGGGGCAAAAAACCATGCCGGAACCGTCATCATTGGTGACAACATAGCAGCTAAGGCCGGGCAGGCCGTCGCTACCGGCGTCGCCATCTTTGCCATTAGTAATGGTAAAGCTGCTACCATCGGCGGGGCAAAAAACTGTGGCAGAACCATCATCATTTTTTGCCACATAGCAGTTAAGGTCGGGCAGGCTGTCACTGCCGGCATCGCCATTATGGCCACTCATAATGGTAAAACTGCTGCCATCGGGGCAAATTATGGTGCCTGTGCCGTCGGCGTTGGTTTTAACCGAACAGCTGGCGTCTTTTTCGCCGGGTTCACCTTTTTCGCCTTGCGGCCCCTGGATATCGGTGCCACTGCAAGCTCCAAAAAACAGGCAGGCAGTTATGGCAAAAAATATTTTTAATCTTTTCATATAATAAACTCCAAAGCGCCTATGCGCATAAAACCAGGCGCCATTATAGCATAAAAGACGAATAAGGACAAAATAAATAGCACGGCCGGCAAGGGGGAAATGACCATAGCCGGTGCCATTAGAAACCGGCTGTCCCGTTTGGCTCGCAGGATAGGCAACCTATTGCAGAAAAGTGCGGAAACCCGCATTTTATTGCAATAGAGCGAAAATGAGCCGGGGAAAACGCTTCGAGTAAATTTTCTGCCACCGCCAAAAAACGCCTGGCATCAACTTGCTGGCCCATTCTTCCCCCTTGGCCGCAAGGCCAAGAATGTGCTAGTCTCCCGCCGCGTGCTTAGGCCGCAAGGCGGAGGTGAAAATGGGAGCACTGCCAAGCGTTATTGTTTCCCCAAAAGGCGAGCGCCAGCTGGAAAATGGCCTTTTGTGGGTCTTTGCTTCAGATATTGATAGTGATATCAGTAAGATAGATACTCACTTGGTGCAGCTTAGAGGGCGAAATCGGGCCTTTTTGGGGCTGGCGCTTTTTAACAAAAATTCGCAAATAACGGCCAGGCTATTGAGCCGCCAGAACCGCCCGATAGATAGCGCCTTTTTTGCCGAAAAAATAGCGGCGGCTCTTCAGCGCCGGGAGCGCCTTATGCCCGGGCGCACCAGTTACCGCCTGATTCACGGTGAAGCCGATTTTCTGCCCGGCCTCTTTGTCGACCGCTATAATGATTCGCTCTCCATCCAAATAACCAGCTGGGCCATGGAGCAATATCGGCCGGAAATTCTTGAAACTTTGGATAAGCTTTTAAAGCCCAAAGCCATTGTTTTGCGGGGCGATGTGCAGGCTCGGCGCAAAGAGGGGCTGCCGCTCACGGTGGAATTATATAAAGGAGCCGAACCGGTTCGGGAAAAGTGCTCTTTTGGCGGCAGCGTGATGACAATAGACCTTTTAGACGGCCAAAAAAGCGGCGGCTATCTGGACCAAATTGAAAATCACGAGCGCGCCGCCCGCTATGCCTCCGGGCGGGTTCTTGACCTCTTTTCTTATGAGGGCGGCTTTGCTCTGGCTCTCGCCCCAAATTGTGACGAGGTGTGGGCCGTCGATATATCGGAGCGCGCTTTGGCGCAGCTAAAAGAAAATGCCGAGGATTCAAAACTAACCAATATTAAAACAATTTGTGCCGATGTCTTTGATTATTTGGAAGAGCTGGCCGGGAGCGAAGAGACTTTTGATATGGTTATTTTGGATCCGCCGGCCCTGGCGCGCAATAAGGGGGCCTTAAAAGAGGCCAGTAATGCCTTTAGCAACCTGGCGGCTAAAGCCATAAAAGTATTAAAACCGGGTGGCATTTTGTTGGGCTGCACCTGTAGTGCTCTTTTTACCGAGGAAATGCTGCTTACGGCCATATTCCGGGCGGCGCGGCGGGCCCGTAATAATATGGCTCTACTGGAAGTGCGCGGGGCCGGCCCGGATCACCCGGTGCTTTATGGTATGCCGCAGACAGAATATCTGCACGCCGCTTTTTGGCAGAAGGAATAAATAATTACAAATCTCCCCCCTCTCTATTGGTTAAAATGAAGAGAGGGCAGGGGTGAGGGTGAGGAAAAAATGTGCGGAATTGTTGGCTATATAGGCGAGAAACGCCAGGCGGTCGATGTTATCTTGAGCGGCCTTAAATTACTAGAATATCGCGGCTATGATTCAGCCGGCATTGCGGTATTAGATAAAGGCGAAATAGCTATCGCCCGCCGCCCCGGCAAACTGGCGGCCCTTGCAGCGGCGCTTCATGAAAAGCCGCTCTTTGGTCACCTAGGCATCGGCCACACCCGCTGGGCCACTCACGGCCTGCCGAGTGAAGCCAATGCTCATCCCCATGCCTCAGGTGGCGTGGTGGTGGTGCATAATGGCATTATTGAAAATTATGTGACTCTTCGCGAGGAACTTTTGGCCCAGGGTTACAAGTTTTCTTCCCAGACCGATAGCGAGGTAATAGCCCACCTTATTGCCAGAGAATATAAGAAAATCGGCAACTTGCTAAATGCTGTGCAAGCGGCGGCCAAATTGCTCAAAGGCTCATATTCCATAGCCGTTATGGCTAAAGAGGCGCCCGGCGAGCTTATTGTGGCCCGCAATGCTTCGCCGCTGGTCATCGGCCTGGGGGAGGGCGAGGCGCTGGTGGCTTCCGATATCCCTGCGCTCCTTGATTACACTAAAGAGGTGGTGATTTTGGAAGATGGCGATATAGCCCGCTTAACAGCCACCTCGCTAGAGGTATATGCTGCCGGTGAGCCGGCTAAACGGCCGGTGCAACACATCAGCTGGACGCCCTTAATGGCCCAAAAAGAGGGCCATAGGCACTTTATGCACAAGGAGATCTTTGAGCAGCCCCGGGCCCTTACCGAGACGCTACGCGGGCGCCTTAACGCCAATGGCTATGATATTTGGCTGGAAGATCTGCCTATGAGCGCTTTAAATAAAGAGAATCTCACCAAAGTGCTCTTTTTGGCCTGTGGCACCAGCTATCATGCCGCTCTTTTGGGCAAATATCTCATTAAAACCTGGGCCAGAATACCCGTTGATGCTGAGCT
>JAEEML010000027.1 GCA_016283195.1 Deltaproteobacteria bacterium | reverse complement strand
CATCCTAGCCGCCAAAGCCGAAAGCGCTGAAGATTTGCAATGTGAAGGCTGCGTAGGCCTCACGCAGCTTGCGCCGCAAATCCAAACCACTTTGCAAAATGTGGGCAATAGCAGCGGCTCTTTAATAATTGCTCCCGGCAGTGTCGGTGACACCGAGATAGCTTTTAATTATGCCGGCTCAGCTAGTAAAGGCGGCCCGGCTACTAGCGCTATTAATGCCAATGCGGCAGTGACGGCGGAAGTAGCCGATAAAGCCCAGGATCTCGATTGCGGCGGCTGTGTGGAAAGCGCTGATATTAAAAAAGATGCTGTTAATTCCGAAAAGATAGCCAATTATGCGGTTACTGCTAATAAATTAGCTTCTGATATTGTTTTACCGCGGATAGTAGGGCGCTTTAAACCTGCCAATGCTCCTGATGGTGGTGATCCGAGCATATTAGAATCGCGAGGCATCGGTATTAGTAGTGTTAATCACACTGATAACGGCGTTTATGTAGTAAATTTCAAAAAAGCTCTTCCTTCAGCCAATTATACAGTTATGGCTCAAGCTGAAGTGACCGGCGGTTTTGATCGCTGTTCCATAGTGCCAACTAATAAAACAACAACTTCAGTAACATTGCAGCAATATGTTCTCTCTACAACCGGTAATACATCAGCCAGCCTTGGTGAATGTGTCCTTTCAGCTTATCAGAGTGCTGCTGCTTTTGCCGCCATTAGATTTGTTATTTATCAATAATTTCAGTTAATTAAAAAATCTAAAACGCTCTCTGCGCTAATAGCCGCGCTGTGAGCAATCTTATATTCGAGATGTGCCGTTTTCGGGGCGTCGCCAACAATAGAACATATTGTTTTTAAAGCTTTTTTGATGTATTTTAGCTTGCTTTGCATTTCGGTTATAGGGGCGATTTCGGCCCCGCCCAGTTCTGTATGGGGCTTGGGCACAAAAGGCGAGAGGCTTAATGTTAAGGCAATTTGCGGGGCCATGTCGTGCATCTCACGGATAAGAGTGATAAATTCATCCAAATCTTCATTTGTCTCTCCGGGGAGAGCGATGATGGAATAAATTTTGAGGCTCTTTAGCTGATATTTTTGGGCCAGAGTAAGCCCGCGCAGGAGGCCGGCTTTATTTACCGGCTTGTGCACGGCGCGGCGCAGACGCTCCGAAGTGCCGTCGGCGGCAATGGTGAGTGAGCGCAAACCGCCGGCCACCAAAATATCCATCATTTCTTCGCTGAGCGAGGCCACGCGCAGGCTGCTTAATGAAACGCGCTTGCCATTTTTAACGAGATTTTGCAAAATCCACATAATATCGGGATGATCGGTGGGCGTTGCCGAGACTAGACCCACTTTTTGCACTTCTTC
Organism: Deltaproteobacteria bacterium; assembly: GCA_016283195.1. Lineage (GTDB taxonomy): Bacteria > JAEEML01 > JAEEML01 > JAEEML01 > JAEEML01 > JAEEML01. The sequence goes on along the minus strand of JAEEML010000027.1, from coordinate 4,402 downwards.
CGGCACCGCCTCCAGGATGGCCTCTTTGGCCAAAAAACGCAGCTTTTCCGAAAGAGCGCTAAGAGAGCAAAAAGCGCAGCGGCTGGGGCAGCCGCGGGCAATTTCCACCATATATATATTGGGAAAGGCGCTCATGGGAGAGGTGAGTATTGAGCTCGCCGGGCGGGCCCCGAGTTTAATGAGCGGCGCGGCACTTTCTATGGTGTTCTCGGTAACTATATTGCCGGCACTTTGGGCAAATTTTAAAAGTTCAGCCCGCCCGGCGGTGGCGGCGCAAAAAAAATCAACCACGTTTTCTTCGGCGCCGCCGACCATAGCGGCATCGACTATATTAATAAGCAGCTTTCTATTGATGCTGATGAGCGGGCCGCCGGCCAGGAGAATAGGGTCAAAGCGGCCGCGCTCTTTGGCAAATAGAGGAATGCCGGCTTTCTTTAGGCAGGAGATGAGGTTTATTATTTCCAGCTCATAGGAAAGAGCAATGCCGATAACCTGATAAGAGCTGATTTTGCGCCCTGTGTAAGTGCTGATGGCCCCGCTTTTGTCACACCAGGCCAAATCGGCACTAAGCCCGGCATCAGTTAAGAGGCGATAGACCTGCTGAATCCCGAGAGAAGCGGCAAAAATAGAAAAATCCCCGGGCACCAGGAGGGCAATCGCACCCTCCTGCGGCCGGCGGCTAAACCAGGTAATAGGCGGCTTTTTTTCTTCTTTCATGGCCTCCTCCGGGAGAAGATATAAACTTATTTGATTAAAAGGCGCAACAGTTAAGCTTTTTTGCTGATAATGCTATTGGTCGTTTTGCGGCCTAGGCCCATTAGGAGAGAATATGGTTAGTGGTATTTCTAGAAATAATGCTTATCTAAATAGTGTTAATTCTGTTGCTTTGGAAAGCGACAAAGCTTTGCCTAAAACTATAGAGCAAAAGAGTTCTGCGCCCATAACTCAAAGCGACTCCTTTGAAAAGAGCGCTTCTATAGCCCAAGCACCGGCGAATGACCCTTTACGCCCGGCGACTGTTAAAGCTAAAAACGCATCTCTTATGGTTAAAGCCTGCTATGATGTAGAAATTGCTTCTTCTTTTAATGTTGCCGGTACCTATCCTACTTCTGCTTCAGAGATGAAACAGTATGTGGAAAAACTGCCTCTGACAAAGGAACAAAAAGAAGCTGCTCTTGCGGCTTTCATGGCTCTTGCAAGTGATGAAGCTGCCAAAGGTGCTTTTTTTACCGCTCTTAACGGCCCGGCTTTTGCTGTCGCTTCCCCGGCGGCCCAAAGCGCTTTTTTAGCTATGAGCAAGTTTTATCCTAATGACGTATCCATCAAAAATATGGGTAACCTCGGAAATTTAAAATGGTTTTCTGCTCTTAGCGGCGCCGATCAGGAACGGGCTACCAAGATGATTGGCCTGCTTTCCGCCGAAGTTTGGAAGGGCGAAGTAACTAATTACAGCGCTTATTCTTATGTTACCTTAAAGAGCCTGATGAATGACGAAATAAAGCTTGCTTTTAGTGATAATACAGCCCTGGTGGATACCGATAAGGATAATGCTACCGTTACCGTTAATCGGCCGCGCATTGCCGCCGGTTTGCAAGAGGATAACGACGCTTTTTTGGAGACGCTGGTTTTAAAAGCTCTGCCTATAAATGTGCCTTTTATTCCGCTGGCTAAAAGCGGGCAGAGCGGCCAACAGGCCACTAATGCCATAGCTACATTACAAAACAGTCCGGAATTTACGGCTCTTGAGCGTTCAGTGCGCCTGGCTTATATCGATGTTATTATCTCTATCAGCGATGACGGCCCGGCTATTAACGAGCTGGCTAAGTTGGTGGCGACAGACAGCTTTAAATCTTTATCAGCGGATATGCAAAAAGCTTTACTGGATTCTTTTGCCGACGGTATGTCGCTAAGAATGCTGGATAATATGGGGCGCCTTATTAATGCCGAATGGTTTGGCGCGGCCGATGCCGAGTATCAACATAAAGCTCTGGAGCTGGTTTCTCAACTCGCAATATCTCTTAATAATGCCGAATATGAAGAGCAACTTTCCCGGCAATACGCTTTGGACCGCCTGCTTGATGGCGATTTAGCCTTAAATTTTGGCGCCTTTGCCACAGATATTGAACTTACCGGTGCGCTCTTAAATGTTAATGAAGATCTTTCCGCTACCGCTGCCGGGCAGAGCGTTATACTCCAAAAAGTGCCGGAACTGATATTATCTTTGGATGTTTTGCCGGCGCCGCAACCGGCTTCCTTAGAAGAGTTGCAACAAAATGCGCTTTTTAAATCTTTGCCTAAAGTAAACCGCAACCAGATCTTGCAAAATATCAAAAAAAGCAAAGAATCTGAGGCGTTAAGCGGTGCTGTTTTGCATCTCCTGGCTAGCGAAAAGGTGGGAAAACTTGCCGGCGCCGATAAAAAGAATTTATTAGCAGTTTGTGCCGGCAGTGATAGTAACGGCATTCAAAATATGATAGCCATTTTTAGCGCCGAAGCCGCATATTCCCCCAAAGAGACAACTCTTTTCCTGGCTGCAGCTGCTGCTAGCAAGAATAAAAGCGCTATGGCTTCTGAAATGCGTAATTTGCTTGCTGCGCCGGCTTTTGCCAAAGCTGCTCCCGATGTGCGTGAAGCGCTGCTTGCGCAGAGTAAAAACTTTCCCAATGCCGCTTCGGTAAAAAGTTTGCGCCAACTTGCCAGTGCCACTTGGTTTAGAAATATGGATTTAGCCGATAAACAGCGGGCAGCAAAATCCATAGCTTATTTGGCCGAAGTGGGAGGTGGTGCTCCCGGCTCGGCGCAGGAAACTCTTATTAATAACACTATTGCCCGCTTGCTTTCCGATAGCATCCCGCTCTCTTTTGTCGATATCGAAGACGATTTTGGCGGTATTACCATCGGTTATGCCGTGCCGGGCCAAAATGGCATATCTATTAACAGAGCGCTAATTCCGGCCGGCAACGGCGTTTTTCCCAAAAAGAATAATTATGCCCGCCGGGCCGCTTTGGATACCATCCCGCATGAAGTGAGCCACCAAGTTAATGACGATCACAATGTGCCAGATTATCGCTATTTCCAGGCTGAGTACCGCGCGTGGTATGTCGGCTGGGTGGCCGAACATGGTAAACCGCCCACCAGACAGGCCGCTTTTGAGCGCTGTGTCGATCTTATAAACCTTTATCCGAATATTCACGAAGCTCTCTTTGATAAGCCGGAGGAGCGCGTGAAAATGGTGGCCTTTATGAATCAGATGCTGGGGCTTAAAGATCCGCATCCGGAGACCAGAGATGAGATACTTTCCTTCCTGGGCAAAAACGTGAAAAACGGTAAAAGCGAATCGCCGGTGCCCGATCCATCTCTAGGTCATGATATGGATAACTGACGCATATATTTAAAAAAATGTCGGAGGCTGATAATGGTTGGCAGTATTACTCGGCAGCATAATTTTGAGGCAATCGGTTCTCTTTCCGTTGATACTAATGCCCTTGATGTGCCGCAGCCTAAGACCGCAAAAAAAGCTTCTTTTAAAGAAAGCGATATTTTGGAAAAAAGCGCTCCTGTTAAAGCCGCCGCCACTAAAGGTGCCGTAATACCTGAGCCTAAAGTAGGCCTTAATAGTATAAAAAATGTGCCGCAGAAGGCCATGTATGATGTCGCCATAGCTACCGCCGAAGAAGCTCCAAAAACATATCCCCAGAATGTCACAGAATTTGGAGAATATCTTAAAAATTTCTCTCTTTCCGCAGAGCAGAAGGATATGGCTTTTGCCGCTTTTAGCGCTGTTTGCGCTGATGCCGGCGCCAAAGAAGCTTTTTTTGCCGCTCTCGAAAAGCCCGCCTTTAGTGGCGAATCCCCGGTGGTAAAAAGTCTCTTCTTCTATTTTGCGCAGCTTTATCCCAACGAAAAAGCTATTGAAAATCTTTCTAAGCTCCCGGATTTAAATTGGTTTAAGGCTTTGCCGGCGGCTGATAGAGAACCGGCTTTTCACATTATAGCTCTTCTTAGCGCCACAGCCTGGAAAGCGGAAGTTACCACCAATGCTGCTTATCAGCATATAGCGCTAAACCGTCTGATGGATGATAGTGTGCGTCTCTCTTTTGGCGACTTTGCCGATCCTAACAGCTATGTGGAGCGCGATGCCGATGGCCTAGGCGTGACTATTAATCGCCAAGTTTGCCAGGCCGGATTGGATACTTATAACAGTACTTACTTTGAATCGATGGTGCTGGGCATTTTGCCTCGGCAGGCAGGTTATCTTTTGCGGGCCATGAAAACCGGGGATCGCTCGGATATCAATGTGAAAAATGCCATTTGCGCTTTGCAAAATAACGCGGCCTTTAAATCTTTGGAGCGCCCGGCCCGCCTAGCTTATATTGATACCATTTATGCGGTTTGCGCTATG
>JAEEML010000190.1 GCA_016283195.1 Deltaproteobacteria bacterium | reverse complement strand
TAAACTATAGCAGACTAAAAACAGTCCACATCTTCTTTCCACCTTGACAGCCGGAGTTATTACAGGCTAAAAGGCCCTCATGCCTTGTCCTTTTTTAATACCGGCTCTGGCCCTCGCTTTTGGTCTTTATCTGGCTTCTCTTGCGGAGTTTACTATACCGCTCTATTGGCTTCTTATTCCGCCTTTACTGGCCCTGGCCGCCACCTCGTTAGTCCATGAAAAGTGGCCTAAAAATAACAAGATAGCCATTTTGTTGCCGCTGACTGTTGCTCTCTCTTTTGGGGCGCTCGGGCTGCTTGGCGGTGAGCTTTTGCGCCAAAAAGCAGAAACCAAAGTCACTCTGCCTAAGGAGTGCCGGGAAAAGCCGGTAGAGTGGCTTATTACCATCAACGAAGTGCCGCAAAAGCGCATAAGCTTAACTGGTGAGATTTATTACCAAACTACAGCCACAGTTTCCGATTCACTCTGCCTCAAAAATATGAATCTAAAGCCAGAGCCTTTTAAAGTGCGCCTCTCTTTGCCGCCCGGCAACTGGCTAAGTAATAGCCGGGTAACACTTTGGGGCACTTTAAGGGAAATTCACCAAAGCCGCAATTTTGGACAACATGATTTTTCCCGCACCGAAAAGATGCAGGGCATTCATTATTCTTTGCGCGCTTTAACGGCCGCACCGATAAATAGCCAAAATTCAATTATGGCTAATTTGCGCCAAAAATTGGAAAATTTTCGCCATAATTACGGCGCGCGCTTAAGTGCGGGGGCGCCGGATAAAGCGAGTGCCATTATCAGTAAAGCCATGATTTTAGGGCTAAAAGACGAGCGGGATAGCGCTATCGGCGCGCGCCATGCCCGGGCCGGAACTTCCCATCTTTTGGCTGTTTCCGGCCTGCATGTGGGCTTTACTTTGGGGCTTATTTATTTTCTTTTTAAAATGCTCTTCTCGCTTTGGCGCTTGCCGCGCGGCTTACCGGCGCAAAAGGCGGCGGCTATAGGCGCGCTGCTCTTTTTAGTCTTTTATGTGCTCTTTACCGGCGCTTCCTGGTCCACTATGCGCGCCGGCATCATGGCGGCTATGGTCTTTTCGGCGCTGGCCCTGGGGCGCTCGGCCGCCGCCCTCAATAACCTCGCCATAGCCGCCCTCATTATTTTGCTCTATGAGCCGGTAGCGCTCTTTAGTCCCGGCTTTTTGCTCTCTTTTGCCGCCGCCGGCGGGCTCATCATGGCCCGCCCCTTTTTAAGCTGGTGCCCGCTCAAAAAGGGGCGCTTTTGGCCGCTTTTTCGCTATTTTTGGGGGCTATTTTGTGTCTCCTTGGTGGCAACTCTAGCTACCATGCCCTTAAGCAATTACTTTTTTGGCCTAAGCTCCTGGGCCGGCCTCTTTAGTAGCCTTTTTACCATCCCGCCGGCAGCTCTTTTGGTAGCCTTGGGCTCTATCGGCGCCTTTATCAGCCCGTTTTGGCCGTGGGCGGCCGATATAGCCGCGCTCATTTCCGGCTATATCGCTTATTTTATTGATCAAATAGCCATATTGGTAAGCGCGCTCAATTTGCCGCCGCTACCTAACCCGCATTTTACTTTTGGGGGCGCACTACTCTATTATCTGGCGGCCGTTTTTCTGCTGCATATAAAAGCAAGTAGAGCCAATAAGTGGCTTTTTGCCGGCGCTTTTAGCCTACTTTTGGCGCTTATTATCTATGGCCAAATAGAGGAAAAGCTGGCCCCGCCCAGCCTAATTGCGCTCGATGTGGATCAGGGCGATGCCCTTTTAATTACGCCTATAGCCGGCCGCCATATCCTAATTGACGGCGGCGGCGCCCCCAGGCCGGATAGAGCGGTAGCTGAGGGGCGCCGCCGCCTGCTTCCGGCACTAAAAGCCCTTAATATCAAGGAAATAGAGGCCGCCGTGGCTACTCATGGCCACCCGGACCATATCGGCGGCCTCCTGGCTCTTATCGGCGAAGTGCCCATTAAAAAGCTCATAGTAAATGGCTCTAATGTGCCCTTGCAAAATGAGCTTATCGCCAAAGCTAAAGAGCATAATATCCCTGTTATTACGCCTGGTTCCGGCTTTACTACTCTTTATGAAAAAGGAGAGACAAAGGTTATCCTCTATCGCCTGCCGGCCGAAGATTTTGGAGATTTAAGCGAAAATAACCGCTCATTGGTAGTAAAATTCAGCACCGGGGGCAAGAGCGTTTTACTCACCGGCGATGCCGAAAGAGAAGAAGAGGAATTTCTCATAGAAAACCTCCCGCCGGAATTTTTAAAGAGCGATTTTTTTAAAGCCGGCCACCACGGCAGTAGAACTGCTAATAGTGCGGAATTTTTAGATAAAGTGGCACCGAAAGTCATTTTTATCAGCGCCGGTTATAAGAATAGATTCGGCCTGCCGGATGAAGAAATATTAGACTATGCCGCCAGGAAAAATATTAAAATACTCCGCACCGATCTTAATGGAGCTATCAAAATAACCCCGGGCAGCGGGGAAAGAGAGGTGCTAAATGCCGGACACCGACCTTAATCTGGCAATTTGGCCACCGCGCTACGACGCCACCAGCTTTTAAGGCTTATCACTCTTCATCTTTAAAGCAACGAACCGACTGGCCAAAAGTTTTGTCGTCGCTATCTACATCGTGGACACCTTTTATCACAAGGGATTCTTGAAATACACGGTTTTTATATTAAACCCAATTCGCATGATATTACCGTGGACATCATTATCAGCTTTAATGCCCAAAACCGACAGGAACTTCTTAATACCATCTGCTCGGAACTAATGCCAAAATCCCCGGATTATCATTTTAACATCACTCAGGATTCGGATATCAGCGATTAAAGGCGCTAATAATACCAAGGCCGGATGTCGCTTTTCACTCTTGCTAAGTTCTCCCAGCTTGTGCTACTTGTGCCCACGGCTTTTAAGGGCATTTAAGGGTATGTACATCATGTTCAGTTCAGTTCATGTGAGCATGGCACACCCAGCTTGGACAAGCCCTTATAGTGATCAGGCTACTAATAGTACCACCTTTGGAGCCCTCCCAGCCGGTTACTACAATGCCCAAAGCAGCTCTTACGAAATATTTAGCATTTGGGCCATGTTTTGGAGCAGCACGGTGTATGACGTTCATCCAGACAAAATGGCCTACATTTTAATACTTGGCGGTAACGATGGTGATGCACGTAATGGCAATGTTGGCGACATGAATACCGGCTATTCCGTACGTTGCGTTAGGGACCAACCGTGAGCCGGCCCAGATCGTAACTTCACCACCCGGTTCCCTTTCCCTGCTCTCTTTTCTAACCCCAGAAATTTTGCCAAAGTAATAATAACTAAGCAAAATTAGAATGCAGGCCAACTACTGGCGCTTTATAACCAAAGAGCAAGCAGCCAGAATTTTAGTTGCCGCTGTTTCCCTCTTTAAGCTATAAGAGGGCGCCCAAGTCGGCAGCGCCTATAGCGGCACCGGCCCAATGGTACATATTAAAAAAAGGAGTAACATCATGGTAAAAATAGCTTTTTTTGATACCAAACCCTATGACCGTGAGTTTTTTGATAAAATCAATGAGCGCTACCATTTTGATATACACTATTTTGCACCCCATTTGACGCAGGAGACAGCAGCACTGGTGGCCGGCTTCGATGCGGTGTGCATTTTTGTAAATGACAAATGCGATGCCGAAACATGCCGTATTCTTTATGAAAAAGGGGTTAAACTCCTGGCTCTGCGCTGTGCCGGTTATAATAACGTAGACTTGCCGGCGCTTTATGGCAAAATCCCGGTAGTGCGGGTACCGGCCTACTCGCCGCATGCTGTTGCCGAACATGCTCTGGCCCTGATGATGACCTTAAATCGCAAAACTGCTAAAGCGGCGGCCCGCACCAAAGAGGCCAATTTTACTTTAAACGGCCTGATGGGCTTTGATATGCATGGCAAAACTGCCGGTATCATCGGCACCGGACGCATCGGTAAAGCTCTTATCTCCATTTTGCGCGGCTTTGGCATGCGCGTTTTGGCCCAGGACCTCTACCCCGACACCAAAGCCGCCGCCGAACTGGGCTATACTTATACCGATCTGCCGACCATCTACCGCGAGGCTGATATTATCTCCCTCCACTGCCCGCTGACTCCCGAAAGCACTTACATGATAAACAAAGATTCCATCGCCATGATGAAAGACGGCGTGATGCTCATCAACACCGGCCGCGGCAAGCTGGTAAACAGCAAAGATTTAATCGACGGGCTCAAAAGTCATAAAATCGGCTATGCCGGCCTCGATGTTTACGAAGAAGAAGCCAGCTGCTTTTTTGAGGATTTTTCCGATGAAATCATCGCTGATGATATACTCTCCCGCCTTTTAACCTTCCCCAATGTTTTGGTGACCTCGCATCAGGCCTTTTTCACCAAGGAGGCCATCGCCGCTATTGCCGAAACTACTTTGGAAAATATCAGGCTGTTTTTTGAGAAAAATGAACTTCCCAACGAAATATGCACCGGGTGCGACAAAAACACCTGCGCCAAGTGTGCCAAAAAATAGGATTTTTCATAAGTTGGCCAGGTTAATAACCTGCTCTGTTTAGCCCCCCAGCAGATAAAAAATATTTGTAAATAATTCTTGACAAGCTCCCCACACATGCTCTATAAGCCCTTTTCGCTGGGTGCGCCTATAGCTCAGCTGGATAGAGCGTCTGACTACGAATCAGAAGGCCGTATGTTCGAATCATACTAGGCGCG
>JAEEML010000189.1 GCA_016283195.1 Deltaproteobacteria bacterium | reverse complement strand
TCTCTGGTGCGCTTTGAACTTGACCTCTTTTTTCGCTTAAATTATACCCTGCGCATCATCGAAGAACCGGTGGGCACTGTCCATTGGTCTTTGGAAAATAGTAGCGTGCTTACGCAAAATGACGGCGGTTGGCTTTTGGAAAACACTCCGGATGGCCACACGGCAGCCACTTATAAGCTTAATGTGGCTTTTAAAGGGACATTGCCACCGGTAGTAACAAATAAATTAGTAAATGATATTTTGCCGAAAACACTGGCTATTTTTAAAAATGTGATTGAAGCGGCCGCCAAGGGCAAAAAAAACTCTTGACTAATAAATCATTAAGCGCTTATGAAATATATATGCACAGGGTAAATCCTGTGGAACTCTTTCAAGAGGTGAAAAATGGCATCAACTCATAGCAATTTACCGGTATTAAGCGATGATTTAAGCGAGTACATGGCTGAAATCAGGCGTTTCCCGTTGCTTTCTGCCAAAGAAGAATATGATCTGGCCAAAGACTGGCAAAACACCGGTTCGGTTCTGGCCGCCCACCGGCTGGTTACCGCCAATTTGCGTTTTGTGGTTAAAATTGCTTCGGAATATCGCGGTTATGGCTTGAAACTTATTGAGCTGGTACAAGAAGGCAATGTAGGCCTCATGCAAGCAGTAAAGCGTTTTGACCCGGACAGAGGCTATCGCCTTATCTCCTATGCCGTCCACTGGATCCGCGCTTATATTCATCAATATATCATGCGCTCGCTCTCTATGGTGCGCATGGGAGTTGGCCGCGCGCAACGAAAATTATTCTATAAATTAGGTGAGATACGTTCACTAATGGATAAAGAATGCGAGGAGCGTGACAGCGCCAGAAGCGAGCTCGCCAAAAAGCTCAAAGTGGATATTGCCGAAGTTACCGAGCTGGAAAACCGCCTTTTGGCACCGGATCTTTTTTTGGATGCCCCGCTCTCCGATGATGACGATAGCACCATCGGCAGCACGCTGGGTGATGGCAAATCGCTGGAAGAAGCGGTTATAAAAGACGACTTGGCCGAGCAAAGCCGCTCTTCACTGGCCGAAGCTTTAAAAACGCTCTCCGAACGTGAGAGAGCCATCATTGAGGCCCGTTATTTGAGCGATGATCCGCCGGCATTGCAAACTCTCGGCGAAGCGTATGGCATAAGCCGTGAACGGGTGCGCCAACTGGAAGCCAGAGCTCTTGGCAAACTGCGCAAAGCCTTGGGAGTAAACGAGGCTGCCCCGGCACTGGCCGCCCTCTGCTGATTTTTCCCCTTTCATATTTTTATAAACTTGTTATGTTGAGCCCTATAATTCACTGCCGCTTTACGGGCAGCCAAGGAGTTTTTATGGTTGACAGATCGCAAATTAGTCGCGTTCCACCAAATAATTTAGAGGCCGAGCGCTCGGTGCTGGGTGCCTGTTTGCTTGATAAAGAGGCCTTTGCCACCGTAGAACAAATAATCTCTCCTGATGATTTTTATCAACCGGCGCATAAAAAAATCTTCGAGGCTATGTTAAATCTCGACAATAACAACAAGCCGATAGATGAGGTGACACTGGCCGAAGAATTATCCCGCACCAACATACTCGATAATATTGGCGGCCAGGCTTATATTTCTTCCCTTTCCGATAATGTTCCAACGGCGGCCAATGCCGAATCTTATGCCAATATTATTCACGAAAAAGCTATTGCCCGCCTCTTAATTACCGCCGGTAGCGATATTGTCACCAAAGCGCGTGACGATAATGAAACGATTGATTCACTTCTCAGCATGGCCGAAGAATCAATCTTTAAAATCGCCAAAGAACAAAAAACCGACAGCTTCCAACCGATGAAAGAAGTTGTACAGCAAAATTTTCAAACAATACAAGCACTTGTTGATCACAAAGGGCCTATTTCCGGAGTGGAAACCGGCTATGAACAGCTGGATAAAGTCACCACCGGCTTGCAACCGGGAAACCTCATTATTATAGCGGCCCGCCCCGGTATGGGAAAAACGGCTTTTGCTCTAAATATCGCCCAAAATACAGCTCTTAAATACAACAACGGTGTGGCTGTGTTTTCGATGGAAATGTCCACCAGCGAATTAGGTATGCGCCTTATTTGCTCCCAAGCTCACCTGGGTATGCAAAAAATAAAAGAGGGGAAAATCGATAGGCAGGATTTGCAGGATTTAGTGGAAGCGGCCGGACAGCTCAGCGGTGCCCCAATTTATATTAACGATAGAGGCGGCATGGATCTCTACAGAATGAAATCCATGTGCCGGCGCCTTAAACTGGAGCATGAAAATGTGCGCCTAATTATAATCGATTATTTGCAACTAATGTCTGCCACAACGCGTAAAGACGGTAACAGAGAGCAGGAAATCGCAGAAATCTCCCGTGGCCTCAAATCAATGGCCAAGGAGCTGGAATTGCCGATAATCGCCCTTTCCCAGCTCAGCCGTAACGTAGAATCACGCACCAGCAAAGAACCGCAGCTCTCCGATTTGCGCGAATCCGGCGCTATTGAGCAGGATGCCGATATGGTTATCTTTATCCACCGCCCGGATTATTACGACAAAGACGACGAAAAGATTAAAGGCCTGGCCAATATCATCATTGCCAAACACAGAAACGGGCCCACCGACAAAATTCAGCTGACCTTTATCCCGGAATGTGTGCGCTTTGAAAATCTGGAAGAACACCACACCGAAAATTACTAGGAGCTGCTATGAAATTTGGCCGCCTTGTTCTTATCTACCTGATTTTTTTAGCTTTACCATCTTTAGCCAAGGCTTATGTTATCCCGGCTTTTCCGGTGCAGCAGGCTTTTTTACTGCCCAGGCACCCAACAGGAACCAGCGTGGAAAAGGCTAATTTGGCTATTTCCATGAATGATGGCAAAGCACAGGTGGTTTCCGAGCTGGAGCTTTTAGCCAAAATCAAAACCGCTATCAGCCTGATTTTTAGCCATAGCGATGTCCGCAACTTTGTTGTGAGCGTTAACGGCAAACCGGTAGCTGTAAAAGATACGCCAAGCGGTTGCAGCACCGCGCCTCTTAATAACGGGCCCTGCTATTATCAGGTCGATGTTGCCTTACCGGCCGGGCAAAAAGTGGCTGTTTTAAGCCGCTATGAACTAAAAGCTCACTCCGGCGCCAGTGCCAGCTCGCTCTATGGCAACAGCGCGATTAGCGGTGAGGGCCGAAGTAACGATGAAAAAATTCTCCGCGAAGCTCTGGCCGATATGCAAACTTATGCCCTCACTTTAAAAGGGCTAAAACGCTGGCCCAAGCCGCCCAGCCAAGTACAAATTGCTCTTACAGGTGCTGATATTATAGCTAATATTCGCGATCTCTCACCGGCCGGTTGGTCTTTTAAAAACGGTCAGCTTATGTGGCACTGGCTGAGTAGCGCCGCGCCCCTCCCGCCTATCGACATTGCCTGGCAGGTGGTAAATAAGCTCTCTAAAGAGCAGGAAACAGCTATTTATAAGCGCCTGCCGGCTACTCTTTTAAAAGCGGAAACCAAGGATCTGCATTTGCTCTCTTTGGAGCGTTTTTCCGCTTCAAGGGAGCAATACAGCGCGCATATTGCCAAAACAATCGAGAGAGAAGCGGCTGGTAGCGACCAAATGTCAAGCGATCCGGCCAATGATATGCGCACTTTTTTGATTCCGGAATTAATCGCCGCCACTTTGGATGCCAAAGGCCCGGCAGCGGCTAAGGAGCAGGTTGATAAATATATGCCGCAGATTGATACTATCCAGGATGCCATGCTTTTAAACGGCCTGGATTTAGCCGCCAGTGATGTACTCATTAATCTCATCAATCAGTTAACCATAAAGCATGAAGTATTAACTATTCCCAATTAAGCACTTGCCAAGCCGCCTCTCTAAAGCTAGAGTGGAGCAGTGTACGCCCTAGGTACCAAAGAGGTGAACAATTATGAACAAGGTGTTACTTATCGAGAGCAATGCTCAAGATGCGGCCAGCATCAGTGAATATCTTTCTGCACACAAATATGATGTCACGACAGTTGACGATGGTGGCGTGGCTTTGCAGCACTTAAGTCACACGCCGGTTGATATCATTATTATGGCCGCGGAATTGCCGCGCAGCAACGGCTATTCTATTTGCAACCGTCTGCGTAAAGATGCCACAGGCCAAGTGGTGCCGCTCATTATTATCTCGGCCAATCCGGCAGCCGAAAGCACTTTTGCCCAGCATCAAAAGCTCAGAACTCATGCCGATTTGTACATGAAAAAGCCGCTCAATATGGAAGTGCTAGTCCGCGAAATGCGCGATTTAATTCGCGATAATAAAGAGCCGCCGGCCCCAAGCCGCCCGGCTTCGCCGCCGCAACGCCGCTTAGTTTCTTCAACCTTTTCCGATATAGATGAACTAGTGGGCAGAGCAACAGCCATCCACAAAATACCGGATATTATGCTGGAAAAAACAACTGTGCAACGGCCTGAAAGAACCGAAAAGACCCAACTAGCTCAACGGCCGAATATTGCCAGATTATTAGATGAAGAGCGCACTGTTACCGCCAGTATTCCGGATCTCAGCAAGCTTCATGATTCGCAAACCACCGTCAGTTCTATAAGTTCCGTTGCCTCCGGCGCCGGTGATAGCCGTCTGCGCAAAGAGAATCAAGAACTCAAACAAAAAGTTAAAAAGCTGGAAGATCAGCTAAGAAATAAAGAGCTGGAATTCAGCGATCGCCTTTTAGCCGAAAACAGCAAAGGCCGCGAACTGGCCTCTGCCCAAAAAGCTCAAAAAGCGCTAGAAAGCAAACTGGCCGAAAAAGAAGAGCAATATGAGCTTCTTATGCAAAAACTTACCCAACTGGCCGAAAAGACCAAAGCGCTGATTGCCGAGCGCAATGACCTGGCCGAGCAAGTACAAAATCTCTCTGCCGCGCTGGAAGAACATCAAGCTGCAGGCAGTGATATGGCCAATTTGGAGGCCTCACTGGCCGCCGCTCAGCAACAAGTGGCAGATCTTAACAGCGAAGTGAGCGGCATGGAAGACCGCCTTACCGATGAGCAGGCTAAAGCCGAAAAAGCCCAAAAAGCTGTCCAACTGGCTATGCAATTAATCAGAGACGGCGGCTTTTTGGAAGACCTCAATCCCTAACCCCATATTTATTTTGACATTCCTCACCCACTAGCCCAATATCCGCCTCTTTGCACTCACCCCCTAGTTCCCTCTCCATTTTAACATCCCTCACCCCCTAGCCCCCTCTCCATTTTGACAAATGGAGAGGGGGAACTTATTGTATATATATGGATATTTGAGAAACTTATTATTTTATTTAGCTAGCAAATAGAGAAAAGGCGGCGGCCGGTGAGATTTTAGGATTTATTTCATAATAAAGATACTGCTGCTGTTAGCGGGAATAGTGAGCTGCATAACATTATTGCTATAAGTGGCTGTGGCATCGCCGACAACCAATTCCGGCGCTGAGGCTTTCATGTTATTAATCGGCACCGAAATACTCACTTGCTCACCATTATTAATAGCCACAATGGCTGTGGAGTTAACATCATAGCGGGCATAGACATAGTAATTCTGCTCAAGATAGAGTTCTTGGCGCAAACCGCGGGTTATTACCGGATAATCTTTGCGGGCTTTGGCCAGTTTTTTAATCCATTCCCTTAGTTCCAGCTGCTTTTCGTTTAACATATTGGCATTAATCTGCGGATTATTGAGGCTATCAAGATCGCCGTTCCAAATCATATCGCGGCGGTTATCCGGGTCGTTACCACCGGGCACAGCCACTTCATCGCCGTTATAGAGTAGCGGCATAAAGGGCATAGTCATAAGGAAAGTCCAGCTGTTTTTCAGGCGGCTATAGACCATGGGATCATTAGATTGCTGCGGGAGATTGTCCCATTTATTATCTTTATTATCAGCATTTTCGGCCCGCGTCACCATGCGGTTGGTATCGTGGCTGCCAAGATAGGAGACGTGGAGCGGCTGTTTGGCGGTAAAGACATGGTAATTTTGTTCCATAGTTTTTATGGCCTCCTCCACATCGCGGAAGGACATAGTGCCAGTAAGTAAGCCATAATTAACTTTGTGATAAGTGGGAAAATCAAATTGGCCGTCGAGGCCATATTCGCCGGTGTAGCCCATTATCCATTCGTAACCATTATTAAAATTAAGACCATAACTATGATAATTATCATTCTCGCCAACGGCCGTCTCACCAATCATCACCATGCGCGTTCCGCCCTGTTCAAAGCGCTGTTTTAAAGCGGCACGCATATTGTAAATGGAGTTAATTTCTACGTGCTTAACGGCATCAACGCGGAAACCGTCAACCCCGAATTCATCAATCCAAAAAACGGCATCGCTGATAAACTGGCGGGCTGTTTCATCGTTTTGCCAATTTATATCGGGCAAGTAAGTGGTGAAGAGACACTCCAGCGGCTTTTCACTCCAGCCGCAACCAGCAGTACCGCAAACACAACCGGTGCGGAACCAATCGGGATGAGCCACATAATACTCATGTTGCTCATGCACCTGGTTGTTGATTAGATCAAGCAAAACGCGAATGCCCCGCTTATGAGCGGCTTGGACAAATTTTTTGAGTGCTTCGTTGCCACCGTAGCGCGGCTCCACCTCGCGGGCTTTTACCGGCCAATAACCATGGTAAGGCGCTATTTCATGATCACCGCCGGATTCAATAAAATGGCCTTCCACCTGCCTATTAACCGGGCTCAACCAGATAGCTTTAACGCCGAGCTCTTCAAAATAGCCGGATTCCAAAACTTTTTGCGCACCGGCGAGGTCGCCGCCGTGCCAATCTGCCGCCCAGGTAACCGGGCTGCCAAGAGAGTGATCATTCGTGGTATCGCCATTGGCAAAACGGTCGATAAAGAGGAGGTAAAGAACGCTGTCATTCCAATTAAAAGGCTCTTTTTCCTGCCAAAAAACGGCATGCACCGGTTCGGCCTCGTTATCTTCCTCATTTTTGGCAGCAATAGAGAGCACATGGCGCCCGGCCTGAGCGCGGCCTTTTACAGTATAAACGCCATTCTTATAAGAAAAATGTTGAACATTATCATCGAGTTTTACATCAAGTTCCTT
>JAEEML010000188.1 GCA_016283195.1 Deltaproteobacteria bacterium | reverse complement strand
CACATAGCTGCCATCAGCAGCTTTATATTGCCGGCACTCTTCCACGCTTTTACAAATTGCTGTTTTTACATTCTTTTCAAATTCTTCTTCAAATTTTGCCGGGTCTATCTCGGCCGCTTTGTCTTCTTCTTCGGTAAATTGTGGGCGCGCTTCTATATTGAGATAAGCTAGCTCTTCACCTTCGGCCAGCTGGGGTAATTTCAGCTTTATGTTGCCCTCCACATTGCCATGCCCGCCGCCGTTACAAGCTACCAGCGTAAGAGCCAAAGCCAGAGCTAAAAGGCTATATTTTTTCATCTTTATCTCCTTTTGTCGCCGCACCAAGGGCTAAAACAGTATAATCAAACCATATTTATTGGCAGTGACTAGCGTCACCACAAAGAGCTTTTTAGCAAAATTTTGCGGGTAGTGGGGGATTTTTTGCGCCGGGGAGGGAAAATATTCAATTGCCGGATTCAGCTGCCGAATAGTTAGCCAGAGACTTACAGCGTACATCGTAAGTATTGCCGTTTATCACTGTATAACAAAGGAGCTCCGGGTGGTCACCACCGGCAGGGACATGAGTCATGCTCTTGGTACCAGCCGGCAAAGTAAAATCCAGCTTCTCCGCCAGCGGCGGCAGATTAGCACTCGGTTCGCAGCGCGGGCGGGCCTGACCGTCGGCATCTTTGTAACTTATCTTGAGCAGTCCCGGGTCATCCACATAGGTTTCATCGTCATCAATTGATACCAGTTCACTCGTTGTATAGAGCACATAGAAGGTGTCGTTATCAGCTTTGGCCAGTGCTTTAATATCGTAGCCATTATCACTATTAACAAATTCCGAGGAATCTTCTGATGTGCTAAATTCTCCCTCGGCATATGAATAATAATTCCACCTTATAAACGTATTACCGGAAGTATTTCCCGGCTCGGCCGCAGTCTGCCTGGTATCAATGGTAACGCAAGCCAGATCTTTGGTGTCACCATTGTCTAAGATGGCCACAATAGTCTCGGTAGCGCCATCGCTAAATGTCACATTTGCGCCAAGCGGGGCCGAAGATGAGTTTATTGACCAGGTGGCGCCGCCGGTTGTGCGGTAATCGTACCAAACGCCTTCCTTCTCGGAAGGCATATTGAAAATAACCTCATCACCAAAATTGGCTATGGTGATAAACTGGCTATTAAAAGTAAGATCCAAGGATGCATATTCACACATAAATGGGCAACTGGCTTCATCTATTCCTGCCTGCTCACAAATCTCTATTCGCTTAAAGCATTCTATACTACGCATAGGAGCAAAAACGTTCTTGCCTGGCTGGCGATTTAGTCTTAATTCCTCAACCTGACCTGAAGGTGCCACTATAGAGATGGTGTCGTCGAACAGGTATTTGTAAACAAGCGAGTGCGCAGAAAAAGTATTATCCTCGCCGAAAGAGGTATAATTGGTAAGGGTAGCGATAAAGAGCCCAGCATCTCCAGCTGGTTTCATATCGATAATAGTTCCCAATGAGTGGTTACCCAAAACAGTATCATCACCGCTTGGCATAGCGCCAACAGCGCCTATACTCCTGGCCACGGCACCGTTATTGGGGTTAAAACCTCTAATCACGCCCAAAGAGCTGTCGGCCACCCAAATATTCTCGTTGGAATAAAGTATAGCCGTTGGCTCCACAATAGCGTCTGCTGCCATTCTTGGCTTATCATTTATGGTATAATCAATATAACTGGCGGTATCAAAGGACTCAACAGCGTATAGATCGCCCGCCATATAACCGGCGCTCACAAGTAACTGACCATTGTGGTTGCTCATGGCATAAGGGGCAATCGTTAAAACTGCCAATTCATCGGTAGCGAGTTTATAATCATTAGCATTAAGCTCAAAAACGGATTTTTGAGTGCGCCTGATGGTTTGTTCAATATAATCAGTAGCATATACATAGCCGTCATCACTGATATAAATATCATGGGGGTAGAGATATTCTCCATCATCATTTTCATCATCACTCAATATCAAGGTATGGGAAGAAAATTTCTCACTCATGTTGTTACCCAAATCAAGCACTGATATTTTGGCGGTATAAGTAGGCGGATCGGTGAACATATCATCGAAGTCCTGATAATAAATAACCAGCTTGCGGGCGCCGTTATTATCAGCCACTACTTTGTAGGCGGCAGTATCAGCTCTGGGACTAATATAGTAAGTTTCACCAGGATTACCGGTAGTAGCAATATAAGCGGTTAAATCCCAACTGTGACCGGTAAAGGCTTTAAATATGGCCATGCTTTTCGCTTCATCTAGGGAAAAAAGCCCCAGAGCAGCTTCTAAACTCAGTGAAATAAAATCAGGGTTGTGTTCTTGTTCTTTTAAGATATTTTCAATATTATTAGCTAAATAGCCAGTAATGTTATTGAGAGTGCTATTACTATTTACCAGCTGACTGCCCGTAGCACTTATTTTTATATAATCGGCTGAAACTGTCCCCTCATTGCCATCGTTTATATTGTCAAAAACCAAAACCAGTTCATCATCAATTACCGAAAGGGCAGGAAAATCTTTTTGATAAAGAAGCATTTCTAAATACTCAGCATTATTTGCTTTATCGGCAATAAATTTCTGCAAATCAAAAATTATTTGCCCATTATAGCCATTTGCCCCCTTATCAAAGGCTATAACCTGTAAATTAACTCTTTCCATATAATTGCTAAGTCTTGGATCTTCATGGTAGCTTGGCACTTCATTTAGCGCATATAGAGTGCCATGATGGTTCATGAGCTGTTTAAAGATGCCAGGCTTTATTGCGTCTGCGGCCGGATTTTCCTCGGCCGGCAACAGGGAATAGTCATCACCCTCGGGCAGAATACTGATATTATAATGACAGCCGATTTTGGTAGTCTTGTTGGTCAAAACACCGCTCACCTGCCACTTGGGCAACCCGCGATAATTTTTAAGAGTTTTTAGGCCTTCATCATCACTAAAGAGATCGAGTAAAATCTCAGTACTGCCATCACCATTATCAGCCGGAATAGTAAAAATATTTTCTTCAGCGTTTGGAAGCTCCATAAAATACCACTGGGGCAAGCTTATATTGGACAAGCGACTGACAGTACCGCAAGATTCGATGACACAGCCCATATCGCCGCAGCGGGTAAAATGCTCAAGCTCACTGGCACTCGCTTTGCAAGCCGGGTTAAAATCTGTTATCCCGAGGCGCTTAGCTTCGGCCGCAAAATCCAGCCAGCTTTCGGCGCCATCTTGATAAATGAGTAAATCATAGCAAGTGGCTTCTTCGCTAAGGCGCATAATGGGAAGCGGCTTATCGCCGGCGGTCAAAGAGAGGCGCATATTGCGATATTTCGGCAGAGAGCCCTGCCAGGAATAGCTGCTACTGCCATTAAGAGAAAATTTATATTCAATATATTCATCATCAGGCAGGCCATCGGGAGTGATATAAACGTGCATTGTCCCCGGCCGGCCAGCTTTTTTGCTCTTTAGAGAGCTGGGAGCGGCGGCGGGCTCTTCGCTAGCGGCATCAGAAAAAACAAATTGGGCATTTACCGTGAGGCTCTCTGCGCGCCCGGCAGTGAGCTCGCAAGTGGCACCAACGCGGCAAAGATCTTCGGAACTTTCGGCGCTAAAAGCATAAAGACCGCCGCCCTCTTTTCCACCATTAGCCATGGTAAGGGCATTTAGCCAAAGGATATAACTACGCTCTTTGTCCGCTTCTTCTATAGAGACCACATAGCTGCCATCAGCAGCTTTATATTGCCGGCACTCTTCCACGCTTTTACAAATTGCTGTTTTTACATTCTTTTCAAATTCTTCTTCAAATTTTGCCGGGTCTATCTCGGCCGCTTTGTCTTCTTCTTCGGTAAATTG
>JAEEML010000187.1 GCA_016283195.1 Deltaproteobacteria bacterium | reverse complement strand
CTATTTTCAAGCACTATGGAGGTATCAGGTGACTATCGGAATGACTGTGCTTATCGCCATCATAGCTGCGGTGGTGGGAGCCTTGGGAGGTTTTTTTGGCTTTAGAGGCTGGGACGCCATGCGTAACGGCTCTTTGCAAGAACGTAAAGAGACACTGCGCCGCGAAGCTGAACTTGAACGCGACAATCTTCTAAAAGAGGCCGAAGCCAAAGCTAAAGAACAGGCTTTAAATGCGCGCAATGAATTTGAGCGCGAGGCCAGAAAGCGCCGTGAAGAATACACTAAAAACGATAAGCGCATTCGGCAAAAAGAAGTTACAATAGATAAGAAAAACGAGCAATTAGAGCATCGTGAGCAAGAGCTCAAGAAAAAAGAGCAAGCTCTTAATGTGCGCGAAAGCAAAATAGAAAAAGACGAGCAGACCATCAGTTTTATGACCGACCAGGTGCAAAATAAACTGGAAGAGGTCTCCGGTCTTTCCCGCGAGGAAGCGCGGCGCCGCCTGATGGCCAATTTGGAAGAATCGGCGCGTATTGAGGCTGCCAAATCCATCCGCCTCATCGAAAAAGAGGCAGCCGAAGAAGCTCATCAGCGGGCACACATGGTTATTGCTTCGGCTATGCAGCGTCTCGCCGGTGAATATGTAGCCGAAAAAACAGTGAGTGTCGTGGACCTGCCCTCCGATGAAATGAAGGGGCGCATCATCGGCCGCGAAGGCCGCAATATCAGAGCTTTAGAAGCGGCTACTGGTGTGGATATTATCATCGACGATACTCCGGAAGCGGTTATTCTTTCCTGCTTTAACCCTATCCGCCGCGAAATTGGCAAGCTCTCTTTGGAACGGCTCATCAGTGATGGGCGTATTCACCCGGCGCGCATTGAAGAGGTGGTGCAAAAGGTTACCTCTGAGATGGCGCTCAATATCCAAAAAGCCGGCGAGCAGGCCACTTTTGAGCTGGGTCTCCACGGTTTGCATCCGGAAATTGTAAAGCATATCGGCAAGTTAAAATATCGCGTTACCGATGGGCAAAACCAATTGCAACACGCTATTGAAACTGGCTTCATTGCCGGTATGCTGGCAGCAGAACTCGGCCTTAAAGTCAAATTTGCCCGCCGGGCCGGCCTCTTGCACGATATCGGCAAAGCCGTTGATCAGGAAATTGAGGGCCCACACTATGCCGTTGGCGCCGAGCTGCTTAAGCGCTACGGCGAGCGGCCGGAAATTGTCCACGCTGTAAGATGTCACCATGAGGCGCTGGAATACAGCTCACCGCTCGATGTCATTGTGCAAGCGGCTGATGAGCTCAGCAAAAATCGCCCGGGAGCCAAAAAAGAAGCTATTGATACCTATATTCGCCGCTTGGAAGATGTGGAAAAAGTGGCCTCAAGCTTTGCCGGCGTTAGCAAGAGCTATGCCATTCAAGCCGGCCGCGAAGTGCGGGTTATGGTTGATTTCAATGAAATCGACGATGACAAAATGTTTATTATTTGCAAAGACATAGCCAAAAAGATTGAAGAAGATCTCACCTATCCCGGGCAAATCAGAATTACTGTTATCCGCGAATCGAGAGCCATGGAACTGGCCAAATAAGGGTGCCACATGCCGGCCTGTTATCACATTATTCCCGTTTGGCCGCTCGGCGCTAATTGTACCATTTTGCACGATGCTGAGACCAAGCGGGCCATAGTGGTTGACCCAGGCGGCGATGCTCCGGCAATATTGAGCTATCTTACTGAAAATAAGCTGCTTTTAGATAGCATTTGGCTCACGCACGGCCACTATGATCACCTCTCGGCGCTGGCCGATTTTCCGCCGCAAAATGTGCCACTCTATTTGGGAGAGGAAGATTTCGAGCTTTTTAATAACATAAATATTCAGGCCAACCAATTTGGCCTGCCGCCCATTAATATGGCTTGGCGCCCTACTCCGCCGCCGGCCAAATATGAGCTTTCCTCCCTAAAGCTGGAAATAATGGCAACACCCGGCCACACCATGGGCGGCATTGCTATTATTCTGCGCGAAGAAAAACTTATTATTGCCGGTGATACCCTTTTTGCCGGTGGCGTAGGCCGCACCGACCTGCCTGGCGGTAATTCGCGTATGCTCCGAGAATCACTGGATAAATTATTCAATCTGCCAGCCGATTTTACTGTCATTACCGGCCACGGCGAGCTCACCACCATCGGGCGCGAAAAATCCTTCCGGGGAATTTAATAATGCGTGCCCACCACCTCTTGCCCAAAATTGCCGCCATCACCTATATTCTATTTGCTCTCGCCATCATGATTCTGCCGTTTCTGCATCCTGATGACGCAGAAGCAGACCATCAGGAAAACCGCACTTTGGCCAAAATGCCGCAAAAGTTTAGCGAAAACTTTGGCCGAGAGTTCGACGCTTGGCTTTCCGACCATTTTTTTATGCGCAAAGAGCTTGTTGCCCTCCATGACAGTCTCAAAGCATTAAATGTTTATTACCAAAACAGCAAAGCCTTTGTCGGCCGCGATGGCTGGATGTTTGCCAAAAACGAACCAGACCCAAGTCAGTTAAGCAACGCGACTCTGGAAAAAATCGATAATAATATAGCCTGGTTTAAAGATTATTGTGATAAAGAAGGTTTCAAGTGCTATATCATGGTGTTGCCTCGTAAAATAGAATTTGCCCAAAACCAGTTTTTTAATATCGTAGATAGCGACGGCACCAATCAGATAATTGAAAAATCCGGCCACCTTTTGCCCATTATTTTTCCTCACACAGAAATGATGGCGGCCAATGAAAAAGATTTGGTTTATTTTAAACCTGATCACCACTGGACAGATTGGGGGGCATACACTGGTTATCAGGCCATTATGAAGCGTATTAAGCTGGATTTTCCGGAACTTGAACTATGTAATGAAAGTGCTTTTTCCATATTTTACAGAGAGAAAGTGCGTGGTGAAATAAACCGCGCCTTTTGGAAAGGTCACACCTGCAAGGCGTTGAATTTACCGGAAAATCAGTGTATCGGTAGTCATACGAAATATAGGTTCTACAATTTTAAAGGAGAGAAAAATCTAAAAGTAAAAAAGTATAATGGCAATAGCCGCGCCATTGTTAATCCCTATGCCAAAAACAATTTAAAAGTGGCCCTTATCGGCAATTCCATGGAAGAAAATCTGGCGCCTTTTTTTGCTTGCACCTTCGCAGAAACCCATAAAATCCGCTCCAATGATAATGGACAGCGGAATTTAAAAATTTCCCGCTGGAAAAAAGAGCTTAGCGAGTACCAACCGGATATTTTAATTCTGCTAACTCATTCATATCGCAAAAGCGAACTTGCAACTATAATGGAGTAATCTAATGCTATTCTCCTCAGTTACCTTCTTATTCGCATTTTTGCCAATATTATTCATTCTTTACTTGTTGTGCCCAGCCAAAGGGCGAAATATTTTGCTGCTTTTAGCCAGTATCTTTTTTTACGCCTGGGGTGAGCCGCGCTATGTTTTTATCATGCTGGCCACCATCATCATCAATTACTTTGGCGCCCTGGCTATTAATAAATGGCACGCCCAAAGAACGCTGATTCTGGTTCTCTCCATTATTCTTGATCTTAGTTTTCTATTTTATTTCAAATACTTTAATTTTCTTATCGAGAATATTAACCTCCTTTTTAAAAGCCACATCGACCCGCTCTCCATCGTCATGCCCATCGGCATATCTTTTTACACCTTCCAGGCCATGTCTTACCTGATAGATGTATATAGAGGCGATATTAAAGTGCAAAAAAACATATTAAAACTGGCACTTTATGTCACTCTCTTTCCGCAGCTGGTGGCCGGGCCGATTGTTAAATATCGCGATATTGCCGCCGAACTGGAAAAGCGCGAGCTCTCCCTTGAAAGAATTGCTTACGGTTTTCGCCGCTTTACCATCGGCCTAGCCAAAAAAGTGCTTTTGGCCAATACCTTGGGCGAAGTGGCCGACAAAATATTTAATCAGCCGGTGCTTAATTTTGATACCCCAACGGCCTGGCTGGGCGCCGTCTGCTATTCTTTGCAATTATTTTATGATTTCAGCGGCTATTCCGATATGGCCATCGGCCTGGGAGCCATCTTCGGCTTCACCTTTAAAGAAAACTTTAATTACCCCTATATATCTAAATCAATTACAGAATTTTGGCGCCGCTGGCATATTTCGCTCTCCAGCTGGTTTAAGGAATACCTCTATATTCCCCTGGGCGGCAGCCGGGTGAGCAAATGGCGCAATGCTTTGAATATTATTATTGTTTTCTTTGTCACTGGTCTGTGGCACGGCGCCGCCTGGAATTTTATCATTTGGGGCCTCTGGCACGGCATATTTAATTTAATGGAAAAGCTCACCGGCATAGTCAAAAAAGAGCATAACCTGCCCTTTACCATCTTCCAGCACCTTTATACTATTTTGGCTTTTGTCATCGGCTGGGTGATGTTCCGCGCCGATACTTCTTACTATGGCCTGCAATATATTGCCAGAATGTTTGGCCTCTATGAAAAGAGCATCCCAAAATTTCAATTTTCTTATTACATCGATCGGGTGGAAATAGCTGTTTTTGCTTTGGCAATTCTCTTTTGCTTCCCCATTTTAAAGAATTTTTTGCTGAATGCTTATAAGCGGGTTTCTACGCAAATAATCTGCGATATCTTGCTTTTGGGCCTACTGGTTGTTTCTATTTCCTTCGTGGCTGCTTCCACTTATAACCCATTTATTTATTTTAGATTTTGAGTTTTTAATGAAAAAATGGTTCACTATTACTTACATAATAATTGTCATCTTTACTCTGCTTTTCCCCATGATAAAAATTGACCGGGGCGATAAGTCGGAAAGTGAAAATCGCCCACTTGCCAAATCACCGCACTTATATATAGCTGGTCACTTCAATGAAAAATTCGGCAGTGAATTTGATAAATGGCTTTCAGACCGCTTTTTTCTGCGCGAAAAGCTCATCAAAATTCACGCTAATTTCAAAGCTCAAAATACTTTTGTTTCCAACAAAAAGGCTTTCGCCGGCCTTAACGGTTGGCTCTTTTCCAAAGCTGAAATTAACGATGCTCCCTGTTACACCGAACGCGAGCTTGAAATTTTCAAAAAGAATATCAGATATTTAAAGGAATTTTGTGCAACAAACAACATAAAATGTTACATAGAAATTGTGCCTAGGAGAGAGGATTATGCTGGTCCCCAATCTTTTAGAATGCCCGGGCCGGATAAAGCCCTAGACTTAAAACGAGAGCTTGATCCTATTGTCCCGGTAATCTTTCCGCAAAAAGAGCTTCATGAGGCCGATAAAAAAGATTTTGTCTATTTTAAAACCGACCATCACTGGACAGAATGGGGAGCTTATATTGGTTATTTAGCCCTAATGGATCGTATCAAAAAAGATATTCCGACTCTCAAACCGGTATCTGAAGATTTATTTGAAATTTTTTATACTTCTACCGTGCGAGCTGGAGCCGGGCGCACATTTGGTGAAGGTTCCACTTGCAAATTGCTGAATTTAGATGAGAAAAAATGTCTTGACAAAAGTGTTACTTACAAAAATTACAAACTAAAAGATGAGGCTTCCTTGCAAAAAATTGATGTTGTTAAATTCATTTCGCAGCATCCGTTAAATCAGGAAAAAACGGTACTCATAGGTAACTCATTTTTGGAAAATTTCAGCACTTTTTGGGGGCCAACCTTCAGTGAAACCAGAATTTTCAGAGGCAATAATACCCGTGTTGACAATTTAAAGCTGGCTCGTTGGGAACAGGAAATCATTGATTATAAACCTGATATCTTAGTAATAATTATCAACTCCTGGTATACCTTTCAGCTAAAAACCATCGATCAACAACAGCGGCAATAATGCTTGTAAAAATGCGGCAAATTATGCTAGGAGGCAGCTTGTCTTATATTGTGTCGATATAAGATATTTTAAGGAGCCATTATGCAAGAACAAATACTTGCCCTGTTAAATAGCCTGCCCCCGGTTGTGAAAGAAAATCTGGCACTGGCTATTTGTATTATTGCTACCGTTATCGGTGGCTGTATCGCCATAAAATTTACTAAGAAAAAAGAGGCTTTACCAACTCCGCCCAAAGATGGATTAGAGGGACCAAAAACCGAAGAACCCAAAGCCGAGGAACCCAAAACCGAAGAACCCAAAGCCGAGGAACCCAAAGCCGAGGAACCCAAAGCTGAGGAGCCCAAAGCTGAGGAGCCCAAGGCAGAGGAGCCCAAAGCAGAAGAGCCCAAGGCAGAAGAGCCCAAAGCAGAGGAGCCCAAAGCAGAGGAGCCCAAAGCAGAGGAGCCCAAGGCAGAGGAGCCCAAAGCTGAGGAGCCCAAGGCAGAGGAGCCCAAGGCAGAGGAGCCCAAGGCAGAGGAGCCCAAGGCAGAAGAACCCAAGGCTGAGGAAACCAAGGCAGAGGAACCCAAAACAGAGGAGCCGACAGCCGAACAAATCGACGGCATGAAACGGGGCCTCGCCAAGACCCAAAGCGGCTTTATGGCTCGTTTAAATGCCGCACTATTTGGCAAAAAAGGCCTTTCGGCAGAATTATTAGAAGAGCTCGAAAGCATTCTTTATAGCGCTGATATCGGTGTGCGCACTGTTGACCATCTTTTGGAGGCCTTAAAGGCGCGCTATGCCAAGCAAAGCGGCAATGATGCCGAAGAGGTAAAAGAGAGCTTAAAAGATGAAATAATTACCCTTTTGGCACCTTCTCTAAATGCGCCGAAATCTCTGGCACGGCCCAACACCGCCCCAATTATATATATGTTTGTGGGCGTAAACGGTGTGGGCAAGACAACTACCATCGGCAAAATCGCCAGCCAGCTGATAAATGAGGGTAAAAGTGTTATGCTGGCCGCCGGCGATACATTCCGCGCCGCAGCCGCCGACCAGTTGCAAGTCTGGGCCGAACGCAATAACTGCCCGATTTTTAGAGGCAAAGAAGGCCAAGACCCGGCCAGTGTAATTTTTGGCGCGGCCAAACAGGCAGCTGCTGACCATATTGATTATCTTTTGGTTGATACAGCCGGCCGCCTGCACACCAAAACCAACCTCATGGAGGAGCTTAAAAAAGTGCACCGCGTATTAGGCAAAGCGCGGGAGGGCGCACCTGATGAAGTACTCCTGGTTGTCGATGCCACCACCGGCCAAAATGCTATTTTGCAGGCCAAAGAATTTAGCGCTGTTACCCCACTCAGCGGTATTATTTTAACCAAGCTGGACGGGACTTCAAAGGGCGGCGTAATTATTGGTATAAATGCTGAGCTAAATATCCCAATTCGCTATATAGGCGTGGGTGAAAAAATAACTGATTTACAACCATTTAACGCTAAAGCGTTTGTAAAAACGTTATTCGAATAGTTTTTATAGATATTTTATAATTAATGTGCTAGGAGTAGCTACAGGTTTGTTGCATACACGTTAATGTATGTAATCTTAATGAGGTGATTAAATGAATCTAAAGAATTTGGTCGAAGGTAGTTTTATCGCTGATTTGCTTCATGATGTTAGAAGGCAATTAACTGCCGACATTCATGAAGAATTAGAGAAATTGGAAGAAAGAATCGCTAAGCTCGAAAATGGTAACACCTCGGTGGCGCATAAAGACGAACCGGCTGGCGAAAACAATGAAAAATCAGGAAAAAAAGTTAAAGTTACCAAAGCCAAAGGCGGCAGAAGGCGGAAAGAGCCGGTGCCCTGCTCTGTAGAAGGTTGCGACAAGCCGTCAAGATGCAAAGGCCTTTGTTTATATCACTATCAAAAGATGAGAGCCCAAATTAAAAGCACCCAGGACGCTGCCCAACAAGATGCTCAGGATTCTGCGGAGAGCAAACAAGAGCGCCTGGAACAAATAAAGCCAATTATCCGCAGAAATAGCGAAGTTAGCGAAGCGGTAAATACTTCAAATGAGCCTGTGGTTGAAAACAACAGTGCAAACGATGAATTTACCCATCCTGGTCTGCGTCCCATCGTTTAATCTCACATATTAGTTTAATAGTGGAGGTACGATGTGCCAGTAAAAGGCTTTATTTTGGCCGCCGGTTTTGGAACCAGAATGCGGCCGATAACAGAAGAAATTCCTAAAGCACTGGTACCTGTATGCACGGTTCCTGCTATCCGCTTTTCTATAGAATTATTGAAAAGTGCTGATATTACCGATATTTTCATCAACACTCACTATCTTGGCGAGGCCCTTGAACGTGAGCTTGGCGATGGCAGCAAATATGGAGTAAATATCACCTATAGCCATGAAGATGTAATACTCGGTACCGGCGGTGCACTGAGAAAAGTTCTTTCCCAGCTTGAGGGACAAACTTTAGTGGTTGTAAATGCCGACACACTCATCTCCTGCCAATTAAAAGAGGCTTTGGCTTTCCATAAGGAGAAGAACAGCATTGCCACCATGGTTTTGCGTAATGATCCCAAACAAGCTTCTTATGGCTTAATTGAAATTGATTCCGATAGCCGGATTCAGCGCTTTTTGGGCGAATCGGCCCCAGGTGCTCAAAATAACGAATCTCTCAAAAAATATATGTTTACCGGCATCCACATTTTAGAGCCGCGTTTTTTGGAATATATCCCGCCGGAAATATCTGTTTGTATAAATCGCTATGCCTACCCTAAAGCCCTGCGCAATAACGAACCGCTTTACGGTTTTGTGAGCAGTGATCCCTGGCGCGATTTGGGGCAGCCTGACTTATATTATCAAACAAATATGGATATATTATCCAGGCGCCTCTCTTTTGACCATTTTGATCCGCTAAATTCCTTTGCTCACACTCCGGAAAAGAGTGTTGATAGCATTATTCGTATTGGCGAGAACGTGGTTTTAGGAGATGGTGCACTGCTCTCTCAGCCGGTGCTCATAGCCGATGGTTCAAAAATAGGCGAAGGCAGTCTCATTGGGCCAAACGTGATTATCGGCCGCGGAGTAACTATCGGCAAAGATTCTAAAATTCGCGATTCAATCATTTTAGACGGTGTCAAAATAGCTCCGCAAAGTACTTTTAAAGAATTTATTATCGGCAAAAATTATCAAATCGATTTAGCCGCTCTAAGACAAAAGCGGGAAACTTCTATTGAAGCGAATAATGAAATCAGCAGTTCTTAAATATGGCCTTTTTGCCCTCATTTTTCTCTACAGTACCACTCTTTTAGCCCAAAATAGCGCCGGAAACGATACCGGCACTCATCCTAAGCGGGTAAAAGTTACTATAGCCGGTTCCATAACCGCCTCTTTAAACAGAGTATT
The DNA here is from genome assembly GCA_016283195.1 of Deltaproteobacteria bacterium. Taxonomy (GTDB): domain Bacteria; phylum JAEEML01; class JAEEML01; order JAEEML01; family JAEEML01; genus JAEEML01. The sequence goes on along the minus strand of JAEEML010000187.1, from coordinate 1,487 downwards.
AGGCCAGGGCAACGGCGATGCTCTTTCGGCTCATGCCGGCCGTCTCACCATGTGGTGGCTCGATCTCAAGAAGGATGTTTTAAAGGGCGACACATTAGAGATACTCTATAAAAATGCCGAATTACCAGCGATTTATCAAATTCATGCTCTGCGTTATACCAGCCAAAAGAAGGAGCGGACATTTTCGGCCTTTTTATATAACGGCCATTTTTATGATGAAAATGGCCGTGAACTGGAACCGCGCCTCACTCATGCCCCGATAAAAAGCTATTTTCAAGTTACTGAGCGCATGAATATAGCCGGGAGAAACCACCATGGTGTGGATTTTAAGGCCGATGAGGGCACCGCGCTTTTTGCGCCCTATGACGGCATAGTTGAGCGCATTTGGACAGCTCCGGCCAATGGCAACAGCCTTAAAATCAAGCTGGATCACCAAAATCAGAAGGCCTATTATCTGCACCTCAGTAAAGTAGAACCTGGCCTAAAAGTGGGCATGAGAGTCAAAGCCGGGCAAAAGGTGGCCGAAGTTGGCAATACCGGCCGTTCCACCGCCGCTCACCTCCACTATGAGCTGCACGACAAAAACGAAAAAATAATTGACCCTTATTTAAATGATGAAATTTATTATCAAACTATTCCTGCTGCCTATGTGGAATCTTTTACTGAGTGGCGCAATTACTATCTGTCGCTCTTAAATGCCGGCAATAATTAATTTTCTCGCACTTTTCACCAAAAGTATGGTGAGCAGAAGGAAAATTTCCAATATAAAAATAGCAATATCGGGAAACAAAGAGAGCAGAAAAAGGTGCTTACTTCTTGGCCAGAATTTGGTCGGCCATTTGCAGAGCGTGGTATAATTCTTTCATAGAATCGCTGGATTTGGCCTTTTTGGCGGCAGCGGCCGAGGTGTGCTTATCCAGCTCATTTTGCTGCTTAACCAGCGCTTCTTTAGCCTCTACAAGCTTGGCTTCATGAGCGGCCAAAAGCTCATCACGCTCTTTAATGCTCTCTTGCAACTCGGCAACTTCACTCTCTCGAGCCAAGAGTTCATCATCGCGAGCTTGCAGCTCATTTTTGAGCTCCAGGAGAGCCGCTTTAAGTTTATCAATCAATTCCTCATTGGCCGCATGAGCCGCAGTGCTCTCTTCTTTAGCCGCATTTAGCTCATCCATTTGCTCTTGCTGCGAAGTTAGAGCCTCTTTCAGCTTGCCAATGGCTTCATCGCGCACGGCTATGGCGCTATCGGCCTCTTCTTTAGCCGCATTTAGCTCATCCATTTGCTCTTGCTGCGAAGTTAGAGCCTCTTTCAGCTTGCCGATGGCTTCATCACGCACTTCAAGAGCACTTTCCAGCTCTTCTTTACTGGCAGAGAGTTCATTAAACTGCTCTTCCTGCGCAGTTATTGCCTCTTTCAGCTTGCCGATGGCTTCATCGCGCACGGCTATGGCGCTATCGGCCTCTTCTTTAGCCGCATTTAGCTCATCCAT
>JAEEML010000186.1 GCA_016283195.1 Deltaproteobacteria bacterium | reverse complement strand
TTCTCACTATGCCTTGTGACACAGTGCCTATCCGGTATTAGCTAGCGTTTCCACTGGTTATCCCGAACCATAAGGCAGATTACCCACGTGTTACTCACCCGTGCGCCACTCTACTAGGGTTACCCCGTTCGCGTTCGACTTGCATGTGTTAAGCACGCCGCCAGCGTTCGTTCTGAGCCAGGATCAAACTCTCCAATTATAAATTGGAAAGAATCAATTCTGATTCTTAATTAACGTTGGTCTTACTGTTTTTTCGACCGTTATGAGTTCTTCTCGAACTCGCAACGTGCGTCTTTATCGTATATCCGATATTCAGTTTTCAGGGAGCTAAGCCGCAGGGCGGCTGGTCAGCTCTTGCTGACGTGAGCGGCATATTACTCAGGCAGAGAAATTTGTCAACAACTTTTTTTCGGAAAAATGCACTTTTTTTGTAATAGAGGAAATTATCTTTTAATTTTGGAAAGTTTTTTACTGATTGGCTGGCACCAACAAGAGGTCATTATATCCACCATTATCATCCGGCAGATAACGGTGGAAGCCGCTACGCTCAAAAGCCGCCCAGCCAAAACAACCACCATCATACCAGATTCTATTTATATAGGTAACCTTGAGTAGATGCGCTTGTATATCACCATAGCCAATATGTTGGTAAACATAATCATCTTCATAATCTTCAATATCATCTTCGGTGCATTTATATTGATAAATAAGCCGCTTGCCGGAGCCGCCACCCAAAAGCATGGATTCATAAAGGCTCACATCAAGGCCATTTTCTTCCATTTGGGCCTTAAGTTCCGGAGTAAGATCCGCCATTTCCCAAGTAACCCCAGCTTGCGATAAAGCACTGCGCATGGCTAAAATGTCGTCATCAGCCATGTCATCGACAAAATTCACCGTGAACTCAGTGTCGGTGTAATAATATTGTTGGCCAAAGTTACAATATGTAACAGTCCAGCTCTTTATTTTACTTTCTAAGCTGTCTAGGAAGGAAACATCGCGTTTTTGCATATATTGCGTGTTGAGATAATTTTTATAGCCGCTGCCGGAAAATTCGGTGTGCTCCTGCAATTCAAAACTGGTAACCACCTGGGGATCGATAACCTCTTTAGGTAAAAAAGTTTTGCCCTTGGTTGTCAGAAAATCATCATAATTGGCATATGCTTTAGTATCGCTGCTGGGAGTAACCAAAAGCGAATAGGCACCTTCGGGGTCTTTCAAATAGTTTTCCACCATAGAAAAGACCGGGCCAATCATCAGGCACCAATTTTGATAATAGGCCAGTTTGTTGTCCCGATAATCTGTCTCCTTGTAATCGGAGGTCAAATCATCCGAGTAATTGTGATGGGTTTCAAAGAAGCGGTATCCGTTGGCGCTGGAAAATATATACATCCGCCCTTCAATATCGCCAAACAAGACATCGCCGTTTTGTGCTTTATAAAAACTATCCTCGTCGATATCGTAATTGCCCGGCGCCATATTTTGAGCGCTCACAAGATAGTTGTAACAAACATCAGGAAGGCCAATGCCGGCAAAATCGTAATTCGCCTTAACATAAGTTTGCGGTGCCGACCAGTCACTCGATTCTTCGGGCTTATAGGCAATGGCCTTTACCTTAATAGTATCGCCTTCCTTCATTTGCACGCGGCGTTCTTCGGTTTTGGTGCCAAGCTGTTCAGAATCTTTGCCGTTTAAATTATAAACATAACCAACAGCGGAGACTTGATACCAGGTGGCAACGCCGGAATTATCAATCTCCACTTTGGGCGGGTCGATTTTGTAATCTCTACGCGATGAGCTTGACTCATCATCGTCATTTTTCTCCTGGTCACTGTCCGGCTCATCTTCAGGGACAAAAAAGCAACCGGCGGAAGCAAGAGAAAAGGCAAGAGTGAAAGAGAAGAAAAGCATTCTAGGTAAGTTAGTCATAATAGCCTCCTTATAATGGTTACTTTACCTAACTGCACGCAATACTGCTGTAAAACAGACTATTTTCATTCTCACACCGCCGCATAGTATAATCAAAATTACTAATAAATGCAAATAGAGCGAATTTTAGGGGTGCATTATTAGTTATAAATGATTATATAGCGCCCGATTGGAGGAGCCATGCACCAAGAAGTTATCCTCGGCCTCACAATTCCTTTTATCGGTACCATGCTTGGGGCCTCATGTGTCTTTTTTTTCAAAAACGGTCTTTCGCAATTTGTGAGCCGCCTGCTGGCCGGTTTTGCCGCCGGAGTCATGGTGGCCGCTTCTATCTGGAGCCTTTTAATTCCAGCTATGGAGCAGGCCAGCGGCATGGGCAAACTCTCTTTTATCCCGGCGGTTGTCGGCTTTTGGGTGGGTATGCTCTTTTTGCTCCTTTTGGACCATATAATCCCACACCTCCACCCCACTTCCGATAAGAGCGAGGGGCCCAAGAGCTCTTTTGCCCGGAGCGTCATGCTGTTTTTGGCAGTAACGCTCCACAACATCCCGGAAGGCATGACGGTAGGCGTGGTTTTTGCCGGCTGGCTGGCCGGGGAAACCACCATCAGCCTGGCCGGCGCTATGGCGCTCGCCATCGGCATTGCCATCCAAAATTTCCCGGAGGGAGCCATCATCTCCATGCCGCTACTGGCTTCCGGCACCAAAAAGCCCAAAGCCTTTGGCTATGGCCTCCTCTCCGGCATTGTGGAGCCACTGGGCGCCCTACTCACCATTGTGGCCTCTGCCCTCGTAGTGCCTATCTTACCTTACTGTCTAAGCTTTGCCGCCGGGGCCATGATTTATGTGGTGGTGGAAGAGCTCATTCCGCAAATGAGCGAGGGCGAACATTCCAACGTCGGCACCATCTTTTTTGGCCTGGGCTTTACCATCATGCTCACTCTTGATGTGGCTCTGGGCGGTTAAATTGGCTTTTGCAAGCGGCGGGGATAAGGGATAATTTTAATCTTTAATACAGCGCACCGAGAGCAGGGCATTAAAGCCCAAGAGGCCGCTGGCCTCTATTTCTTCTTCATAGGCCCAGGTAGCCACCCCTTTGGACACCAGGGCAAAAAAGATTAAATCTTCATCTTTAACCTGGCCAAAAGCATATTCGTTCAGATCTTCAAAATCTTCCTTAGTGGGCAGGCGGAAGCCCTCCGGGCACACTTTTGCGGCATCGGCAAAAGAGTAAAG
>JAEEML010000185.1 GCA_016283195.1 Deltaproteobacteria bacterium | reverse complement strand
TGCCAGTGAATGGTTTAAGAATTTTAAGGAAAACGATTATATGTCTAGCAAGGCATTTTTGCGGGAAAAATTTCTGCGTGACCAGGCAGCTATCCGCAAAGCCGGCTGGGAAGATGGCCGGGAGGAAGGTAGAGCAGAAGGCATGGAAAAGGGCAAATTGCTTTTGGCCAAAAAATTCATGGCCCTTGGTCACAGCAAAGAAGAAGCAGCCGAGTTTGCGGAAATAGATGTAAAATTGCTTGATTAGTAGTGTAAAGATTTCTTTCAGCCAACCTATTCAAATTTTTCTAAAAAACACTTGACAAAAGTAGAGAAGCTATATTACCCAAAGCTCTACAAGGTAGGACAAAGACAAGTCTTGATATGCGCTGGGGAGATGATACATCACACGGCGAAAGCCGTGTGGTGTATTTATTTGTGCTGCTTAGTTCTTGAGGCAACGAACTGAGTGATAATAAGTCTTGTTGATAGTGGTTAAATTAATCCCATTTGAGATTATAAACATTAAATAGGCGCTGTTATTATTTAGCTCTGCTCCAGACCAGAAGTTGGCGTATGTTCCAAAGCCTGTGTGTTGATTAGCGTAAGAACCAGCCGGTAGTGCGGCAAAGCCATATAAATCTTTGCCATCTGCAAAGCTTTCGGCCCGGAGATTTTTTGAACTAGTTGCAGCATCGTTGCCAACAAAGTTTATAAGTGTTTCAAACTCGGCTTGGCTCGGTAAATGCCAGCCCTTTGGGCACACTTTTTGGGCTTCTTCCCAGGTGTAAAGGCAGCCGTAATGTTCTACAAAATCCGGATCGGCTTCGGTGTTGGCATCACAGGTTACCGGATTGCTGTCAGTATCGGTGTCGGTAGCCAGGTTTTCGGCCATCCATTCCTTCCTTGTGCCAATGGGCACGGAAAAATGGTTTAGGTATTTTCAATACCTAATATACAGGGTACCCTGTAAAATTTTGAAAAATGGCGCGATCCGCCCGCCTGCGGCGGGCGAAATAAAGCCTCTAAAAGTTTCACTCCCCCAAAAATCGTAAAAAAAGTGCATTGATTGCCAAAAAAACGAAGATTAAGACCGGGGACTTCAAGTTTATATTATTGGTGTTATGGATACTGCTTTAGCGCTCTTATAACGACACCCAGCTGATGAAAAGGGCTCTTAAAAAGCCGTGGTTACCGATATTAAAGGCCGGGAAAATTATCTTTTTAAATGTTTTCAGAAAGGCCTTGCATTTTTTGTCAGAATAAGACAATCGTATTACGAAAAGTTGTGGTTAGCCACATATTTTCGGAGTGGACTATGCTCATTCAGCGTAAAAAATATCTTGATATGCTCATATCCGGCGCAGGTAATGGCTTAATTAAGATCATTACCGGTATGCGCCGTTCCGGAAAATCTTTTTTACTTTTTAAGATTTTTTACAACTACTTAAAAGAAAAGGGCATTGAAGAGAATCATATTATCAAGCTTGCCCTCGATGACCTGCGCAGCAAAAGTTTAAGGAACCCGGAGAATCTTCTTAGTTATATCGATTCTCAGATTAAAAATGACGGAAAAACCCATTATGTTATCATTGATGAAGTTCAGCTGGCTGACAGTTTTGTGGAAGTCCTGTTGAGTCTGATGCATAATCCGCAGCTTGATGTCTATGTTTCCGGAAGCAATTCAAAATTTCTCTCCAAAGATGTGGTGACGGAATTTCGCGGGCGGGGTGATGAAATCCGTGTTTGGCCGCTTTCGTTTGCCGAATTCTATTCAGCCGTAGGCGGGGACAAGATAGAGGCCTGGAATGAGTATTATACATACGGTGGGCTACCGCAGATTTTGCAATTTGATTCCGAAGAAAAGAAGATAAATTACTTAAAAAATCTCTATGAACTAACATATTTAAAAGATGTGTTGGAACGAAATCGCCTGCGAAATCCAGAGGGACTTGCCAAAGTTGTTCAGGTGCTTGCCTCTTCGATAGGCTCCACAGTGAATCCCAGGCGCATTAGCAATACATTCAAATCAAGCGGCTATAATTCCGTAACAGATAAAACCATACAATTCTATATAGATTGCCTTCAGGATGCTTTTTTAATCGAAGAGGCGCTCCGTTACGATGTCAAAGGCAGAAAATATATTGGTACCGAGAGCAAGTATTATTTTGCGGATATGGGCCTTAGAGCATCTGTTTTGAATTTTAGACAGCAGGAAGAACCGCATATTATGGAAAATATTATATATAACGAACTGAAAATGAGAGGCTACAGCGTTGATGTCGGTTTAGTTGAAAATTGGTCAAAAAATGAGGCAGGCAAATCTTTTAGACAGAAACTTGAGGTTGATTTTGTGGTGAATCGTGGTGCCGAGCGCATCTATATACAGTCGGCTTTTAAACTGCCAAATGAGGAAAAAAAGTCACAGGAGGAGCGGCCTTTTTGGGCAATTAGAGATAATTTCAAAAAAATCATCATTGTTGGTGATACCATTAAACCCAAAACCGATGAGTGGGGTATTCAGACAATCAGTTTGCTGGATTTTTTGCTTAACGATAAGATTCTATAAGGCTGCTTTCTTTCTAAAAGTTGTGGTTAGCCACATATTTTCGGAGTAATAGCGTGCCATACGCCTGTGGCGGGCGCTAATTTGATCGCCGAGCCGAGATCGGGGCGACCAGCCAAATTGGGCGACGCTGGTGAAATATGAAAATATGTGCTATAAAGAGTGTTTGGAGGTGGCCAGAAGGGTGATGCAGCTTTTTCTGATTTTAGCGAACAGGTTTTAGCACTTTCTTATGAACAGGCCATTGTTTTAATGGCTAAGATGCTTGAATCATTGAAGTATAAAAGGAGCGAAGCCGACTTTTCCGAGTTGGAGCAAGATGTGGCTAGAAATTCTATGAATGCCATGTGGGAGGAATTAAAGAATGACACATGGTGAAATCTGGCTTATTGATTTTGGTGACCCGGTTGGTAGCCTACCGACTAAAATCCGCCCTGCTGTGGTAATGCAAAATGACCTTTTGGGAATTAAAGCGCTGTTTAGTCCTTAATACAGCGGACGGAATAAGCAGACGAGTTTAGATTGTCAATAGCATCACTAGCACTGGATTCGGTTATCCGCATTAGTAAAGGTTTGTCTGAGCCCGATTGTTTTGTTGCTGACCAAAATCTGGTTTCGACATATTGATCGCTGTAGGTATTACCATTGAATAAACCGGCAGGGAGAGCGTTAAAGCCAAGACTATCATTGCCATTCCAAGATTTAGAACGCAGATTATCTGATTTACTTTGGTTGTTATCACCGGCAGCATTTCGTAATTCACTAAACTCGGTTGAAATCGGTAAATGCCAGCCGGCCGGGCACACTTTTTGCGCTTCTTCAAAGTTGTAGAGGCAGCCGTAATGTTCCACAAAGTCTGGATCGGCATCGGTATTGGCATAGCAAGTAACAGAAGAACCATCGGTGGCGGAGTCGGTAGCCATATTTTCGGCCATCCATTCTTTTGTACCAATAACAACTGTTTTATAGGCTTTGCCAGTGGTGTCTGCCATGTAACCAAGGGCAAGTACAGAACAATCTTTGCCGGTGTAACCTTTGGCACAAGAGCATTCACCATTACCGTTTAAGCCGTCATTGCAAGTACCATGCTCACAGGCGCAGGCCTCACACTCCGCTCCAAAGTAGCCAGCATTGCAAAAGAGATAGCCGCCATTGCCATTAGGTAAGCCATTGGCTTTGGGCAGATTTTCCGGGCTATAGATGACATAGGAAGAGCCATCGGCCGGGCAAATGACAATGCCGTGGTCGGCATCTTTTTTCACCACATAACAGCCTTCACCGTCGCTGCCCGGCTGGCCGTCGCTGCCGGCATCACCTTTGAGTCCTTGGGGGCCTTGCTTCCCTTCCGGCCCTTGCTCGCCGGCACCGCCGCAGGCCGTGAGGGCCAGAGTTAACATTGCTGAGACTAAGAGATTACACTTCTTCATACTGCACTCCTTGTGCCCATGGGCACGGAAAAATTCGTTAGGTCTTTTCAAGACCTAATATACAGGGTACCCTGTAGAATTTTGAAAAATCAGCGCGATCGCCCGCCTGCGGCGGGCGCCACTGAAATTTCCCTGCAGGGAATGTGAGATGGTGAGGAATCAGCCTCTTGATATAGTCTCCTGGCGCAGTTTATCAAATTTTCCGGCCATGCCGATGAGAATGGCCATAAAAAAGGCCCGGTCCATGGAAGCAAAGTTGACATTAAAAGTGCCGGAGGCCAGTAAAAAAACGAGTGCTATGAGGTAAAGCATTATTTCATTATGGATTTCGCTCTTTTTAAAATATTTGGCCGCCCGGTATAATTTTATAAATATACTTATAAAAACAGCAAGATAAAGTATGGTGCCAAAGAGGCCGGTGGTAGCTAAAAGTTCAATAAAATCATTATGTGAATAGTGGCCGGTTGGTTCCAAAACCACAAATTGGGCCAAACCGTGACCGATGATGGGGCTTTCGAGAAAGAGTTCCAGGCCGAAGAGCAGGAGGCGGACGCGGTTTTGCTCATCGGCGTTTTCAAAAGCCTGAGTACTGCGGCTGCCCAAAAAGGTATTGTTAAAAATCCACTCGGTGACAAAAAGAGCCAAAACAATAAAAGCGGCCAGCAAAACGAGGCGCAGACCGGTTAAAGGCACTTTTTGCGGCAGACAGAGAATGACCCAGCCGGCGATAATGAGGGCATAAACCAAAAAGGCACTTCGAGAAGCGGCAATGAGAATCCCGTAAAACATCACCCCCAGATAGACGATTAAAATAATATCGAAAATTCTTTTTTTGCTATGGCTCATGGTGGCGAGAGCGGCCCAACTGCCCATGCAGCAAAACATGCCGAAAAAGTTTGGGTCGTTGGCGAGGCCCGAAGCCCGTTCGGTGGTGGCGCTTTCCAGCGCCATGGCCACCACATCCGGTGAAGAGCGGCCCCAGAGCAAATCGCCCAGCATGAAGAGCGGAGGAATAATAATAGCCAGTAAAAACAAGGTGTTATCAGTGCTCTTTTTGTAAATTGTGCCCAGGAATATCACAATTAGTACCAGCTGCCCCAAAAGGCGCAGGTATTCCGAATATCCGTGCATGTCAATGGCCAAAAGACCGCCGGTGAGCGACCAAAACCAAAGAGCCAGTAAAAGTATTGATTCTTTAGGTATTTGCTTGAAATTATAGTAAATAAATCTGGTGGTTAGGGCAAAAGCCAAGCCACCGCCGCCCCAAATAACCGCCTGTTTAAAGAGCGGATAGCGGCCGATAGTAAACATGAGCAGATAATAAATTGTCCAGATAACAAGCTCAAAATTGCCGGAATTTTTGGAAAAATTGAGCTTCATTATCTTTTTACGCCGCCTCCAGATAGCCCTTTTGCTTCCAGCTCTTATAAAGCTGTATCATAAGTAGAGCCGAAATAACAGCCGCCACTAAATCGGAAGCCGGCATAGAAAGCCAAAC
>JAEEML010000184.1 GCA_016283195.1 Deltaproteobacteria bacterium | reverse complement strand
TGGCACTGGGTTACATGGCCGACACTAACGGCACGGTATATAAAACAACGGTAATCGGTGAGCAAATTTGGATGGCCGAAAATATGGCTACCGACTCCGCCACCGATGGCAGCTCAGTCATTTGCTATGCCAATACCAATGCCGATCCAGACTTTGTAGCCCATTACGGCTGCTTATATACTTGGGCCGACGCTATGAAGATTTGTCCCACCGGTTGGCGTTTACCGGAAAAAAGCGATTTTGATGATTTATTAACCTATGTGGAAAATAATCGCACCAGCAGTAGCAACTTCTTGGCCCTTATAGCTAAAAGCACTGCTTGGACTGGCTACCAAAATCAAGGTGGTGATGACTTTGCTTTTTCTGCGCTACCAGCCGGTCGCAGGGGCGCCGATGGCAATTACAGCTTTTGGGGCACACTCACCGGCTTCTGGGCGGCCACGGATAATCCTAATAACACTGCCCACACCCTTGGCATCAGTAGCGCTAATAGCACTGCCGGTACAGGCGCAGCCGACAAAGGGCTCGCCTATTCCGTACGCTGCCTCAAGGACTAAAACTCTCAACTAATTGGCTTACTCATTTCATATAGCTCGTGCGGTGCTATATCCTGCCCGTGTTTCCACTCTATGCCATTACCACCAGGCAAAACCGTAACTGTTCTAAAATACTCTTCATCTTTTAATTCACCATACCAGTTGCCGGAAATATAAGGCGCCACATCAAAGAGCTTCTTTTCTCCTGTTTCGTATTCTATATATAGCTTATATGGTGCTTCAGCGCGGAGCATTATTATTTTTGGCTGTAACATGGTAAGCTCCTTTTTTATTTTAGCGGCTCAATTTTAAAGAATTGCTCTCCCTCCGAAAGAATCTTCCAATTCGCCGCCAATTCTTCTTTATGTATTTCTATCCAGGCTAAAAGAAGTTTAAATTTGTTCTTAGGAATTTCACCTTCCAATACTTCGCCGTCAAATGTAACCACCACCTCTTGTTCTGAATATTCGGCGTGTATATGCGGAACATTATGCTTTCCGCCTGCTTCTCTATACATTCTCACAATTATTCCGTAAAACATGCTTAAAATTGGCATAGTTAACTCCTCTCAAACTGTAAAAATGTTGTTAGTTACCGCATAGCGGCGGGGTGAGGGAGTAAGCGGCGGTAATTTACTAATATTACTAAGTTTCTTGCGTGAAGCCATTGAGTCCTCCAAACACGGCAAATATTTTAGCACATTTAGGGCCTAGCGGCCAAGAGGCAAGATTGGAGGCAGCGCAACTGAGGGCATAGTGGCGCCCGCCGCAGGCGGGCGATCGCGCCTATTTTTCAAAATTTTACAGGGTACCCTGTATATTAGGTATTGAAAATACCTAAACCATTTTTCCGTGCCCATTGGCACAAGGAGCGCAGTATGAAAAAGTGTAATCTCTTAGTCTCAGTAGTGTTAACTCTAGCCCTAGCTGCCTGCGGCGGCGCCGGTGAGCAAGGCCCAGAGGGCAAGCAAGGCCCGCAAGGACTCAAAGGCGATGCCGGCAGTGACGGCCAGCCGGGGAGAGACGGTGAAGGCTGTTATGTAGTGAAAAAAGATGCCGACCACGGCATTGTCATTTGCCCGGCCGATGGCTCATCCTATGTCATCTATAGCCCGGAAAATCTACCTGGTGCCAATGGCTTACCCAATGGCAATGGCGGCTATCTCTTTTGCAATGCCGGCTACTTTGGAGCGGAGTGTGAAGCCTGCTCATGCGAGCATGGTACTTGCAATGACGGCCTAAACGGCAACGGTGAATGTTCTTGTTCCAGAGGTTACACCGGCCAAGATTGTTCTGTACTTGCGCTTAGTTACATGGCTGACGCCAACGGAAAAACTTACAAAACCACAGTAATTAATGGCCAAGAATGGATGGCCGAGAATATGGCCAGCGACACAGCCACCGACGGCAACTCGGTCATTTGCTATGCCAACACCGAAGCCGATCCGGATTTTGTGGAACATTACGGCTGTCTCTACAGCTGGGAAGATGCCATGAAAGTTTGCCCAGATGGCTGGCATTTACCGAGCAAAGAGGATTTTGACAGTCTCTTAAATGCAGTTGGCACTTCGAATTTGGAACGTTCGCAAAATCTGCGGGCATCAAGCTGGAGTAACGGCGCTGATATTTTAGCCTTTGGGGCCCTACCCGCCGGCTGCTTCTTAAGTAGCAGCACAAATGGCGCTTATAATGGTTTCGGGGACAACGCCTTCTTCTGGCATTCTACGCCAAAGGACGACGTTGCTTCGAACGAAGCCTACGACCTGTTCATAAGCAAAAATGAGGCACGCGTGAACACCTACTCTACGTCTCACGGTTTCTCCGTTCGTTGTCTCAAAGACTAATCTTTCATAAATAAATACACCACACGGCTTTCGCCGCATGGTGCGCAATTTCTCCTAATCAAGCAATTTCACATCAATTTCCGCAAAACAGGTTGCTTTATTTTTAAAAATGTAGAGATGGCAAACGCTGCTATTTAAGCTCATTTTTTCTCTTCAAGAGACCTTACGTCATGCACTTCAAGAGCTGGTTTATCTTTGGCATTCAAAGGTGAAACAACTGATTTTCCAATGCGTTTTTCAATATCACTTCGGGTATTTTTGGCCACAGCCCCGCCCTCTTTGGCCACTTCTACATTTTGTTTAAAACTTTGTGGCTCGCGGCTTTTGGAGATGGCTGTGGTACTGACTTCGGCCAGCATATTCAAAACCAGCTCCAGGTTGGTCATATTGTCGCGCAAATTCTCTTTTTTTAGGCCCTTTAGATTTTTATATTCTTTTACACTAAGGCCACTCCAGGCTTTGGTCATTTCATTGGTTAAAATAGCATAATCCTTTTCGCTGTCTATACCTCGCGCTTTCCATTCATCTGTTAGCTCTTTACGCATTTCAATCGTTTGCAGCCGCTGATTTATCCAGCCCTCGGTATAACCTTTGGCCCGGTAAAAATCCGCTGCTCGTTTTATGGCCTTTTCCGGGTCGGCTATTTCATCAAGGCGCTCGGCACCTACCTGGGCCAGCCATATTTTAAATGGCTCTGCCTTGGGCGACGGGATGGACTGGATAAGACGAAAAATACCTTTGGTATCTAAAACATCTGTTGAATAGTTTTTACCGTCAGAAGCCAGAAGTTTCAGTTGGTGACAACTTGTCACCAACTCACTACCCTCAGCTTTTAAACGTTGCTTGAGTTTATTCCAGTATTTTCTGGCTGTTGTATAATCTGGGCTATCAACAAGCACCCAACACACATCCACTACGGAAAAATACCATTCCTCTTCTTCTTCGTTCCAGGCAGTGCGGATATTCTTGTTTTCAAAAATTTTTACCTTATTCATCAGCATCTTCCCCATCTTGATATCGTTTATAACGGTTTCCTGTGCGTCTTATACCGTAAGTGCCAATCTAACACAGCTGGTCATTTTTAGCGATAAAAAACGGGGCTCTCGCCCCGGCACTCACCTGGGCTCGATGGTAAGGGCCGCCGCAGGCGGAGATTCGCACAGTTTTTGAACCTGGCGCCGCTTGGCAGTTATACTTTAAATGTATATGTTTCTAAGAACTCTTGCGGCGAAAAGATCGGAACAGAAGATTTCTTAAAATCATTTTTATTCCGCGTAATTATTGCATCAAACGAATTAAATTCTGCTACTGCGTTTTGTACAGAATCTTCAAAATCGTTCCAGTCGACCTCCAAGGCATAAAGAATTTCATCTTCCGAGACAGCAGCAACTTTCACAACATGAATCAGCCGCTTTATAAGATTTTTCACAGCTACTTTATCACGCAATTCACGATAGGCTATGTAATAAATATCTGTCACTGCAGAAGCAGAAACGTATTTCTGTAACTCGGAAATTTTCAAAACATCTACTGCCGGCTGTACAAATTCGGCCCTGTTTAGCAAAACATCGAGCAAAACATTAGTATCAATCAATATGCGCATATTTTTCCAACCGTTCCGCCCGGTAATCGGCCAAAGTTTTCCTGCTATCGGGAATTGCTCCAATTAAGCACTCAACTTCGTCGCTAGGTGATGCTTTTTGGTTGGTGGAATGCAATATGGTGTAAGTAATCAAGACTTCCTGCCCACGCTCAAAATCAACAGGCGTATTCAGCACTATTTTGGAACCATTGTAGTATCCTTTAGCCGTTGCCAGCATTTTAGCACCTCCAATTCCAAGCTGTATTCTAGCACAAACCTGCCTAGCTGGCCAAGAAGCAAGATAGTAGAAATTGGTGAAGATTAAGGGAATGCGTTCCCTTAAGAATCCTCGCAAAAGGCACGTTTTCCACGTATTGGGTAAAATGGCTGCTTTGCCGCTAGGTCGGCAAGTAAGGCTTGGGGGGATGGCGCAATTTGGGGGGCAAATTGCCGCCCGCCGCAGGCGGGCGGATCGCGCCATTTTGAGCCGGACACCACTGGGCAAAAGGAGCAAAATCATCTCTCTGGCAGTAGTTCTGGGTGTTGCTTCCGCTGCTTATGCCTTCACTCCCAGTGAAGCACCACAAGCTGAACCGGTAGCTCCCCACCACAATCATACCCATGTGCATGAGCTAAATGCCGAGGAGGGGCAGCAGCATAATGTTAGTGCCGTGCAATGGTATTGTCGCTATTGCGGCCAACAACGCGTAACAAATGGGGAAACGCCCCCTATGAGAGGATGCTCACAAAGTAATAACCATTTGTGGAAAAGATTACAGTAATTTTCCGGCAATAAATCTCGCTATTCTCTTCACAAAACCTAATAAAAAATAAATTTTTCCCAAACTCTAGCTTGGTTACCATTTATGAAAAGCATATAAATCCAAATAGCTGACTCCCTCCTTATTTGTAAAAAGAATGGAGAGGGAAATTTTCAATAATTACCACTGATTGAGAGGGTGAGGGCAATGGCAGCTCAGGCGTGCAATTCGCTAAAATCAGCTATTTTATTAAAGAGAGCTGCCACATCGCGCAAAAGACGGCGACGATTATCTTTTACGGCTGGGTCGTCGGCATTGACCATGACATTATCAAAGAAGTTATCGACATCTTTTTTGAGGGCGGCCATATCAGCAAAGACCTCTTTATAAGCTGCCGCACTGATAGTGGTTAAACGAGCCGCAACCTGTTTGGCCATAGCTCTCGTGGCCTGCATGAGAGTATTTTCCGAATCATGCTTAAAGTGAATGCTATCCACTTCGCCCTGCGGCACATTGTCCTGGATGATATTATAAACGCGGCGGAAGGTGGTAACTACCGGGGCAAAGCTCTCTTCGCCGTAAACATCGCTTAGGGCTTTTAAGCGGCAATAAGCATCATAAGGCACCGAAAAATCAGCCTTAATCACCGCATTTACCGCCTCGGCGGCTATGCCTTCCACAAATTTGGCATTTTTAAAGCGGTCGATGAAGAAGGAGAGCACATCGGCCTCTACTTCGGCGGCCGGGCGGGTGATTTTGCCGGCTAAAAGAGCCACAGATTTTTTAATTAAATCATTAATATTTAAGAACAATTCCTTTTCCACCAAAATACGCAGAATACCGCCGGCGGCGCGGCGCAGAGCAAAGGGGTCGGCACTGCCGCTCGGCTTTTTGCCAATGCCGATAATGCCGCAAATAATATCGAGCTTATCAGCTATAGCCACTAAATCGCCCACCCGCCCGGCCGGCAGAGGATCACCGGCAAAACGCGGCCGATAGTGGTCGGCGATGGCCAGGGAAACATCTGGTGATTCACCGTTGTGCTGCGCATATTCGCGCCCCATAATACCTTGCAATTCGGGGAATTCGCCCACCATTTTGGTGACCAGGTCGGCTTTAGCCAAAAGAGCGGCCCGCCCCACTTGGTATTTCAGTTTGAGCTTTTTATCAGCTCCTTCTAATTTAGCATCTTGCACAAAGGCAGCAACATCTTCGCCGGCGGCCAGGGGGTTGCAAAAATCCATATCGGCGCCAATGGCGATAGCCAGAGCCGCCACCCGCTCGCTGCGCTCATAAACAGTGCCCAGTTGGCGCTGGAAAATAATGCCTTTAAGGGCTGGCACTAAATCTTTGAGCGGCGTTTTGAGATCAAGATCAAAGAAGTAAGCGGCATCGGAGAGGCGAGCTCTAATAACTCTTTGATTACCACGGCGGATAGTCTCTTCTTCGGCCGAGCCGTTATCGGCAACAGCAGCAAAATTGGGCAAAAGTTTGCCCTCGGCATCAACAAAAGCAAAGCAGCGCTGGTTGTCTCTGAGCTCGCTCAAAATAACCTCTTTCGGGAGGCGCAAAAAATCGGCACTAAAACTGCCTAAAACCACTTTGGGGAACTCGGTCATTTGCGACACTTCATTTAAAAGTGTGGTGTAATAGTGCTCCACCAAAAGCGGATCGTTCCCGGCGCTCTTCATACCGTAAACATCGGCTTTTAAATCGGCGGCCAGCTTATTGAGCCCGGCTATTATCACCTCTTGGCGTCCGGCTGGTAAATCTTTTTCCGCCATAAAGCCGTTAAGGTCGGCGCGCTCGCGGTAAGGAATAACGCTATGAGAAAGAGCCGCCTCAATATAGCCTTTAAAATCGCTCACTTTAAAGGCCTCCGGCGCCATAAGACGGTGGCCGGCACTCATATTGCCAGAGGTAACACCTTGAAATTCAAGAGGAATGACAGAGCCATTAAAGATAGCCAGGAGGCGATGCACCGGGCGCACAAATTGATGCACGCCATCGCCCCAGCGCATCATCTTGGGC
Organism: Deltaproteobacteria bacterium; assembly: GCA_016283195.1. GTDB lineage: Bacteria > JAEEML01 > JAEEML01 > JAEEML01 > JAEEML01 > JAEEML01. The sequence continues at coordinate 2,166 of JAEEML010000184.1, read as the reverse complement.
GCTGGCATAGTGTGCAGGGTTTCATGGAGCACCGGAGCAATAAGGTCTTTTAATAAAGCACCTTTGCGCTCTATTTTTAGAGCTAAATACTCACCTTTGGGAGTTACCGCTTTATAAGCGCCGGCCGGATCAACTCCTTTGCTCTTGCAAAAACCAAGCGCCGCTTTGGTGAGCGAGCCGTCGGCGGCAAAAGCCACTTTGGCCGGCGGGCCAATGAGCTCTTCTATAGCGTCTTCCTGCTTTTCCGGCATACCTTTTACCACTAAAGCCAGGCGGCGCGGAGTGCCCAGAGCGAGCGCTTGCCACTTTGTTGTATCAAGGCCGCGCTCGGCCATCTTGGCCAAAAAAGTATTTTTTAAATATTCGGAAGCTGTTGCGATAAATTTAGGCGGCAATTCTTCGGTGCCGATTTCAAAAAAGAGTTCGCTTTCCACGTTGTTACTCCTTCATTATTCTTCTTTGGCGGCGGCTTTTTTGAGCAGCGGATAGCCAAGTTCTTCGCGCACTTTGAGATAAGCTTCGGCACAGCCCTTGGCAAGAGCCCGCACCCGGCCGATATAGGCCTGACGCTCGGTTACCGAAATAGCCCCGCGCGCATCTAAAATATTAAAAGTGTGGCTACAGCGCAGGCAGCAGTCATAAGCAGGCAGCGGCAAGCCGGCGGCTATCATCTTTTTGCTCTCTTCTTCATACATAGCAAAGAGCTTTAGGTGCATATCGACATCGGCCTTTTCAAAATTATAAGTGGAAAATTCCACTTCGCCGCGGTGGTGCACATCACCGTAAGTAACTTTGTCGTTCCACTTTATATCAAAGACCGAATCAACCTCTTGCAAATACATGGTAATACGCTCGAGGCCATAGGTCATCTCACAGGTAATGGGGGCCAAATCAATGCCGCCGCATTGCTGGAAGTAGGTAAATTGCGATATTTCCATGCCGTCGCACCAAACTTCCCAGCCAATCCCCCAAGCGCCTAAAGTAGGCGATTCCCAATCGTCTTCCACAAAGCGGATATCATGCTTTTTAGGATCCAGGCCAATGGCGGCCAGGCTGTCTAAATATAATTGCTGCACATTTTCCGGCGCCGGTTTAATACCAACCTGAAACTGGTAATAGTGTTGCAGGCGGTTGGGGTTATCACCGTAGCGCCCGTCTGTTGGGCGGCGGGAAGGCTCCACATAGGCCACACCCCAGGGCTCCGGCCCTAAAGCGCGCAAAAAAGTATGGGGGTTAAAAGTTCCGGCACCAACTTCGAGGCCGGTCGGCTGAACCACCAAACAACCTTTACTGGCCCAATAATTTTGCAAGGTCATTATAACCTCTTGAAAAGTCGGAGCATTTTTAAGTGCTTTTACCACTGTTTCCTCCTTGCCCGTGAGCAAAGCCTCTAAAAGGCCGCCGGGCGCAATACGCAAAGTCTTATTACCCTATTTTCAGTAATTTACAAGAGAGTTCTAAATTATTATGCAGGTTGCCATTCCCAAAAGGCGCTCGCTCTAAAAAAATAAAAATGGCAAGTTTTTTTAAAAACTGTGTCTAAAATTCCCAGGCGAGAAGCTGCCGGCCATTGTGAGTGCAGAACGAATCTTAATCACTTAAAGTAAGTCTAAGTGTTAAGAGCTTCCACTAAGATTTTTGCCACCCAGCCAGCGTTTTTTAGGAAAATTTCACCCAATTACCCAGCGATTGGTAGTGCGCTTCTCTTTATCAAAATTAACGCCGATTTTAACCACCTTTTTCTCTCCGGCCGCATATTTTATGGCATAGCCTTTGTCATCTATCTGCTTTAAAGCTTCTTCGGCTGTGCCAGATAGTTTAAATTCAAAGAGATAAACGGTGTCCTTAGTTTCAATAAGAGCATCTATGCGCCCGGCGGAAGTGCGCTCTTCTGTCCTTACATTAAAGGCGGCAGCCAGGCGAAAGATAAGGTAAAATATGGTTTTATAATGGTTTTCGTCCTGCTTTTCGGCATCGTAGGGGATAGAAGCAAAAAAGGCGCGTAAAAGCTCCATTGCCGCATCCACTTCGCCTTTTTTAAAAAAGCGGGTGAGCTTTTGCAAGAAGACTTCGTTACTGTTTCTGCTGGTAGCCGAATAATAAGGCATGAGCCCCTTTAAAAAGCCGATGCGCACCTCTTTATTGGGAAAGCCCAAAATATAATCA
>JAEEML010000183.1 GCA_016283195.1 Deltaproteobacteria bacterium | reverse complement strand
GGTGGTAACCGGGAATTCCAAAACATGCTTGCCGCCATTCGCATCTTTCCACAAAAGCACCAGGGTATCGTCATAGCGATCCGGCGTATTACCATGATAACTAAAGCGGCCGGGATTACTGCCGCGAATACCCACCACATTACGCCGATTGGTCGATTGGTCCAAAGTATTGCCGGTAGTTTTTTCGGCAATTTTTACATAAAGGTCGTAAGCCTCATCTTGGGTATATTCCACAGCCAATATTGGATACTCGCTATCGCCCGGCACTTCATAGCAACGTTTTTCATTATCAGCCCAAGCCTTAGCCCGAACAAAAATAGGCAGAGAATCGGTGTAGTCGGGATTTGAATAAGTGGAGTTCCAAGGATAAACACGACCATCGTCACCACCACCGCCACCAACTTCGTCAGACGCCGGTTCGCCATAACCTTCTTCAGCTATAATGGCCTCACCTTCGGCCTCCTCCACCGAATGAATATCCACATCTTCATAGCCGTAGCCCATGGCTTTATAAAGCGCTTTGGCTTTGGAATAACCGGCTTTGGGCCAGTCCACATTAATAGCCGCTGCCGTAAATGTATAACTCTCTCTAGGAGCAAAAGCATAAGTAAAGTTGCAAGATGTCTTAATCTCTATCTCACAATTATCACCCTTCCAGCCTTTGGCACACTTTTCACAATCAATACCGGCAAAATGCTCTTTACATTGGTTGCAGAGTTCGCCGTCCCAATTGCCCTGACATTCGCACTTGCCACTCTCGTTACAAGTGCCGCGGCCGCCGCAAACACCGTTATCGGTGCCCATGCCCGGGCAAGCACTCTCGCAATTAGCTCCATAATAGCCGGTAATACATTTGTCGCACTCGGGGTAATTGGTTTTGTTGCCAGGGCAGCCGGAACAATCAGCGCCTTCCACATTGTTATTACATAGGCAGGAACCGTCATCCTGACAGGTGCCCTTGCCATTGCAGGGATTTTCATGGCCACCGGTGCACTCAATAGCGCAGGTGGTGCCTTTATAACCAGAGGCACATACGCAAGCGCCGTTGCCGGTTTTGCCATCGTTGCAAGTGCCGTTTACACAATTACAGGCAGTGCAGCTATCGCCATAGTAGCCTGGGGCGCAATATTCGCAATTATTGCCTATTTTACCCTCAGGGCAGTTTTTATTTTGCTTATCAGTATTGGTGTCAACCGGCTTCTGCTCGGCCGGTTTTTGCTCTTCGCCGCTATTTTGCGGCTCCTCGCCTATCGGTTTCTCACCGCAAGCGTTTAAGACTAGTACTCCGGCTAAAACAAGGCTCAAACTGCGTGCTTTCATCTTGCACCTCCCATAAGAAAGCCGCTTCATTGTACGCCATTTAAAAATCAAAAGTCTATCTTTTTGGTTGACCTCCCAAGGTAAAAAATAGACTATTACTTTGTTAGAATGGCTAACGCAACTAACTGACAGCGTTTTGCCAGGAGGTATAATATGCGTAATTTTCTCATTATAGCGCTCACTCTGCTTTTAAGCACCACAGCCTACGCCGGCGTGCCGCTCTCTTTTACCGTCAACGGCCTTTTGCGCGAAGATGGCGCTCTCGTTAATAAAAGCGTAAGCATGAGCTTTTCTATTATTGATGATAATAGCCGCCTTATTGCCGAAAAAAAGGATGCCATACCGGTAGAAAACGGCTTATATACTGTTATTATTAATGATATTGATAGCGCCAAAGTAGCGACTGCCGATAAGCTTTATTTAAAAATCACGGTGGATGAGGTAACTTTAGAGCCCATTTTGCCAATTACCGCCGTGCCTTATGCCATATCAAGTAAGGTGGCCGAAAATCTCAAAACAGCACCCATCGAAGGCGGCGGTATTTACCGCTTTAATAAAGGCGAACTGGACAGCCAAACTGATGAAGGCGCTCAAAAGTGCCCATGCGACCACAACCAAATGCAATTTGAATGTGGCAATTCTTTTGAGCACCAGACTTTTGACCAAGACCACTGCTATGACGAAGCCGATGGCGCATATCGTTACTATAATCGCGAGCCGGTGCGCCGCCCGCTGGAAGTACTGGCTATAGAAGGCGCCACGATTGCCATCGGTACCACTGAGCCAGATGCGCCCATCACCATTTTGAGCGATAACAGCGAAAACGGCGGCGCCGATATCCACATCAGCGGCCCTAATCCCACTATTTTATTAGAAAATTCCAGTAATGGCACAAGCGGCACTCTAACTGCCGATTATTATAGCGGCACAGCAGCCAAAGCCGATAAAGCCAATGAGGCTACCACGGCAAAAAGTGCCGATAAAGCTCTGGATCTCACTTGTGAAAACTGCGTTGAGCAGAAGGAACTTAAGGACATTTATGCTCCCAGAGCCTATGGCAAAGTAATCGTTACCCATAGCAGCAAATCAAATTGCACTGAACAATGTTCTGGTAGTCAAAGTGGCAGTAGCTGCGGCGGCACTTGCTATTGCAATGGCAAAATAACCAGCTTTACCGGCCAAGGCGCCAGTAAAACAAGCGATACTACCATCACTCTTAATAAAGCCATTACCAATCCCGTAATTTTCGGTAACGCATCACTTAGTGGCCAAAACATTAGTGTGCCTATAACAAAATCATTTAGTATTAGCGGAAGCAGTCCACCTTGTAGTTCCCAGTGTACAAATAGTGCCTGCAGCGGAACAGATTCTTACACTTTCCTTATCTTTGGCGATTAAGTCCTTTTCTGTGACCTCTCCTCCTAACTTGTTGGATTTTTATGAAAATCGCCCCTCTCCCAAGCGGCGAGGGGCTCCTCTTATTGGAAGCTAAAACTTATTTTATCTTAAAAAACAATAGGTTAATTTTTCGTTTTGGAGAAAACGGCGAAAACAGGCAACCTGCTAAAACGGTGGGTCTAAAAAATTACTTTACCGGTAAGGGCCATATTATTCAGCTTATGGCAGGTGGCGCCGGCCGGAGAAATAGCGTAAATATATTCGCCCATAAAGATGGAGCGGCTGACTTCTCCACCCCAATAGTGGTAGAGTTCATTATCATTATCATCATAAAAAGCGCTGTGAGCGAGCTCACCGTGTTTTTTTAGGCCGCGCTCCAAATCAACATCAATGAGCTGCAAAGTGCTTAAAACATAGTAGTGCCAATTACCATAATCATCATATAAGTGCTGCTCGCCGCTAAAGGGGACAGCCAGCATGGACATGGGGCCCCAATATTGAAAAGCTTTGTGCTCATAAAGCGCTATGCTGTTGCCATACATATCCCAGTCACCATTCTTATACTCCGCGCCCAAAAGCAGCGAGCTATCTAAGTGGGGCCTGTTAAAATCACTGATATCAAAGAGCGAAATTTGCGGCTGCCAGTTAAGGCCGCTGTCATTGCCGCCATAACCGATGGTCAGGAGGTGTTTGCCGTCGTCCAGCGGGTGGATATAAGTGGAAACTCCCGGCACTTCAAGTCCGCCTTTTATGGCCGGCTTTTTAGGATCGCTCAAATCGATAGTCCAAAGCGGATCGGTATTTCTAAAGGTAACGAGGTAACCGGCATTTTTATCAAAACGGGCGCTATATAGTTCTTCACCGGGGGCAATTTCCCCAACACTGCCTAAAATTTCCAAATCGCCACTCGGGCCGCCAAGAGTATAGACAGAGCTGGATTGCACATTCCGCTCATCGAGCCACCAACGGTTCCAATTGCCCAAAGTGGCCGCTACGCGAATAATGCCCTCATATTCGGAGAGAGCAAATTGATTCTCCACCGTACCGCTTATCCGCACCGAGCCGGTATAGGTGGTGCTATCGGCTTTACTGATATCAAAACGGTGAATATTGGTAGCTTCTTCGGCACTTGAAGAGCCGTAATACCACCAGTAATCTTCAGCCGGTTCGGCAATAATGAGATCATTCTTAGAGGCATAAATAACTCCGGCATTAGCCAAAATATGGTTTACATGCCAGGAGAGGCCATCAGCCCCGAGATCCATAGTAAAAATAGAATTTACCCCGCGGCCGATACCATCTTTGGCTATTTGAAAATTCTTACAATTTTCTTCGGCAAAAGTAACACTCTCTGAGCGATTATTCAGTCTGTCATATAAAGACATGCTAGGCAGAAAATCCTCTAAAGTAAGCTCATCGATAACAGCGTCGTTATGAGCTATGGTCTCATTGATGATTGCATTGATTTTATTATTAAATTCCAAACCTTCCGGGTCAAGATAGCGCAGTTCTCTGCTGGAAACTTCCGGCGTATAAATAAGCTCTTCCGTATTAGACATTTGCGCATAACTAACCAGGCGAATAGTTTTCCCTACTTTACGGGCAGCTAAATAATCACCCTCAAGATAAATACTAGCTATCGCTTTGGGTTTTGCGCGGTCGGTAATATCAATAATAGTTATCATTAGCTCATTGTAACGCTGATCAAAATTGGGAGTACCATAATAATAAGTATAATCTTCAACCGATCTGGAAAAGAGTCTTTCGTACTCATCTTCACCGGGTTTAAAAAATGCTGGAATAACGGAAAAGACCACGAGACGCGACGCATTTTTACCGGCAGCCACCTTGAGCTCAGCAGGGCCGCCTGCCGCGCTATCGCTATCAGCATCACTCGCAGCATCGCTCGCAGCATCGCTAGCGGCATCGCTCACAGCATCACTAGCGGCATCGCTCACAGCATCACTCGCGGCATCACTATTGCTATCAAGGTCTATATAACTATCAAGCAACATGGCGATGGGATAGCCGGAAATACGGAGCGAACTGATTTTGGTGAGCTTACCAAATTCCGGCACGCCCATAATCTGTAAAGAGCCCTGGCTTAGAGCATATATATAATAGCCATCGGTTTTAACGATATCGGCCTCATCAACGCCTGCTTCCTGATTATTGGTGCCGGAATAATCAAGGCCTTCTATGCGCTCCGGGATTGCCGGTGCGACAGGCTCAGATTCTGGTATCGGAGTGCCACCAGATATCGACTTTGTTGCAAACACTCCACCCCAATCCGAAGAGTTCTTAGCAAATCTGTCGAAATAGCCGCTCTCTTTTAGCATGATGAGTCTGGTGCGCATCTCGGCTTTTAGATGCTCTTTAAAGGAGCTCTCCAAATCAGAGCAGCTGTCAAAAGACATAAGCGCCGCCGAGGAGCGCTCATACCCGCCAAGCCCGTAATTAAGCGGCACTTTTTCATGCTCGCAAGCCGGCAGGGCGCAAAATAAAGAAATAAGTCCCAAACAACCGGCGGCTTTTAAAACACTTACTTTCATGACCAACTCCTTTAGTACATAAGACACCTATACAGCATCGTAAGTATGTGCCAAGTTCCTGTCAACACCCATAGTAACAGGCGATAAAAACATATTTTTTTGTAATAATTAGCGTTTGAAAAAAGCGCCGATGAGATCGGTGCGGGGGGCTCTGGCTTTGCGCTCGGCCTCTTCTTCTTCGCGCCGGCCGTACCATTCCTTATTACTTGAAGCTTCAACCGGCTTGTCGGTGGTTTTTGATTTACCGAGTAAATCAATGCCATCGCTATAGTAGAGCTCGCTGGCATGGGACTCCTGGCTCTCGCGTACGGCAATACGCTCGCCCACATTTTTGCTGTTGCCCGCTTCGGCAGGCAACGCTTCTCCGTCCAAAAGGCGCTGCGGAGCGTCATAAACGGCGCGGGCCGTATCTTCCATGTTCATAATTTCGTTATAGCGGGCAAAAAGATTTTTGCGCTTATTGCCGCCTACGCCACCTATGGAACCATCATCATCGTATGCCATAAAGC
>JAEEML010000182.1 GCA_016283195.1 Deltaproteobacteria bacterium | reverse complement strand
CCTCAGAGCAAATTGATTCATCACCTCTAAGGCATGTTTCGTTTTCATCGCGCAAATCAAAGCAGCCGCCATATTCCCCGGCTTTGCCGCTGGTTATACAGTTGCCGTAAGCATCAATGGCATAGCAGCAGGTGTGGTTAGCTCCGGGACAGGAGATACCATCACCGCAAAGAGGTACACATTCGCCGAAATTGCGGAAGCCAAAACAAACCAGGCTGCTCTCACAGGCGCAAACAGAGTCATCGGAAAAATCATTGGGCGTGCCGTTATAATTGCGGCACATTTCATTAATGCCGCAGTAATCAACCGAAGGCGGCGCACTATTTTCCGCGCATTTGCCGCCTGCTGGCCAGCAAGCGCCGTTATCATTTGAGCCCTCAAGTTTTAAACAGTTGTAGCCGCTTGGGCAGCCAAAGGCGCCAGTGGTGTCGCCCGGTTTACAGGTTTTTGAACAATAAGCATGCTCACCATCGGTGGAAAGAACACAAAATTCCGAAGCGCAATCGGCGCCGCTATTGCAACTTTTGCAAAGATCATCGGCATAATTGGTGGAATCGCCGTGAGTGCTGTTGCCGTTATTTCCGCTATTGCTTCCTCCGCCAAAGCGGTGGCCGGGTTTACAAAACTTAATACCTTCCACATTAGCGCAAACATAAGCTTCCGGGCAGTCGGCATCTTTAGTGCAGGATTTACTGCAATAGCCATAAATATTGCTGCCGATTTCTTCGGCAATACAAAGGCCGCCGGGGCATTCACTGTTTTGGTTGCAGGCCTCACCCCAGCGGGCGCTGTAAGAATTATCTTTTGGAAGAGCATTATAAACTTTGCAAGCACCAAGAGCTTCATGAGCCGGCAGCGACGAGCCCATAGTTTTAGTGGTTGTGGCTGTGGGGTACATCACGGCATCGGTGCAATTTACATGGTTAAAACCGAGCCAGTGACCGACTTCATGAGTAGCAATGGTAGTTAAATCATAGCAAAGAGGTTTGGACTGATTGGCCTGGCAACCTGAGCCGTTTACTCTAAAAGCAAAGCTGCCGGCGTTAAATTCGATATCGGAGCTCACCACATAGCCGGTGGTTGTAAAGTGCAAATTGGTGGCGAGAGCAATAGTGAGACTATCGGCACCGGTGGCTTTTTGCCAAGTACTGGCATCGTTTATAAAATAAATAACATGATTAAAATCAAGCTTTTCGGTGTCATCACCGCGATCTTTTGTTAAATAATCGCTACCTCTTTTCCAAGCAATATTTAAAGGCTCATTATTGTTGCCGTCATTATTGCAGCGCACACTTGCCCAGTAATTAAAAGCCGAATCTATAGCTGTTTTAACGGCATTTAAAGAAAGATTGGAAATACCGTCTTTTTGAATATGGTATTCCCTGGCTGTTCCCGAAGGATCTTTGGCCCAGTGATCCCCGCGCGGGTAATAAGTGGGATTTTTACTGTCACAGGCTAATGGTTCTGCTTGATCGATAGCTTTGGCCAGCGGCAGAGATAAAAAGGAAATAGCGCAAAAAATAAAGAAAAAACGCTTCATTTTTTACCTCCGTTTTCTTCTATAGCCATCAGGCCTTTAATCTCGCTGATGAGTTCCGGCAGGCGAATTTCTCTAATGCGAGCCATTTTGCTTATGTCAACTTCAGGGGAAGCGGCAACAAGAGCTAATTGGCTGATATCGCGCGTAGCGATAAATTGGCCGATTTTTTTATCAAAACGCAAACGATAAAGGCCCAGAGACTGTCCTAAAAGATGGTGGCGACCAAGATTGCCTTTTTCCAAAAAGACTACCAGTTCTTCATCTTTTTCCAATATAGGCGTGCCGCTGGAGACGGCTTCCAAATTACCTACTCTGCCGCCGGGAATCATAAAAGTGATAACATCGGTTTGTTTGCTGCCTTTAATAGGTTCCACCACCCGCGCGGTGATTTTAGTAACTATGCGGCCGTCAACCCACATGGATTCTTTTTCTTCTACTTTTATATGCGCTATGGTTTTGGCCATTTCCGTAAAGCGCTTGGCCGTTGGCACCAGCACTGTAGAAGCCCTGGCCATAGGCAAAGAAGCCGACATAATTAAGAATGATAAAACAAGATGGCGTAATTTCATGGCAATATCTCCTCGGCAAAAGCCCCAAAAAACACTCTGATATTATGCGTTAAGTTGGGGGCTAGCAACAAGTATCATTTTATGTTAATTAAGTGGCGTCTTTTTTTTGAGGGCCAAGTTCCCTCCTTTGGAGCATCATAAATGGGTTTTTTAGGTCTCTTTTCCGGAGGCAGCGGCCTTAGTGAGAAGGCTATTGCCAAACAAACAAAAATGGCTACTAACCAATTTGCCCAGCCAGAAATGCGCCGCGAGGCCATGGATCGCTTGGTAAAAGACGGCACCCCGGCCGCTATAGCCGGCCTTTTAAAGCGCTTTACCATTAATGCCACCGGCGAAATAGCCGATGAAGAAGAAAAAAAGTGGCTGGAAAAAACTTTGGTTGATTTGGGTGAAGTTTCGATTAATCCCATAAGAGAATATATTGCTCGTGAGAAAAATCTCACCTATCCCATAAATGCCCTTTTTGAATTGCAATCTAAAGATGAAGTGCTCTCGTTTTTAATAGGTGTGCTTAATAGCTATGGCCCGGAAGATCATCGCAGTGGGGAGCTAAAACTCCAAATTATTTACCAAATTGAAGAGCATGATGATGGTAAATTTTTGTCCTCTCTCACACCTTATTTGCAAGATCATGATGACGATGTGCGCCTCGCGGTGCTCGATATTTTCGATAGAGCGCGCTATAAAGGCTTTGTGAATAAGGAAACAGCCGCTCTGGTAGCTAAAGAACTGGCGCCGCAAGTGCTTGATGAAGAATTTAGCCCCAGGGTGCAGCAGCGGGTAGCGGCTTTTTTGTGTAAAGCAGAGTGGGCGCTGCCGGATAATGGCAAAAACGAACTTATCCCCAGTTTGCAAGGGCATTATTATTTAGATAAAAAGCGCTTTGTGCGCGAACTCGCGCCGCAAGCCAGGACAGATAATAAATAGCCCGGCTATAGCAAAAATAAATATCGGTTAGTTAAAGAGGTTTTTATGTGGTTACTCCTTCAGGCATTACTATTGGCAGCTTCTGAGCCTGCCACTTTGGGTACAGTGTCCGGAGAACTCACATCTACCGCAGAACTAACCTTTCCCGTGAGCCCGGCTTTTGAACCAAGAGTGAATTTTTGGGAATTTATCTTTCGCGATTTGCCCAGTAACCACTATCTTTTGCATGATATAAAATACCCGGAACTAACTTACAGCACCGTTATTTTTGAAGTGATTGAAGGTGAAAAAGCCGGTGAAACGGTGCGGCGCCTGCGCCTCTTTTTGCGCGAATCCGAAGAAAACATGCAAGAAGTGTTGCACGCACTAAGCGATGGAAATAGTGAATATTTAAACGAAAATGTTGATAGCATAACTTTAGAGCATCTAAATAAATTAAAAAAAGCCTACCCTGATAAAATAAAAAAAGCCTGGACCAGGGTGCATATTCAGCGCGGTGCCGCCGATGCTTTTATAATTGCCATGCAGCGCTGCGCTCCGCTCAAAAAAGAGATTGAAAATACTTTAAAAAGTTACAAATTGCCGGAAGATCTTTACTGGCTGGTTTTTGTGGAATCGATGTGCACGCCTTCTATCCATTCTTTTGCCGGAGCGGCCGGCCTTTGGCAGCTCATGCCCGATACGGCGCGGGAAATGGGGCTTACTGTCACTAGGCAAAAAGATGAGCGCCTAAACCCCATAAAAGCCACGAGAGCGGCGGCCAAGCTATTTAAGCGCATTGAAAAAATGCTGAAAAAATGGCCACTTATTTTAACGGGCTATAATCATGGCCCGGCCGGAGTGCGTAAACTTACCACCGAATATAAATCTGATGATTTGGATTATCTTATTGAAAATGCCCAAAGATCCACCTTTGGTTTTGCCTCTAAAAACTTTTATGCGGAATTTATAGCTGTCAGAAGGGTAGGCATACGCTACCTTAAAGAAGCTAAAGATAAGGAAATAAATAAATGAGTGAAAAGAAAGTAAGTGAAAAAAAAGTAGCGCCGGTTGTTGTGAAAAAACAAAGTTCTTTTGATGATATACGAAGCGAATTTTGCTTTAAAAACGGCGAGATATATCTTAATAACGCCTCGCTGGCCCCGCTGCCTATGAGCGTTAAAAAGGCCATGAGCGAGCACCTTGAGGCCATGTATAACGAAGTGGCCAGGATAGAAAAAGAAACGCCGGCTATTATCGCCCGGGTGCGGGAATGTGTAGCGCAATATATTCATAGCGAAGCCGATAATATAGCTTTTGTCGGATCCACTTCGGCAGCTATGAATTTGCTGGCTCTCCGCCTTAAAAGGCTGGATAAAGCAAGAAATGATGTGGTGACTTTACAAGATGAGTTTCCCTCCTCCACTATTCCCTTTAAGAGGCTGGGTTATAAGCTCAATTTTGTGCGCCCGGAAAATGATAATCACTATGACATAGCCCAGATACTGCGCAAAGTGGATAAAGAAAAAACAGCGGCTGTTGTGGTGAGCCTGGTGCAGTATAGAACCGGCGCCCGCCTCGATGAAGTGGCGGCTCTGGCTGAGGAACTCAAAGTGCAAGGTGTGCCGCTCTTTGTCAATGCTACTCAGGCGGCCGGGCTTTTGCCAATAGATGTCAGCAAAATTGGCGCCAGCGCTCTCACTTTTGCCAGCCACAAATGGCTGATGGCCGGTCCCGGCGGCACAGTGCTCTATGTGGCTCCCGGGATGCGCGGAGAAGGCTTTCCGCCACTGGCCGGCTGGTTATCTGCCCGTAATCCTGAAGAATATAATAATCATCACTTTTTCCCGGCTAAAGAGGCGCGGGCCGTAGAACTGGGGGTAACCTCAATTTTGCCCCTTATTGCTCTCGAAGCGGCTATTAAATTTTTAGGCCGCTTTAATGCGCAAATTGTGCGCGACAGAGTGCTGGATTTAAGCGAGCAGCTGATTAGCGGGCTTCTGGCCAAAGATGCCCGGGTTATTACCCCCATAGAGCGTGCTAAGCACGCCGGTATTGTGTCGGTTTTGCGCTCCGATGCCGAAGAGTTTGTAGAGAAAATGGAGAAAAAGGGCATTTACATTGCCGCCAGAAGCCCGGAGAAAAAGGACAAAGATATAACAGTGCGTATTTCACCCCATTTTTATAACAGCGCCGACGAGATAAACACTCTGCTTGATAATTGGTAATATGGCTAAAATATTAGATATTTTAAAAAAGCGGCCGCTAATGCTAGATGGCGCTATGGGCACAACGCTCATGGCTAAAAATTATGGCCCGGAGATTTTTGGCGCTCATCCCGGTTGTTTTGATTATCTTGTGCGCTCGGCACCGGAAGTAATTAGTGAAATTCATAGCGCTTTTTTGGAAAACGGCGCCGAGATAATCGAGACGGATTCCTTTAGTGCCGTGCCGCGCCTTTTGGCTGAGCACAGCCTTGCTGGAGAGTGCGAAAAGTTAAATGAAGAAGCGGTGCTTTTAGCTAAAAAAGCGGCCGCTTTTTATACAGAAAAAACAGGCATTCCCCGCTTTGTTTCGGCTTCTATCGGCCCGGGCGACAAGTTGCCTTCACTGGGGCAAATATCTTACAAAGAGCTCTATGAGGGCTATCGCTGCCAAATAGCGGGCCTGATTTCCGGCGGCGCCGATATGCTGCAAATAGAAACCGCGCAGGACCTTTTGCAAATAAAAGCCGCAGTAGCCGCCGCTCACGCCGAGCAAAAAGCGGGCCATGAAGTGCCTATATATGTCTCTGTTACTTTGGAAAAAAACGGCACTCTCCTCACCGGGTCGCCCATTGCGGCCGTAGTGAGCGCTCTTTGGCCGCTTGGCATTGATATTTTGGGTTTTAATTGCGGAAACGGCCCGGAAGCACTCTCGCCATATTTAGCGGAACTAGCCGCTATCTGGCCGGGATATATAGGTTTTTACCCCAATGCCGGCTTGCCGCAAACAACGCCAAGCGGCCTTTTATACCCAGAGAGCCCGGCCGAAATGGGCACCCACATAGCGGAAATTATGCAAAAGATACCGCTCTCCATCGTGGGCGGCTGTTGCGGCACTTCGCCGCAACATATAGCGGCTATAAATCAGGCCATAAAGGGCCAAAATAGGCCGGAATTTGCCAGGCCGGCGCCGCCGGTTATGCTCTCCAGCCTCTATGGCGCGCTCGATATAGAGCGGGCCGAAAAGCCCATTATGATTGCCGAGCGCACCAATGCCACCGGCAGTAAAGCCTTTAGAAAGACTTTACTTTCCGGTAAGTTAGATGATTCTCTGGCAATACTTTTAGACCAAGAACAAAAAGGGGCTCACGCTATAGATTTAAGTGTAGCTTATGCCGGGCTCGATGAAGAAGCGCTCTTAAAAGAGCTCACTCAAAGAGCTAATAAATCTTCGCGCCTCCCCTTGGTTTTAGACAGCACCAGCCCCAAGGCTCTGGAAGAAGCGCTCATGCTCTATAGCGGCCGGGCGCTTATTAATTCCATTAATCTGGAAGACGGCGGGCAAAAGGCCAAAGCTATTTTAAAACTGGCCCAAAAATATGGCGCTATGGTGATAGCGCTCACCATAGATGAAGCGGGCATGGCCAAAAAAGCCGCCGAAAAACTTGATATTGCCCGCCGGCTTATAACGCTCGCAAAGGCCGAAGGTGTGCCGGAAGAAGCTATATTTATTGACTTTCTTACTTTTACTCTGGCCTCAGGCGAAGAGAGCCTCAAAACTTCGGCTATGGAGACGCTGGAGGCCATAAAGGGGCTCCATGAAATTTGCCCCAAAGCGCATACGGTTTTGGGGCTTTCCAATATCAGTTTTGGTTTAAGTGCCAAAAGCCGCCCCATTTTAAATTCCGTATTTCTTTATGAAGCTAAAAAGGCCGGCCTTGCGGCTGCTATTGTCAATCCGGCTCAGATTTTGCCGCTCAAAAAATTGCCCGAAGAAGCTAAAAAAATAGCTTTAAATCTTATTTATAACCGGGCCGAAGACGGCGATCCATTGGAATTATTTATAAAATTATTTTCAGATATTGAGCTTGCCGCTAAAGATGAGCCGCTTACTTTGAGCCCGGCCGAAAGCGTAAAACTGGCCATTTTACGCGGGCGCGAGGATTTATTAAAAGCCCTGCCGGACCTTTTGGCCGAAAAGCCGGCCGAAGCAATTTTAAGCGATATTTTGCTGCCGGCTATGGCTGAAGTAGGAGAAAAAATGGGGCAGGGCAAAATAGAGCTGCCCTTTGTCTTAAAAAGCGCCGAAGTGATGAGTAAAGCCACAAAATTGCTGGAGCCGCACTTTGCCGCTGCCGGCGGAGAGCCTAGCGGGCCCAAAGTTATTTTGGCTACTGTGCGCGGCGATGTGCATGATATCGGCAAAAATCTGGTCAAAATGATTTTGCAAAATAACGGCATAAAAGTTATCGACCTAGGCATAAAAGTGCCCATTGAGCGCATACTGGAAGTGGCTAAAGCGGAAAAGCCGGCAGCTATCGGTCTTTCCGGTCTTTTGGTCTCCAGCGCCATGGCTATGATTGATTATGTAAAAGCCTTTAAAGAAGCGGGACTTACCATTCCCGTGCTGGTGGGCGGTGCCGCACTCACCCCTGATTTTACCGAGGAAACTCTGGCTCCAGCTTATCCGGGCGGCAAAGTCTTTTATTGTAAGGATGCCTTTGATGATTTGCGCTATATAAAGTCATGAAAATAATTAAATTTTTACCTAATGTTCTCTTTTCCAACCTTAACACCCGCCGCCTTTTTACTACCCGCTGGCGCCTTTTGCAGAGTTCCATGAGCCCCATGGAAAAAGCCCAGTATGAAGCGCAGAAAGTACGCCCACTTTTTACTAGATTAACCGGCGAATTAAAAGAGAATAATATACCGGAAGGCATTATTATTATTAAAGAATATGTACTAATACCGGAAGCTCCGCCCCCACTTTTGCCCTTTATCGGCCATGAACTTCCCGGCGGTAAAGTCTGGCTCTTTTTGGTGAGTCTCGGCCAAAAATTTAGCTCTTTTTACCAAGAGCTTGAGGAAAAAGAGCGCCTCAGCGACTATTTTTATCTGCACGGACTGGGAGCGGAAGCCACCGAAACTCTGGCCCAAATGGCGCAGGATATGGTGCAAAAAGAGTACCCGGCTTTAAAACTAAGGCGCTACTCCTTTGGTTACCCCTTTTGCCCGGATTTAAAGGGCAATGAGCTTTTGGTTTCGCTACTTGATGGCGGCAGCTATGGCATAAGCACCAGCGAAGAATATATGTTAATTCCGGAATTTAGCTGTGCCGGAGTGGTGGCACTTAATTAGATTACCTTTTTTTAATATAGTTTTGGCCGCGAGCGGAAAAAGGCAAAAGGTGTAGCATAAAGAAAATTGCTCACTCTGGAAGTATAAATATCGGCGCCGGCTTCAAGCTGAGCATAATAATAGCTTTCTTCACTGCCAACGCGCAGGAGCGGCCCCCATTTTTCGTTGTAAACCTGGCCGGAAGCTATAGCGAGAGGAGAGAGTTTTTCATCAAGATTCATTAAATCTTCTTTTAATTCAGCCAGTTTATTAGTTACTAACCGCCCGCCGACATTGGGATCGCCATATTTTTTGTGCTTGCGTAATAAAAGTACTTTTAATTGACACTGAATATATTCCAACTTCTCTTTGCGGGCCATGAGTTCGTTTAAATCGCTGCGGCAGGGGGCAAAAGCCTCCTCGGCCAAAAGCTCTTTTTCCAGTTCGCGCACAATAAGGCAGGTGCGCCAGCGCAGCATGCTTTTAGAAGTTAAAATATCATCGACAATGTGATCGCCCACATAGAGAATCTCTTCTCCGGAAAGGCCAAGCAATTTTTCCACAGCTTGAGCGTTGCCACCAAGATACTGCTTGCCAAATTCCAGGCCGCTGGTTACTGGTTTTAAAAGGCCCTCTTCGTTTACCACTTCAAAAAAGCGGCTATTACCGGAGAAAAATTCCGGTTTTCTTGAACTTACCACCACGAGGTCAAAAAGCGAGCGCCAATCGCTACCGGCCGGCAAATGAGGGCCAAAGACGTAATTCATCATAAAATTAGTGTAATTCCAGTCGGAATTAGTGATTAAAAGCAGCTTTTTACCGGCTTCGCGGAGATCCTGCAAAGTGAGAATAAGCTCATCGTCAGGCACGGCAAAGCGGGCCGGATCGGCCATGATCTCGCGCTGTAAATGGCCTTCAATATAGGCAGCATTTAAAGATTTTCGCACTAAATCATAGAGATCGCCGTAACTGATGTGGCGGCTAAAGGCTCCTTCCTCCAGGCGGTCAATCAATTGGGAGTACATACAGCCTTCGGAAATGGCAAAAAGAGTATTCAAAAAGGCAAAACGCGGCTCATCGGTAGAAACCAAAACGCGGCTGTAAGCGGCGCGCTGCTCCTCAAAAGTGAGCGGCCTTGTGCCGTGAAAGGCCTTTTTTACATAACCGAAGCGGTTGGCTTTTACTAAATTGCCCAGCTGCTTGTCCACCACCAAACCGCGCAGCATAAAAGAAGGGTCAAAAGTGAGATTTTCAGCCGGAAAGCCTTCTTTTGAAATACTTTTTTGCAAATGGGCAAAAGCGCATTTTTCCCACTCGCTGGCGTGATAATGGATTAAAGTATAATCCATATCAAAGCCGATAGCCCCGATATGGCGCATATTCATAGTGCGGTTACAAAAAATTTGCCGCTCCGGCGGCACATCCGGCCAAAGTTTTTCTTCCTGCCAAAAATCTTGTTGCTTGCTCATTTGCTTAATTCGCTTTTTATTTGTTATCAAAAAATTACAAAATATAGCGGCTAAGATCTTCGTTTTCCACCAGATTTTGCAAATTATCCAGCACAAAGGCTCTATCTATATTCACTGTCTGCCCGCTCATTTCCGGGGCGTTAAAGGAAATTTCCTCCACCAGTTTTTCCATAATGGTGTGGAGCCGCCGAGCGCCGATATTTTGCGAGCGGTTATTTACAACCCAGGCAAAATGGGCCACCTCTTTTAAGGCCTCTTCTTTGAAATCTAGCGTCACCTCTTCTGTAGCGAGAAGGGCAGAATATTGCTTAACCAATGAGTTGGAAGGCTCGGTCAAAATGCGCAGAAAATCTTCTTCAGTTAAGGCGTCGAGCTCCACGCGGATGGGAAAGCGCCCCTGTAATTCTGGTATTAAATCAGATACTTCTGCCACATGAAAGGCGCCGGCGGCAATAAAGAGAATATGCTCGGAATTAACTGGTCCATATTTGGTAGTGACGGTGGTGCCTTCGACAATGGGCAAGAGATCGCGCTGCACGCCCTCGCGGGAGACTTCCGGCCCGTGGCCGCTGCCGCCGCCGGACCTGGTGGTGATTTTGTCTATCTCGTCGATAAAGACAATGCCGTGATTTTCGGCTCTATTTATGGCCTCTTTGGTAACAGCGTCTTTATCCACCATTTGCGAGGCTTCCTGCTCAATTAAGAGCGGAATGGCTTCTTTAACCGTAAGCGAGCGTTTTTTGCTCTTTTTGTTCCCGCCGCCAAAGGGGGTGTTGGCAAACATTTCCTGAAAATTTACGCCCATTTCTTCAAGCCCGGTGCCGGCAAAAACCTGGAGCATGGGGCTACTTGTTTCGCGCACCTCAATTTCAATATTGCGCCCGTCGAATTCGCCTTTTTCCAGGCGGGCTAAAAGATCATCACGGTGACTTTCGGCACTTACCGGCAAGTCTTTAGCCACATTGCCGCTAGGGTCCACCACAAAGACTGCGGGCCGCTCTTTGGGAGTTTCGGCCGGTGCTTCAGCTGCTTTTTGCGGAAAGAGGATATTTAAGATTTTTTCTTTGGCTTTTTTTTCGGCTTTTACGCGTACATTAGCTTCAAATTCTTTTTCCACCATTTGCACGGCAATTTCTGTTAAATCGCGGATGATGGATTCCACATCGCGCCCCACATAGCCTACCTCGGTGAATTTAGAAGCCTCCACTTTTAAAAAGGGGGCTTTGGCCAGTTTAGCGAGGCGGCGGGCAATTTCGGTTTTACCCACGCCTGTGGGGCCTATCAGCATGATATTTTTGGGATAAACTTCGTTTCTAATAGCCGCGTCCAGCTTTTGCCGCCGCCAGCGATTTCTTAGAGCAATGGCCACGGCCCGTTTGGCGTTTTTTTGCCCAACCACATAATTATCGAGCTGGGCCACAATCTCTTTTGGTGTATAAATATCTTTATTATCCATTAGTTATCTCCGCCATTTATTTCTTCGATGGTAAATTCTTTATTGGTATAAATGCACATTTCAGCTGCGATATTCATGGCTGTTTCCGCTATTTCGCGGGCTGAGAGCTCAGTTTTGGCCATGAGCGCCCGCGAAGCGGCGATAGCAAATGGACTACCGCTGCCGATGCCCATAATACCGCCCTCCGGCTCAATAACATCGCCGTTGCCGGAGATAATATAGCCATGCTCTTTATCCACCACCAAAAGCATAGCTTCCAGTTGGCGCAGGGATTTATCGGTGCGCCAGTCTTTGGCCAGTTCCACGGCAGCTTTTTGTAAATTGCCGTTAAAATCCTTTAACTTAGCGTCGAAGCGCTCAAAGAGGGTAAAGGCATCGGCGGTGGAGCCGGCAAAACCGGTAATCACTTTGTCGTGATAGAGGCGGCGCACCTTTTTGGCTGTGCCTTTCATTACTGTATTACCCTGAGTTACCTGGCCATCGCCGATGACCACGACCTCTTGGCCGCGGCGCACTGCTAAAATTGTTGTTCCGTAAATTGGTTCCATATTTACCTCGTCTTATCTTCTTACCGTGGCGCAGGACTTTTCTGTCTCCCACACTTTTACTTCAAAAACCGCCAGGCGTTCATTATCAATCCGTGCGGAGAGTTCTTTAAAAATAAAAGCGGCCAGGTTTTCCGATGTGGGATTTATGTTGTCAAAAGGCGCTACCTCGTTGATAAAGTGGTGATCTAACTCTTCGGCCACCGCTTTTATCTCTTTATCGAGCACCTTAAAATCAATCACCATGCCGAGCTCATCGAGATTACTGGCTTTTACTGTCACCTGCACCTTCCAGTTGTGGCCATGGAGATGGCTACATTCGCCGTTATAGCCGCGCAAAAGGTGCGCCGCGCTGAAAGATGTTTCACGTGTAACAAAATAAGAAAAATCTTTAAAATACACCGGTTTCTCCTGTAAATGCGGCCGGTAGAGCCTACGTTACACCAAGGGTTCACTAGGCTTGTTAGGCCAATAAAGCGCCTGGCTGGCCCGCTTTTAAGGCCATATTATCCAGCATCGCTTGGCTTAAGATAATCACCGTGTTTAAAATGGGAAGTCCCTATTTTGGGGGAGGGGAATGGGCAAAAATCTTTTCTGATTATTACTCATACCTTTTTGAAAAATGTCGTCACGCCGCCTGCGGCGCCCTCACCCTCTCAATCAGTGGTAATTATTGGAAATTTCCCTCTCCATTTTTACAAATAGAGAGGGATTCCAAAACGTGGCATGGTGTATTTGAAGTGGGCAGACTGGCTAATTTAGCGGCAAGCCTGGGTAGTTGAGAGGCTGGTTTATGGTACCAGGCTCTTTTTGCTTAACTGCAGGCCCGTTTTGTTCGACTTTTTTACTTGATTTTATTCTACTTTTTTCTTTTTTTGGGGAAAACCTCCGCTACTTTCGTTTGCTCTGGCTTAGCCGGGGCTCGCGCCCCGGCCCGGGCTCGGTAGCCATTTAATAAATTCAAATATATTCAACAAGTAGGGGGGAAATCTTATGCCTCTACTTAATGGTGGCCTGTTTTAAGGTGATTTTTGCCAGAAGGTACCGTATAATATTGCGGTTGGAGGTTGGCCATGTATGTGAAAGATGGCATCTGCTATGCCGGGGAGCTTATTCCGCAGATTGAAGTTAGTGCAATACAAATACTCGATGATGGTATGATGCTTATCACCTTCTCAACAGGTGAAACCCGTCTTTTTGATGTTACAACATTGCTGGATAAGGGGAGTGCCTTTGCGCCGCTGGCTGAGGAAGCAAATCGCCGTACAGCAAAAGTAACGTATGGTTTTGTCTCTTGGATGGAAGGCGCAATTGATATTGCCCCGGAAACTCTGTATGCAGAGAGCTATAAGTACTCGAAAGAACTTTATATTTAGGTGAACAAATGCCTGAACTAAGCCGCAGGCAGAGGGGCGATTTTCGTAAAAATTCAGCAACTTAGGAGGAGAGGTCCGAGTGGCTGCCGCCAGCCCGTTTCTACCCGATTCTTGTTCTTGATTTTCTTCTTCTTTTCTTTTTTTGGGGAAAACCTCCGCTACTTCCGAAGCGCTCAGGTTTTCCCCAATCCCCTTTCCTCCGCCCGGCCGGGGACACCCCGGACCCCCGAGCATTCAATAAAAAATGGCTTTATTTATGGCATGTTACAAAATCATTCTCTGTATATTTGCCTTAAAAGCCAGAGGCCCCACTTGAGACCGGATATGGCTAGCCTGCCTCTGGCTTAGCCGGAGCTGCCGCCCGGCCCGGGTTCGGTAGCATAACAATATGAAATTACACAATATTCCCCCTCGCCATTTGTGAAAATGGAGAGGGGGCCAGGGGGTGAGGGCGCCGCAGGCGGTGAGGTAGGCGGCGGTTTTTAGTGGTTAGTAGCGTCTCTTACGCAACGCACGGAGAAGGCGATAACCTTGTTGGTGTTGAACCCAGCCACATTTTCATCACGCAAGTACAGGCCGTCGGCGAAGGTATCGTCATCGTTATCCGTGGCCGACCAGAAGTTGGCTTGTTGACCTAAATCGTTGTAGTCATCGTTGTAGAGGCCAGCGGGCAGGGCGCCAAAGCCATATTTATCGGCACCGCTCGCCCAACTACTGGCACGTAAGTTCCTAGACATTGTGGAATCACTGTCAGAGTCAGGGCGCACATAATCTAAAAGTGCGTTAAACTCTGCTGTCAACGGTAAATGCCAACCACTTGGACACACTTTCATGGCATCTTCCCAAGTATAAAGGCAGCCATAAGTAGTTATAAAGACAGAAACATTATTGTTGGCATAGCAGGTGAGAGAGCTGCCATCGTTGCCGGTAGTAGCAGCTATATTTTCAGCCATCCATTCCAGTTTACCAATAATGGTAGTCTTATATTTATTACCATCCAAATCAGCAACACTTCCGTAAGCTTTACACTCGGCACCATAGCCTAAAGAATGATCACACTCTTTGCAATCATCACCGCTCCAGCCTTCTTTACACTCGCTGCACTTGCCGGTGCTGGTATCCAGCTCACCGTGGTCAACATTGCATGTGATAGGTTGATCGCACTTGTCGCCGGTCATGTTTGCATCTGGACATTCATTGCAGTTTTCGCCGGTCATCCTCGGGTTCACACAATGCGTATTGCATTCTGTACCGCCATGGCCTGGTTTACACTTGTTGCAGTTTTCGCCGTCCCAGTTAGTGTCACAGTCGCATTTGCCGGTTTGGGTATTAAAGGTACCATGGTTGTTGCATTGGTCAGATACGCAGTTTTCGCCGGTAAAGCCCGCTGCACACATGTTGCAGTCTTCGCCCGTCCAGCCTTTTGCACAACTGCCTTCCTCACAATGGCCGGTAGTGGAGTTTACAACGCCATGCAGGCATGTGATCTCTATATTGCAATCTTTGCCGATCCAGCCATCTGCACACTTCTCGCAGTTTTCGCCGGTTTTGTGGGGATTATCGCAAACTTGCGGTCTGTCGCTGGGTTTGGTAGTTATTTCCGAATCGCAATTGGGGCCGTTCTTGCCGTTTTTGCACTGGTCGCAGTTTTCGCCGGTCATGAGCTCATTTTCGCATTTTACACATTTGCCATTGGGGTAATAGGCGGCTTTTACACAGTCATAACCGCTGGGGCATTTGCCATCGGCGCTGCAAGCCAGGCCTCCTTTTAAATCTTTGGGCAACTTTTCGCCTTTTTGCTCTTCATATTTGGCATCCGGGTGCTGGTTAAGCAAATCAAAGCCGCAGGAAAGGAGGCTAAAAGATGAGAGCAAAAGCAATAATTTCATGTATTTCATCATAATCTCCTAAAAGCTGAGCGCTAGATGCAAAGAGCTTTCATGTTGGCCCAGACTAGGCCAGAGAGCCACCTGTTTTTTCCCCGCTTTGCCGCCATTTTGGGCCCGGGCATGGCAAACGCCTAATACCACCGCCGTAACCAGCGCCGCGCCCCCCACACCCAGAGCCACGCCGCCCACTATTTTGTTCTTTTTGGCATTAGAGCCGAGATTTTCCAAATAGAGCATGCTATCGAGCACTTCCGGGTTAGTGCGGCGCTTTTCCTGCTTACCGGCCACCACCATAAAACCAATGCCGGTGCCAATGCCGCCGGCCCCCACTACGCCCAAAGTGAGCGAGCCGGCAAGTAGCCCCTTGCCCGCTCCGGAAGCGGCCGGCTCATCTTTAACCGGGGGCGTACCGGCAGGAGCAGGAGCCGCTGGGCCCGCGGCTACTTCCGTGCCGGCTACTTCCCCACCGGCACCTTCCGGGCTTTTAACGCAGCGCACCGAGAGATAGCTGCCCTTTTTGCCGTTATTTACCGTGACTTTGCCCACATCCACATAGAGGCCGTAGCCGCGGCCACTGTCACGTTCGGTGCTGGACCAAAAATAGGCCGCCGTATCAAAGGGCACACAGCCGCTCTTGTCGCAGTAACCGGCCGGCAGAGCGCCAAAGCCGGAGACATTCTGGCCATTTTCCCAGAGCTTGTCCCTGAGGTTATCCGAGCCCTTTTGCCCTCTATCGGTAACGCTCAGCAGCTTGTCAAAATCCACTTTACTGGGTAGTTCCCAGCCGGCCGGGCAAACTTTTTTGGCATCTTCAAAGTTATATAAGTAGCCATATTCTTTGGGGCTCTTGGTTATTTTGTAATCCAGGGCCGCGCTGATATATTTCATATTTTCGGCCATCCAGGTGCGCCCGGCGATTTCCACCGTCTTGTATTTGCTGCCGTCACGCTTATCAATAAAGGTGGCCTGGGCGCTACCCTCGCTGTCTTTAACACAGCGGACAGAAAGCATCTCGGTCACCCGGCTGTGGCATTTTTGGGCGGTGACACTGCCGGCAAAGAGCGAAAGAGAAGCGGCGGCCGCATCAGCTCCGTCACACTCCGTGGTGGACCAGAAATAAGCGCCGGCCCCAAATTTAAAATAGTTGCCGGATTCGGCATATCCGGCCGGCCGGGCCCCAAAGCCGGAACCGTTGGCGCCGTTTTCCCAGCTGTTATCCCTAAGATTATCCGAGCCCTCTTTGCCCTGGCCAACATTGATTAAAAGGCGGGTAAATTCCACTTTGCTGGGCAAATGCCAGCCGGCCGGGCAAACTTTATGGGCATCGGCCCAAGTGTATAAGCAACCGTCGTTCTTTATGGAGCCGCCATGCTGGATATCCACGCTGCAGCTCAGTTTTTCGGCCACATATTTCATGTTTTCGGCGAGCCATGTTTCGCGGCCGATTTGCACAGTTTTATAGCTGGTGCCGTCGCGGCTATCGGTAAATGAGCCGTATTCCTGTGCCCCTGCCGGTAAAGTAGAAAAGAGTATTAATGTAGTGAAGACTACCTTTAGCCACGGGATGTATGTGATATGCATTAGGTACCTCTTTGGACAAATATGGGCTAGTAAAATTTCGCTCCTCTTGCAAGAGGAGTATTATTGCTAACACAATATTATTGCTAACACAATATTATTGCTAACACAATAATACTAATATAATTGCCTAGCTGCGCCCGGATCAAAAATAGCGCGATCGCCCGCCTGCGGCGGGCGCCACTAAGCCCCCAAGTTGCGCTCCCCCCTATGCCTTATTTGCCGGCCTAGCGGCAAAGCAGAAATTTTACCCAATGCATGGAAAACGTGCCTCTTGCGAGGATTCTTAAGGAAACGCATTCCCTTAAGTCGGAGCCGGAGGAAAAAATATTTTAGAATAAAGCCTTGTATATTCAAAAATTCCTCCTCTCTGTTTGTTCAAAACGGAGAGGAGGTTAGGGGGTGAGGCACGGCAGGCAAATACCCAAAAAGTCCATTAAGTTTCACCAATATATTGTTGCTTGGTCGCCCCGAGGGCTCGTTGCCCAAAAAAAATCGCAAAAAAGTGAAAAAAGTTATTTGCACTATCGTATTCTGATAGTCCGGGTACTTAAAATGGCTACTGTTGATGCTCATAGTGAGCAGTACGGAGGAGGAGAAAAGATGAAATTAGCAGAGGCTTTGCAAGAGAGGGCAGATTTAAAAAAGAAAATCAACTGGCTGAAAGAAAGGCTAAAAAGCAGCGTTTTGGTGCAGGAGGGTGAAAATCCGCCGGAGAAGCCGGAAGAATTATTTAGCGAACTGGATAGGGTGATAGGCCACCTTGAAGAGCTTATTAGCCGCATCAATAAAACTAATAATGCAACAGTAGCTGATGGTAATAAAACCATTGCCGAACTGATTGCCAAAAAAGATGTTTTGAATATGCAAATAGCGGCTTACAAAGAGGCTATTGAAAACGCTAGCCCCAATTTTAATTATTTTCGTAGCCGGGGCAGCGAAATTAAACTAGTGACCGTTATCGACATAGCGGAGACCCGCAAACGGATGGATAATTTGTCCAGGGAACTTAGAGTTACCGATAATACTATTCAGGCCCTTAACTGGGCCACCGAGCTTTTATAAACTTGTTGGAGTAGTTTTAAGGCAGGGTGAATGCAACAAAATCGTCAGTCACAAAAGAGCGCGTTAGAGTTGACCCTCATATAAATAACGACGCTTATTATGGTTATAGCGATGCATAAATTAAGGCGTATAAATAAAGATTTTAACTTGAAATTGAAATCTACCATGCATTGACTGCCGCAAAACGAGGGTTGGGACCGGGGACTTCAAGTTTATAATTTTCTCCAAAAACTCCCCACAAAAGCTAAAAATCATATTAAAGGTTCCGCCATTCGGTAGGACAGAAGATAAGATATAGATAAGCGCTTGGGAGGTAATGCATCACACGGCGAAAGCTGTGTGGTGTATTTATTTGTGCTGCTTAGTCCTTTAGACAGCGGACGGAACCACCGTATGTCTTGTTATGGCTGGCCATTATAGCCTTGCTGCTATCTACATTAAGGCGGAATGAGGTGGTATTATTCTTTTCTTCGCTTGTCCAGAAAAAGGTGTATGTCCCCAAATTGTTGTAACTGTCAGAGTAGAAGCCAGCCGGTAGTGCTGCAAAACCATAACTATCTAAACCGCCCCAACTGGTGGCCCGTAAGTTTTGGGACTTCATTAAATCATTGGAACCAACATAAGCGAGAAGTGCATTAAAGTCCGCCTGAGTTGGTAAATGCCAACCGGCTGGGCAAACTTTTTGCGCATCTGCAAAGGTGTAGAGACAGCCGTAAGTATCAACAAAGTTGGTATCTTCACTCGTGTTGGCGAGACAGTTAACCTGGCTGGCCGTCACTCCCTGCATCGCCTTTGAAACCTTTTGGGCCCTGTTTGCCCTCTGGCCCCTGTGGACCTTGCTCACCGGCGCCGCAGGCCGTGAGGGCGAGAGTTAAGAAGATTGAGACTAATAGATAACCATTTTTCATACTGCGCTCCTTGTGCCAATAGGCACGGAAAAAATTCGTTAGGTCTTGGGGGGACCTAATATACAGGGTACCCTGTAGCGAAATTAAAAAATGGGGCGAGCCGCCTGCGGCGGGCGCCAATTGTTCTGACCCCCAAATTGCGCCTCCCCCCCCATGCCATACTTGCCGGTCTGACGGCAAAGCAGGTATTTTACCCAGTGCATGGAAAACGGGCCCCTTGCGAGGATTCTTAAGGGAAAGCATTCCCTTAAGTCGGAGCCGGAGGAAAGGTAGGTGCCTGGGAGGAAAAACAAGAGCGGCAGGCGAAGCCGTGAGCGGAGGTTTTCCTCCCAGGAGAAAAGCCAGAAACGAAATTTGAACTATATAAGTTGAGGCACGGCAGGCAGGTACCACAAAAGGCCATTAAGCTTCACCAATTTCTACTATCTTGCCTCTTGGTCGCCCGGCCCCAGGTGTGCTAAAATACTCCCCGTGTTTTTTTGCATCTTAACCAGACACATAATTCTTATGCGCGTAGGTGAGTGTACAAGATGATAGTAACATATCCTGAATTTGAAGAGAGTGATTGGAAGCTTTTTAGAAAAAAAATGCCTAACTGGCAGGAAAATTATATGGCGCGGCTTTGTGAGAGTTATTGTCAGTTATTACAAAGTGATGAGTTGGCCTCAAACAAGTTTTGGGAACTGGAGAAGCGCATTAGAAATGACAAGCGAAAAACTGGTGTTATAGCCACGATGAAGTGTTCAGAGCTGATTTTTAATATTGTTTCTCTTATAAATGAAGGTGCAATAACTATAAGCGATCTTGATGAATTTAGTGATAAATTAAAAGATCATGTAAACAGAATAATCCACTGAGGCTTCTACTCAAATTAACCCCAGCAAATTCTCTCCCGGCTATTCAGCCAGCACTTTATATGCCTCTACCAACTTTTCCATAGAAACCGCGCAGCACCTTCCAAAAGCGGTTTTGCGGGTGCCCGTAATAAAAGCCCACCTCGCGTGATTTTGGTGAAGGAATAGAACCTAATATGAGAGTGCGCGAGTCATGGTCGTAAAATGGCGGAAATTCATGGGTTACTATTTGGCGGCTG
>JAEEML010000181.1 GCA_016283195.1 Deltaproteobacteria bacterium | reverse complement strand
ATATTAAATTGGCTTACCTTTTAGAGCCGGCCGGCTTTCAGGCGCAGGCACCTCCGCCGCGCATTATAGCACACTTTCACCCTTTCCGCGCCGAGTTTTTGGGCAGCTTAAAGAGCGCCGCCAAAATTGCGCTCTCTTGTATATCATGGGCAAAACCGGAGGCGGCCATGACGGCCATATGACTAATTGTAATGACCTTTACAGGAAACTATCTGCAAAATGCCATCCTCAACCTTGTAAACAAAGCGGTTGACATCATCAATTCTTCGGCTCCAGAAACCACTCAGGTTTTCTTTTAAGGGTTCCGGTTTGCCGATTCCCTGGTCAAAACCGCTCCGCTCAATATCTTTTATCAGGGCATTTATGCGCTTTAATGTCTTTTTATCTTGTGATTGCCAATATAGATAATCTTCCCAAGCTTCATCGAACCAGATTTTCTTCATCAATCTACCTCGATGATTTCGTGCTCCACACCTTTTCCCTCACGCAAGGCTTTTATGCCGCGTTCCAAATGGGCCATATTGCTCGGCGAATAAAACAGAGAATTACTATCTTCGCTTGATGTCCACGATTGTAAAGCCTGTGTTAAGCGCACCAAAAGCGTTACAACTTGGTTGTAAGAAAGCGTATCCACCTCCTTAAGCATGGCATTAAATGTCGTATCTACCATTTCTGCACCTCCGCCGCGCATTATAGCACACTTTCACCCTTTTCGCGCTGGGTTTTTGTGCAGCTTAAAGAGCCGCAGCACAATTGCAGTTTTTTGCATATTAGGAGCCAAGCCGTAGGTAGCCAAAGCAGCTGCCACCAAGAGAGCCAGTTTTGCTATACAAGGAGGCTAAAACCGGCGGACTCAGCATAATGCTATCGAATTACGGGAAGAGCTACCGGCCTTTTATTGCAGTTTCGTGCAAAATTCATGGTTTTTAACTTGCAGTTTCGTGCAAAATACGGGCTTTTGAACTTGCAGTTTCGTGTTATTGTGCTATATAACTCTTGCTGGAAGCGGGCGAGAGGCCACTAAAAAGCCGGAGATGATACCAGATGCTGAAACGAAAAATTTACGCAGAACTTCTGGCTTGGAAAGAGCGGAGCCAGGGAAAGAGCGCTTTGCTTATTGATGGAGCCCGGCGGGTGGGCAAGAGCTATATAGCTAAATTGTTTGCCACCCAGGAATACAAGAGCCATATTATTATAGATTTTGGCAATGCCCCCCAAGATATTCTGAACCTGTTTAAGAGCGATAGCAGTAACCTAGATATCTTTTTTGCCAAACTCAGCGCCTTTTATTCTACACTTTTGCATAGGCGAGAGACATTAATCGTCTTTGACGAGGTGCAACAGTTTCCCAAAGCGCGGCAGCTTATCAAGTATCTTGTGGCCGATGGGCGCTATGACTATTTGGAAACCGGTTCGCTTATCCGCTTAAAAAAGAATACTAAGGACATTATTATCCCTTCGGAAGAAGAGCATATTGAGCTTTATCCCCTGGATTTTGAAGAATTTCTCTGGGCTATGGGTGATGAGGCCACCGCGCCGCTTATTAGCCGCTGTTTTGCAAGTAAAATGGCCTTGGGGCCGGCACTTCACCGCAAAATTATGAATGATTTCCGGCAATATATGCTGGTTGGCGGTATGCCGCAAGCTGTATTGGCTTATATTGATGGCAAAAATTTTGCCGCCGCTGATGAAGTTAAGCGCAGGATTTTGCAGCTATATCGTGAGGATATTTCTAAATTTGCCGCCGGTTATGAAGAAAAGGTTTATGCCGTTTTTGATGATATTCCCGGGCAACTTTCCAAAAAAGAAAAGCGCTATACTCTGGCAAATATTAATAAAAACGCCAGATTCCGCTCCTATGAAGATTCTTTTATCTGGCTCTCTGAGGCCATGATAATAAATACATGTTTTAATGCTACTGACCCCAATGTGGGATTAGCCTTAAGTGCTGACCATGCCACACAAAAATGCTATTTGGCCGATACCGGTTTGCTGGTTACCCAAACTTTTATGGACAAAACCTTTACCGATAATGAACTTTATAAGGCCGTGCTGTTTGATCGGCTTGATATCAATGAGGGTATGCTAATGGAGAATATTGTGGCTCAAATGTTACGGCGTAGTGGCCACCGCCTCTATTTTTATTCCCGATCGGCGGTAAATCAGCGGGAAAATCACCTGGAGATCGATTTTCTGATAAGAGAAAATAAAAAAATAGCGCCAATTGAAGTAAAATCAGCGAATTACCGCTCTCATGCTTCGCTGGATAAGTTTAGAAAGAAGTTTACCGGTAAAATCGGCACCTCGTACATTCTCTATCCCAAGGATCTGATGGAAAAAGATGGCATTTGGCATTTGCCGCTATATATGGGGTGGTGTTTATAAGAGGAGCATATTTGCCCAACGCCGGGCTTAACGGGAGAGAGGTACATTTTGCCAAAGAGGAAAAGCGGCAGCGCTATGAGTTTTTAAAAGCGCAGCTTTCGGTGCGCCTTAGCGGGGAACCTCACATTCTGCCCAATAGCGCCGCGCAATATAGGCCCTGCTAGCTTAAGGAGATGATAAAGCGCTGCACTATCAAATTACGATAGTGCCAGAAAAAATTTTTCAATTTTTTGCGGGCAGGAGCCCACCGCTAAATGGGTGAAGGCAAATGGTTTTGGGCGTCACTTTTGCATCAAGGCTTTACCGGCATTCCAGGCCTGACCGACTTGGCTGCCCGCCACATAATAACCATGTTGGAACTGATCGAATATCAAGGCATTAATTTTAAGCGGATCAACTTTGCCATTTTCGGATAATACTTTTTCATCCGCGCTGACATTCACAATTTTACCAATCACGGCAAACAGGTTGGCGGTCTCGACAATTTCGGCCAGTTCACATTCCATGACAACAGGAAATTCATCAATAATGGGGGCGTTAACCACAGCGCTTTTGCTGGCGTGCATACCGGTGCGCTCAAATTTGTCAGCCATTTTATTGCCGCTGGCAATACCAAAGAAATCGGCTTCCGCAATATGTTCTTTGTCGGCCAAACTCACCGTAAAAGCTTTGATTTTGCGGATATTCTGCGTTGTTTTGTGGGCATCGTCAATAATGAGAGCAATCTTATCCATGTCACAAATGGTGCCCCAGGCGGCATTCATCACATTGACTTTGCCATTTTCATCATAAGCGGCTACCATAAGCACCGGCATGGGAAATAATGCGGGCAGAGAACCAAGCGATTTTTTCATTTTTTACTCCTTTATGCCAAAACGGCAGTTTTTTTTACTATTTGATAGCGTTTTTTGGGTACACAGCTTTTTTACAGTGAGGCGGTAAAAATAGCCGCGATATCTTCTTCCAAAAGCGGCGCCCAGGCTTTATCCAGCCCCTCATTTGCCGCCACATGATGGGCCATTTCATGAATGCGGCTTTCATCAATGCCAACTTCGCGCAAATGCATGGGAATACCGATGGATTCAAAGAACTTATAAGTAGCTTCGATGGCCTTATCGGCAATGGCAAATTTATCCAAAGCGGGATCAATACCAAAAACATTTACGCCGTATTTTACAAAGCGGTCCACCGTTTTTTCGCTCAAAATGTGCTTCATCCAGCGGGGGGTGATGATGGCCAGCCCTTCGCCGTGAGTGATGTCATAATAAGCCGAAAGAGCGTGTTCCATGCCGTGGCAGGGCCAGCCGGAGGGGCTGTTGCCCAGAGAATAAATGCGATTACAGCCATAAGTACAGGTGAGCATCATTTCTGCTCTGGCTGTATAATCCTCGGGATTTTCAAGACATTTTCTGGCATTGACCATCAGGCTCTTCAGGCCGGCTTCCATAAAGCCGTCATTAAGCAAAGTGGAATCGGCACAAAAATATTGCTCGATGATATGATTCATGGCATCGGCGCAGCCCGCCGCCGTCTGCTTTTTGGATACCGTAAAAGTATAAGTGGGATCGAGAAGTGAGCAAACCGGGTAAAGCAGAGGATCAATATAGCCGATTTTGTCGTTAGTTTCGGTGCGGGAGATAACGCCGCCGCTATCATATTCGCTACCGGTGGCCGCCAAAGTGAGCACATCCACAATGGGAAGCGCCGCTTTAGCCTTTACTTTGTAAGTGATTAAATCCCAGGGGTCGCCGGCATATTTGGCCCCGGCGGCAATGGCTTTGGAGCAGTCGAGCACGCTGCCACCGCCCACAGCCAGAATGACATCTATTTGTTTTTCTTTGCAAATTTTTACGCCATCCAGCACGCTGGGGTCATATTTGGGGTTAGGCTGAATGCCGGGGAGCTCATAAATTTCAAAGTCTTTTAAAAGCTCCTTTACCTTGTCATAGAGGCCGATTTTTTTAATTGAGCCGCCACCGTAAGTGAGCAAAATTTTCTGGCCTAAAGGGGCCATTACTTCCGGCAGGTTTTTAATAACTCCTTTACCGAAAATAAGGCGGGTTGGGGTCAGGTAATCAAAGTTTTGCATTGTTTCCTCCTTTTAAGCTAAATATTTTTCTAGTATTGCATTCAGCTGCATATCACAGAATTTTTTGGTCCATTCCCTTGGTTCAAACTCGCAGTCGGACATACACCACACTGTCATCATGCCGTAAAGCTGGGAAATAATGATATGCGTGAGTAATTCCACCGGAGTATCCTTCTTTAGTTCATTGTTTTTAATGGCGTTTTTCAAAATATTTTCCAGCATTTCAACATCGTATTGCCATTTTTGGTTGTCAAAGTTTTCAGGAGCGTTTTGCGGATCAATCACCCCCCTCACCCAGGCTCTCGTTATGTTGACGCCATATCTTTCAACTTCCTTCATGAACTCATCAAAATAGTAGGCGAGTTTTTCAGTAATATTTTTACCGGTCATCTGCTGCATACGCTCTTCTATTTGCGCAAAAAGATCCCGGCAGATTTCAAAAACAATGTCTTCTTTGTGTTTGAAATAAGTGTAAAAAGTGCCCTTGGCGACTCCGCAGCGTTCTGTCAAAACATCGATATTAAAGTTGGCGAGGCCGCTCTCCGCCACCATCTTCGCCGCTTCTTTCAGAATCTTTTCTTTGGTTTTAAGCGCTTGTTCCTGTCTTTTGGTCACCTTACCACCTCGCCCTAGAACATAGCAGTATTGAACTAGAAGTCAATGACTTTTAGTCAGTATTTTAAGAAGGGCGATAACAGATTAATTTTTATGGTGTTTTTAGAAATTTCAGTTAGTGTCCAATAGAGTCCGCCAAGCCGATCCGCCGCGCATTATAGCACACTTTCACCCTTTCCGCGCCGGGGTTTTGGGCAAAAGAGCGCCGCCGCTATCTTTGCCTTAAAGGATAGAGCTTAATTTTATCCAAGGTTTTCAAATATTTTATTAAATAGGCCGTTTTAAACGGTTTTCCGTGAGCCGGGAAAATCACGGCCGGATTTTTTTTAATGATTATTTCCCAAGAGTGTTTATATTGCTCCGGATCTTCAATCCAGATTATTGTCTTATGCCTACTGGGAAAGCCATTCATGGCCGCATCCCCGCAAAAAAGGGCATCACCGGCTAAAAGGGCAATATGGTCTTTGGTATGCCCTGGTGTTTTTAGTATCTCATAAGGAAAATTCAGCGCTTCAAAAGCCGCGGAATCAATAGGAATAAGGCGCTCCAGATATTCATCTTTAAGCGGAGGATAGCGGTGGTCACCATGCCCGAGAAGAGCCAGAATATGGCAAAATAGTAAGGCTAAAAATGAAGAACAGCCGCCGGCAAAGGAGTTTTGCCCCCTTTTGAGGCCCTTTATGGCCTCCGGGTGCAGAATAACTTTGGCTTCCGTTGCAAAAAGCACCTCATTCAGAAAACCGGCGTGGTCATCGTGAGCGTGAGTTAAAAAAATATATTTTATCTCTTCTAAAGCAATATGCT
>JAEEML010000180.1 GCA_016283195.1 Deltaproteobacteria bacterium | reverse complement strand
GCTGACACGGTGTCAGTAAGCAAACGGAGCTCTTTATGAATTCAGTAAGTGAACTCACCATGGCCCGCAAAAACGAAATTATCGCCGCTTGCCGGCAGCTCTATCAGACTAAATCCTTCCGGGAAATCACTATTAAGGATATTGGCGCGGCCACCACTTTTACCCGCACCTCAATCTACAATTATTTTGAGACCAAAGAAGAGATATTTCTGGCGATGCACTGCCAGGAGTATCAGCTCTGGTGCGCCGAATTGGAAACAATATTGCACCGGGAAAGCGAAATAAGGGCAGATGAATTTGCTGACGTCTTGGCAAAATCGCTGCAAAATCGGCCATTTCTCCTAAAACTCATGTCGATGAATCATTTTGATATGGAGGAAAACAGCCGCCCGGAAATGCTCCTGGAATTTAAAGAAGCCTATGGCCGCTCCATGGCTCTTATCAGTGAGTGCCTGAAAAAATTCTTCCCCGGTTTTACTGAAGGCAAGACAAAGCAGTTTATATATATCTTTTTCCCTTTTATGTTCGGCATTTATCCTTATACCACCGTCACCGAAAAACAAAAAAAGGCCATGCAGGAAGCCGGAGTAGATTTTATCTATCAATCGGTTTATGAAATCACCTACCGGGCAATAAAAATTTTGCTGGCCAAAGAAGGAGAAGAAAATGGCTAAAAAATTTAATAACAGCGCTATATTATTGGCCTTTGTGGCATTTTTAAGTGTCACGCAGCCGCTTTTTGCTAAAGCAAAACCCAAAAATCAAGGAGAAAAAAAGATGCCGGAGAGAATCACCCAAACCGCAGGCAGAGCGCAGCTCGGCGAGTTTTCGCCAATGTTTGCCCACCTCAACGATGATGTACTATTTGGTGAAGTTTGGAACGAAAGCGCTATTGATGTCAAAACCAAGTGCATAATTACCGTGGTGGCCTTGATGGCCAGCGGCATAACGGATTCTTCCTTAACTTATCATTTGCAAAACGCCAAAGCGCATGGTGTCACCAAAGAAGAAATTGCCGCCATTATTACCCATGCCACTATGTACGTCGGCTGGCCGAAGGGCTGGGCTGTTTTCCGCCTGGCTAAAGATATTTGGAATGAGCAGCTGCCCGCGGCGAGTGACAAGGACCGTTATCAAAATTCCATCTTCTTCCCCATCGGCGAGCCCAATCCCTATGGCAAATATTTTACCGGCAAAAGCTATCTGGCTCAGGTTTCTAAATCCCAAGTGCCGGTATTTAATGTAACTTTTGAACCTGGATGCCGCAACAATTGGCATATTCATCATGCCACTAAAGGCGGTGGGCAGATGCTGATTGGGGTCGGCGGGCGCGGTTGGTACCAGGAAGCAGGCAAAGCGCCCATCATGATTACACCGGGTACAGTCATCAATATTCCGGCGGGTGTCAAGCACTGGCACGGGGCGGCTGCTGATAGCTGGTTTTCCCATTTGGCTCTGGAAATTCCCGGTGAAAATAGCAGCAACGAGTGGCTCGAAGTGGTCAGCGATGCAGAATATAGCCAATTAAAGTAGGAGGTTAAGATGAAAGCCAAATTTCTGCCAGTAACATTTTTAGCGCTCTTTTTAGCCTTTGGCTGTGCTGAGGGAACCAAAGTGACCAATGCTTCTGCGTCACCAAGCACTAGTTCAGGAGCAAAAGATAACGCACCGGCTAATGCTTCGCAGCCAAAAAACGATGATGCGGCTACGGCGTCAGATACAAGTAGCGATGAAACGAATAAAACGCCGGCTAATGAGGAGGTAACTATCTTGCAAGCCAAAATTGATGACACAATTATTAATGTAGAGTGGGAAGACAACGAGGCGGTAAAAGCGCTCAAAGAAATGGCCAAAGCCTCGGTAATTACAGTAAATATGTCGCGCTATGGCGGCTTTGAGCAGGTGGGGGATTTAGGCCAGGCTTTACCGCGAAACGATAGCCAAACCACGACAGCGCCAGGGGATATTGTACTCTATTCCGGCGATAAAATCGTTATTTTCTTTGGCTCCAATTCCTGGAGCTATACCCGCCTGGGCAAAGTCACGGATAAAACGGAAGCCGAGCTTAAAGCCTTGCTGGATAAAGATAATGTAACGCTATATTTGTCTTTAGCCGCCGAAACGCAGCCTGAGCCCAGCGCCAAGAAAACGCTGGTGGCCTATTTCTCCGTTACCAAAAATACCGAGGCCATTGCTAAGCACATTGCCAAACACACCGCTGCCACCCTCTTTGAGATTGTGCCCCAAACACCATATACAGCTGAGGATATCAATTATAATAATAGTGATAGCCGCACCTCAAAAGAGCAGAATGATCCAAATGCCCGCCCGGCCATGGCTTCAGGCATAGAGAATATCGAACAATATGACATCATTTATTTAGGTTATCCTATTTGGTGGGGCGAGGCGCCCAAAATTATGTACACATTTTTAGAGAGCGTCACCCTTAAAAAGGGCGCTACTGTTGTACCTTTTGTCACCTCCGGCAGCAGCCCCATCGGTTCAAGCGCCGTAAATTTAAAAACAGCAGCGATAGCGGCTGGCTGGCTTCCTGGAAAGAGATTTGCCGCCGGCACAGCTCAGGCAACAGTAGAAGAATGGGTGGACAGCTTAAAGCTAAATTAAAGAGGCATTTTGATGAAAGCAGCTAGAAGCAAAAAGCAGTTACTATATTTATATATAGGGATAATAACCATGATGTTCCCAGCCTGCGCAAAAAGCATGAGCGAGCAAAAACTCTTTTTTAATCAAGAAGATGCAAGCCAAATGATCTTTAGGATAGCAGAAATTGAGGTTTATCCGCAGTATCTTGAAGAATATATTAAAGCCGCAAATGCTATTGGTAGCGCTTCTATCAAAAAAGAGCCTGGCGTAATTAGTTTAATCCCCTTGCAGCTCAAAGATGATCCGACAAAAATTCGCATTTTGGAAATATATGCCAGCCAGGAAGCATATCAAAATCATCTAAGAACAGACCATTTTAAAACCTATAAGCAAGGCACATTGCACATGGTCAAAGATTTAAAACTCATTGATACCAAGGCGCGTAACCCGGCAATTTTTCCTGACATT
>JAEEML010000179.1 GCA_016283195.1 Deltaproteobacteria bacterium | reverse complement strand
CCCATTGGTATGCAAACTTTCTCTGATATGCGCGATAGAGGCGCTATTTATGTTGATAAAACTGCCCTTATTTATCAGCTGGTAACCGAGGGTAAGGTCTATTTTCTCTCCCGCCCGCGCCGCTTTGGCAAAAGCCTTTTGATTTCTACCTTGGAAGCCTATTTTAGCGGACAAAAAGAGCTTTTTAGCGGGCTTGCCATAGAAAAACTGGAGAAGGAGTGGATAAAATACCCGGTTTTTAGATTCGACCTTTCCTGCGCTAAGTACTCTGATTTAAATAAATTTAATAATGCCATGAACTATTTGCTCGCCGCTTATGAAGATTCTTTTGGTATTAAAGAATCTCCCCAAAATACCGCATGGGGTACCAGACTAAGCGCCCTTATTGATGCGGCCTATGCCCAAACCGGCCGCCAAGTTGTTGTGCTTATTGATGAATACGACGCACCGCTTTTGGATACCATAACCGATAACGAAAACTTTAAAACGCTGCGCACCAGCCTGAGAGATTTTTACAGCCCGCTTAAAGCCAAGGATAGTAAACTGAAATTTGTCTTTTTAACCGGCATCACCAAATTCAGCCAGCTATCAATCTTTAGCGAGCTTAATAATCTCAAAAATATCAGCCTGAAAGATGAATATGCCGCCCTTTGCGGCATTACTAAAGAAGAGCTTTTAACTGAGCTTTCACCGGAACTAAGCGCTTTTGCCCAAAAAAATAATATGAGTACCAAAGAGGCAGCCATCTCTTTAAAACAAATGTATGACGGCTACCACTTCTCCCAGAACTCTCCGGATATTTATAACCCCTTCAGCCTTTTAAATGCTTTACAGGATAAGAAACTAGGCTATTACTGGTTCTCCACCGGCACACCAACTTATCTTACAGAAATGCTTAGCAAATATACTTTAAAACCAGAGGAGTTAGAGGGCTTTTCCGCCGGCATAAGTGATTTTGATGTACCTACCGAGCAGGCTGAGTCGCCTATTCCTGTCCTCTACCAGAGCGGCTATCTCACTATTAAAGATGTAGCTTATGGTGATTATACGCTAGGCTTTCCCAATGAGGAGGTGCGCATCGGCTTTTTAAAAGGCTTAGCTCCCTATTATTCTCACACCAGTAAAACAGAAAATGATTCCACCGTGCGTTCAATGCTACGCGCTTTACGGCAGCATGATGTAAACCGCGCCATGGAGATTTTACGCTCTTTTTTCAGTTCTATTCCCTATAATGCCGAAAAGCAGGATGAAGCCCATTACAAAACAATTTTTTACCTCATCTTCAGGCTTACTGCCGAATATTCGGTGCGTACCGAAGAATGCACAGCAGCTGGAAGATCCGATGTGCTCATTGAAACTGAAGATACTATATATATTTTTGAGTTTAAGTTACATGGCACAGCAGAGGTGGCTTTAAAACAAATAGATGATAAGGGCTACATGATACCGTATTTACCCTCACCCCCTAGCCCCCTCTCCATTTTTACAAATGGCGAGGGGGAACATAGCGTAATTACAAGCAATTATAGTGGAGAGGACAAAAATGTAGTCAAAATCGGCGTGAGCTTTGATGACGAAAAACGCACCATCAAGGAATGGGTTACCCGCTAAAATGCCCTATTGCCCTCTTTGTCCCATTATGCTACCTTGTCTTGCAACTTTTGCTGGTAAGGGCATATAGTATGTTCAGTTCAATTCTAACACAAATCCAAGTTTTTGTCAAGCATTATTTTTATATTTTTTCAATAATTTTGCTAATTTTTGTGCATCATCACACAAAAAAACAGAAGCAAATTTTGCACCAATGTTGGTGCTTTATGCGCTTAAATGCGCGGGGAGACAAAGATGAAGAAGATTACCAAAGTATGTGCGCTTTTTGCGGCCGGCACGGCTTTTATGCTGGCGGCCTGTGATGCCGGTGGATATTGCCGAAACGGCGCTGGCAATTGTTCTAAAGATAATGATTGCCAACTCTTTTCAAAGGGTACTTGTTATATTGATATTTCCTGTGAAAGTGAAGATAGTAAAAAAGAGCTGGAAAAGCATGGACTATTACCAGGTTCTTGTGAATATACAGGCTATCAAGCCTGTCAGCGTATGTATTACTTACCTAAGGATGCTCCCAGCGGTAAAGGTTGGGAATGTAGCAAGCCTGATACTGAACCCGGTTTTGTGTTTTGCTTCACCGATGAGACCTATTATGTTCCAACAATTCATGGCGACATAAGCTGCTCCGAATATAAACCAACCAGCTCTGATAAACTAATCTGTTTCACCAAAGACAGCAATAATAGTGAGCAATATTGTTATTACGCGCCCAAGGATTATAAGCCGGAGACACCCAAAGGATACACTCTGGTCAATAACTCCGATGCCGCTTCCGAGTAAGCATTTCCGTTTCATTTGATCGCTTAAGTAAACATAGCCGAATATTCCGTTATACCGGGCTCTTTTCTACCCGCTTCCAATCTGCTATACTCCCGCCGCTATAGGAGGCACTCATGGCCCGGATGTTCCCCATTGGTATGCAAACTTTCTCTGATATGCGCGATAGAGGCGCTATTTATGTTGATAAAACTGCCCTTATTTATCAGCTGGTAACCGAGGGTAAGGTCTATTTTCTCTCCCGCCCGCGCCGCTTTGGCAAAAGCCTCTTAATCTCCACTCTGGAAGCCTATTTTAGCGGGCAAAAAGAGCTTTTTACTGGCCTCGCCATGGAAAAATTGGAAAAAGAGTGGACAAAATACCCGGTTTTTCGCTTTGACCTTTCCGGCTCAAAATATACAGATTTAGAAATACTCCAAGAGAGCCTCGATTTTCTGCTCTCTAAATATGAGAACATTTATGGCAGGGCCCCTAATGCCGAAAAACCAAGCACTCGCCTCAAATGGCTTATCGAAAGTGCCCACGCTCAAACTGGCAAACAAGTTGTTGTTTTAGTTGATGAATACGATGCTCCGCTATTAGATACTCTAGTTGATAACACAACTTTTGCTAAAATGCGCACCATGATGCGCGACTTTTATAGCCCCTTAAAGTCAGAAGATGCCCACCTAAAATTTGTTCTTTTAACCGGCATCACCAAATTCAGTCAGCTTTCTATTTTTAGTGAGCTAAATAATCTCAAAAATATCAGCCTAAAAGATGAATATGCCACCATTTGCGGCATTACTAAAGAAGAGCTTTTAACTGAGCTTTCACCGGAACTAAGCGCTTTTGCCAAAAAAAATAATATGAGTACCGAAGAGGCAGCCATCTCTTTAAAACAAATGTATGATGGCTACCACTTCTCACAGAACTCGCCGGATATTTATAACCCCTTCAGCCTTTTAAATGCTTTACAGGATAAAAAGCTCGGCTATTATTGGTTTTCCACCGGCACGCCTACTTATTTAACGGAAATACTTAGTAAATATGAAGCCCTCAAGCCAGAAGATTTAGAGGGCTTTCCCGCTACTGAAGATATGTTTAATGTATCTACCGAGCAGGCCGAGACGCCAATTCCCGCCCTCTACCAAAGCGGCTACCTCACCATCAAAGCGGCCCGTGGGCCACGCTACACACTGGGTTTTCCTAATGAAGAGGTGCGCATTGGTTTTTTAAAAGGTTTAATGCCGTATTATTCAAAGAAAAAACGAGATGAAAATACCATGTTCATCTCCGACCTGACTTTAGCTTTTGAGGAAAAGCGTATTGACGATGGCCTAAATCTTTTGCGCTCCTTTTTGGCTTCTATTCCTTATGATGCGGAAAAGCAGGATGAGAATCATTATAAGACCATGTTTTATTTGATTTTCCGGCTAGCCAGCTATTTTAATGTACGCACCGAGGAAAGAACGGCAAATGGGCGCATAGATGCCCTCCTTGAAACGCCGGACACCATATATCTATTTGAATTTAAACTGCATGACACGGCCGAAAACGCTCTTAAACAAATAGATGATAAGGGCTACATGATTCCCTACGAGGCAGGACATAAGCAATTAGTCAAAATCGGCGTGAGCTTTGATGACGAAAAGCGCACCATTAAAGAGTGGGTTACCCGCTAAAATGCCCTATTGCCCTCACCACCCCATTTATGCTACCCTGTTTGGCAACTTTTGCTGGTAAGGACATATAGTATGTTCAGTTCAGTTCAGTCGCGGTAATTAATTATAACATATATTCCAGATTTTCTCAATCCACAAATTGTGATTTTTACAATAATTTTGCACCAATAGCAGTGTATTATGCGCCTTTGCGCAAAGGAGAAATATAATGAAAAAATGTAAAAATCTCTTACTCTTTGCCGGGCTGGCCCTCTTTTTGGCCATAGGCTGCGGTAACCACGAGGAAGAAAAACCGGTTACACCCGGTAATGAGCAGCAAAAGCCGAGTGACAGCCAAACAGGTGAGGACAAAAACAAGGACAAAGACAAAGACGCCAGTAGCGATGCCGACGGCCAAAGTGATGCCAATAGCGATGCTGATACTAATAGCGATGCCGATGCTAATAGTGATACTGATACTAATAGCGATGAAGATCAAACCAAAGAGTGTTTGGCTAATCAATTTGGTGCTGAATGTAAGCCCTGCACCTGCCAGCACGGCACTT
>JAEEML010000178.1 GCA_016283195.1 Deltaproteobacteria bacterium | reverse complement strand
TTAAAGCAGCGGATTATTCCGTCAGCGCCTGCTTGTTTTTTGCTTCTATTCCGCCTCTTCCTCCATTGTTTCCAGCAAAAAGCTCACCGGCCGAAAGCCGTCGTTGCAGGAGATCATAGCCGAGCGCGGGTTTTTCATCCAGCCGTCGTAAAAATTCTGCCCGCCGTGGGCGAGAGCCATGACAAAGGGCGAAAGAGTTTCCCAGGCACTTAGGCAAAAGCCCTCCGGTTTTTCCCAACCGTTGCAAATAAAGACCTGATTAAGCCGCATATCACAGGCGTGCTCGATGGGGTTTTCATATTCGGCGATTAAATCGCTATGAGAGACAATCTTTTTTACAGTGATGCGCACTTTTTTCATTAAATTTTCCTAAGTTACCTATGCGCCCATAATCTTTTGATACAGCCTGGCTTTTATAGCTTCCCGCTTTTCGCGCCAGCTTTTTTCGGCAGCGGCAGTAGCTTCCAGGTATAGTTTAAGCCCGCTCTGGTATTCATTACTAAGTGCTTTTTGCTCCTGCAGAGGGGGGAGGGGAATCTTGAGTTCCATAATATCTTTGCAGTTGATATTTATCACCACACTGCCGCGTTCCAGGCTTTTGAGTATTTTTAAACCGAGCGGCGATTCCAAAAAGAGTTGCAAATAGCCGCTAAATAGCTCCTCTTTGGGCCTTATGACATTGATATTGGCTGAGGCAATGCAAATAAAGGGTTGTTCGGTAAAAACGCCGATTTTTATAGTGGTGCCGCGGGCGGTTACCAGCACATCGCCGGTGTGCAAAATGTAAGGCGATATTTTGCGCTCATCGGCTTCAATATGATCCAGATTCTCATAATCAAGGCCGCCGGTGGTGAAATTAGAAATATTTATTACGGCGATATTGCCGCTTTCCTCTTTATGGAGCACCGCTTTGCCGCGAAAAACGGTGGCCACTTCTTTTAAAAGCACTTTATTAACGGCCGACTTCTGGAAATTTTTTATGTCATCATCATCTCTCAAAAAGGCTATGTCTATGTTCCAGCCGAGGGCGGAAAACTCGGCGCTGCTTAGAGATATTTCTTCTTTGGTGAGCAAAATTTTGCCTGGCCATTGTTTTTTGTCCTGTTGATCAAATTCTAATTTTTTTATGCTGATTTGCTCGGTTTTGCCGCCGGAGAAGACAAAAAAGTAGGTGCGAACCGAGGAATAAGGATAAAAAAGAGTACTGGGGAGCACATCTATTTCTTCTATTTTGTAATTGTTTTCAATGTAGTTTTGCAAAAAGAGTGTTGCTTCTCCCCCCAGCGTTATTTTGATAGGCAGGACAATCAGCAACTTGCCGGCATCGGTGATATGATAGAGCAGGTTTTGCAAGGCCACCAGGTCGGTATCGCGGCTGATGAAATCGTGGCTATTTATCAGATTGCGCGCGCCAAAATCGGGAATGCTGATTATGAGGTCGTATTTTTCCTCGGTAAAACCTTTGCTGTAAATATCGGCGGTGATAAGTTTAGTATTTTCTGCTGTGCCTTGTAGCTTTTTGGCAAGTGCTTTTTCTCTTTCTTTTGAGCAGGTTACGGTAAACTCAATTTGCGGGTTGGCTTGAATAATATCAACTAGTTCCGGCCCAAACTTTTCGCCCTCGGCAATGAGGACTTTATGGCTTTTTTCACTTATATAATCAGCGAATTTTCTTGTAAGTGCCGCCGGAGTCAAAAGTGTTCTGCCTGTGTTTGCCTTTTCTTCTGTTATTGTTTTCATAATATATGATGCCTCCTCCAGCATCGGCTATTAGAATATATATAATATATGATATGTCAATACTAATGAAAAGGAGATGTCTTGCTCGAGAGTGGAATAAACAGGCCCGGCGTAAGTTCCGGGCCTAAGCAAAAAAACATTTATAGACATTGTTTTTTTAATCTGCCGGTAACTTATATGGGCTTTTTTATTATGTTTTAAAAAAACTTTATTTGCGCCTGTATGCCTTTAGCCAAAAAATGGCCG
Organism: Deltaproteobacteria bacterium; assembly: GCA_016283195.1. Classification (GTDB taxonomy): domain Bacteria; phylum JAEEML01; class JAEEML01; order JAEEML01; family JAEEML01; genus JAEEML01. The sequence continues at coordinate 18,411 of JAEEML010000178.1, read as the reverse complement.
CACAGATTATTGCCCCCAAAAGGCCGCCGGCGTAGGAAATAGTAAGGCCCAGTTCGCCCCGCGCTCCCAGGTTAAAACACTCGGGGGCATAGATGAGGTAAGTAAAAGAGACAGCCGACATAAAGGTGGCCGGGGCCGCCGCCATAAGGCTCACATATTTTTGCTTAATATTGTGCTTTACCAGAAAGACAGCGCCCGCCCAGAGCACAATCATGGCCAGAGTCTGGTTGGCCCAGGAAAAATAGCGCCAGATGATGCTGTAATCCAAAAAGGAGATGAAAAGGCCGGTGAGCAAAAGCGGAGTGGTGACAAGGAGGCGGGTGGAAAGCTTTTTTTCATCGAGCTTTAGCCAATCGAAAATAGTCATGCGGGCGCTGCGAAAGGCTGTGTCGCCGGAAGTGATGGGGCAGACAATAACGCCAAGCATGGCAATAATGCCGCCAATATTCCCCAGTAATCCAACGCACATTTCATAAACGGCGCCTGAATTACCGCCGCCGATTTTTTTGAGCGCCAAAAGGCCGCTGCCGTCCGGATTCCAGAAAAAGGCAATAGCAGCGGCAGCCCAGATGAGGGCAATGATGCCTTCGGCAACCATAGCGCCGTAAAAGATGCGCCGCCCGTCATGCTCACTGCGCAGGCAGCGGGCCATAATGGGCGACTGGGTGGCATGAAAACCGGAGATGGCGCCGCAGGCCACGGTGATGAACATGAGCGGCCAGATGGGCGGGGTGGAGGTGGCGTCCAAAGTGCCGGGGTAGAGATTTTTAAAGGTAAATTCCATTAGCGGCCGCTCAGCGCTATGGATTAAAGTGCCGGCGCCGATGCCGATAGCCATTAAAATGAGGAGTATGCCAAAAAGGGGGTAAAATTTGCCGATGATTTTATCTACCGGCAAAATGGTGGCCAAAAAGTAATAGATGAGAATGATAAAGACAAATAGGCGGGTAGAGAGCCAGTCGGGCGTGAGACGGGCCAAAAGGCCGGCCGGCCCCACCATAAAGACCACGCCCACCATGACGAGCAGCAAAATGGAAAAAACGCGCATCACATTGTGCATAAAGGGGCCCAGATATTTACCGGTTACTTCGGCTATGGAGGCGCCGTTGTTTCTTAAGGAAATCATGCCTGAAAGGTAGTCGTGAACCGCTCCGGCCAGGATGGTGCCCAGGACAATCCAGAGATAGACGCATGGCCCCCAGAGGGCGCCGGAAATAGCGCCAAAGATGGGGCCCAGGCCGGCGATGTTGAGTAGCTGAATAAGAAAAGCCTTGGGGGTGGAAAGCGGCACATAATCAACGCCATCGGCATTTTTGATGGCCGGTGTCGGCCCGTCCTGCGGCTTAAAAATACGCTCCGCCAGGGCGCCGTAAGTAAAGTAACCGATGATGAGCAGCAAAAGGGCAACAAAAAATGATATCATCTCTCACCTGCTGAGTTTTGAGCCGGCGACCGGGCAAGGAGGCCGCGCAAGCGGCTGCATATTCTATAGCAAACAAAAGGCGTTATTGAAGAGAAAATCTGCGGCGCGGTATGGGTTTTGGCCGTGCCACTTATATAAAAAGAGCCATAGTTTTTAATTTATTAGTATGTTCTAGTAAATCGCCGGTATTTACGCTTAAATAAAGTATATATTGACTGATTAAGTATAGTTTGATATATCTAATATTGTTTGTTGTGGCTTATAATGAACAGCCTAGCCGATAATGAGAGCAAACAACGATATAACTAATTTATAACCACTGGAGAAAATTATGGAATTACAATTAGGAGATGTAGAAACAACCGCCCTTATTCCTCTGGCCATCAAGGCCAATGAGACACTGCGCAAGCACCCGCGTTTTTATGACAAAAAAGCGGTGGAGATAATTAATACCCTCAAAATTGATACCACTCCTTATGATAAATTTATGTCGCACGAGGGAGTAGTGGCCCGCACCATAATGCTCGACCGGCAGGTAAAAGAGATTATTGCCAAAAATCCTGATACGGTGGTGGTAAACCTGGGCGCCGGCTTTGATAATCGCTTTGAGCGCGTTAATAACCAAAAAATCTTTTGGTTTGACATAGATTTGCCTGATTGTATGGCTGTTAGAAAAAAGGTTTTTGCCGAGCAGGATAATGTAAAAATGATTGCGGCCAGTGTGCTGGATGCGAGCTGGTGTCAGGCGGTGAAAGAGGCTTTAAACGGCAGAAAAGCCAAGCCGCTCTTTTTGGCAGAGGGGCTTTTTATGTATTTTACTATGGAGGAAATTCGCAGTTTTCTCAGTATGTTAAAGAGTAATTTCCCCGGTGGCGGCTTGCTTATAGCCGAGCAAAACAGCAAATTTTCGGCCCAAAATTCCCGCCATCACGATACAGTAAAAAACACCAAAGCCACTTTTAAATCCGGCACTGACAGCGGCGAGGAAATTGTCTCTCTGGTTCCCGGGTTTGCGCTGGTGGAAGAGCACAGTTTTCATGAAGAAATGAAAAAATATTCTCTTAGAGGCAAACTGTTTGCCTGGCTTTTCCCCAAAATAAATAACCGTTTTGCCACCATTAAATGGTGATTGACTAAAGTCGAACTATCTCCCTAGACTTCCATCAAAACTCGGCATATAAAGCGGCTGGCGCCTTGGTGTGAGGTGAAAGGCCAATGAAGAAAAATGATTTTGATGTGATTGTTATCGGTGGCGGCCATGCCGGTTGTGAAGCGGCTTTGGCGGCCGCCAGGCTCGGTGAGCGCACACTGCTTATTTCTCTCAGTAAAAAGCATATTGCCGCTCTTTCCTGTAATCCGGCAGTGGGCGGAGTGGCCAAGGGCCATTTGACCAAAGAAATAGATGCTCTTGGCGGCATAATGGGCTTTGTGGCCGATCAGGCAGCTATCCAAGTGCGCACGCTCAATACGCGCAAAGGCAGTGCTGTGCAGGCCACGCGAGCGCAGGTGGATTCCGGCTGCTATCCGCAAATTATGTTGCAAATTTTAGAAAAAACCGCCGGGCTTACCATTTTTGAGGGCGAGGCGGCGGCTATTATTCCTCAGGGAAGCGGCGGTGAACCCTCCTTTTTGGTGGAGACGGCAGCCGGGGCCAAATTCAGCACTGAGGCAGTTATTATCACTACTGGCACTTTTTTGAACGGCCTCTGCCATATTGGTCTCACTCATTTTAAGGCCGGGCGCTGGGGCGATGTGGCAGCTACCAGGCTTTCAGACAGTCTTTTAGCTATGAAACTCACTTTGGGGCGCCTAAAAACCGGTACTACTCCGCGCCTTTTGGCGAGTAGTATTGATTTTTCTTCTCTTGAAGTGCAAACTTCCCGCATCCCTAGGCCACGTTTTTCCTGGCGCGGCGGCTATGAGCCCTTGCCTGAAGCTGCTTGCTATCTCACGGCCACTAATGAAAAAACTCATGAAGTAATTCGCCAAAATTTGGACAGAAGCCCGCTTTTCAGCGGCGTTATTGAGGGGGTGGGCCCGCGTTATTGCCCCAGCATAGAAGATAAAGTAGTGCGTTTTCCCGATAAAACGGAGCATCATGTCTTTTTGGAGCCCGAGGGGCTCTCCTGTGTGCGTTATTACCCGAACGGCCTCTCCACCAGTTTGCCGCAAGATGTGCAGCTCGCCTATTTGCGCACTGTGCCCGGGCTGGAAAGGGTGGAACTGGTGCGCCCCGGTTATGCCGTGGAATATGACTATAGCGACCCGCAGCAACTTGACGCCACTTTGATGGTAAAGAGCATCCCCGGCCTCTATATGGCTGGGCAGATAAATGGTACGAGCGGGTACGAGGAGGCGGCGGCCCAAGGCCTCATGGCGGGCATCAATGCCCACCTCTTTATCAGGCACGAAGAGCCGCTTATCTTAAAGCGCCATGAGGCCTATATCGGTGTTCTCATTGATGATTTGGTGACCAACGGCACCAAAGAGCCCTATAGAATGTTCACTTCCCGGGCCGAACACCGGCTGCTGCTCCGGGAGGACAATGCTGCCACCAGGCTCACGCCTATTGGCCGCAAAATCGGCCTGGTGAGTGCTGAGCAATATAGCGATTTTGCGGCCAAGGAGCAGCAGCTGGCCGCCGCGAGACGCGCCCTTAGCGAGATAGTGCTAACGCCCAGCGAAGAGACTAATAATTGGCTAAGTGAGCTGGGCGAAGCGCCCATGCACACGGCGCAGACGGCGGCGGAAATACTGCGCCGCCCGGGGCTCAGTTACGCCGATCTGCGCCGGCGCTATAATGTGCCGGAATTGCCTGAGCAACTGGAGAATACTTTGGTGGACGATGTGCGCTATGCCGGCTATATCAGCCGCCAAAAGTTGGAAGCCGAGCGCCTCTTAAAGAGCGAGCAGCAACTTATCCCGCCGGAGCTCGATTATAGCGTTATTTCCGGCCTCACCCGCGAAGTCATTGAAAAACTTACTAAAATACGCCCGCGTACCTTTGCTCAGGCTCAGCGTATCAGCGGTATTACCCCGGCAGCACTGACAATTGTGCGAATTTATTTACAAAATCATCCAATTATTAACTGAATACTCTTGTTCCTACCGCTGGCGTTTACTTAGACCTTACCCCATAAAATATTTGTAAATTCATGCAGATGAGCCCCTCCCTCCATGGGGGAGGGGCGATTTTATTAAAAATCCAACAAGCTAGGGGGAGAGATCTTAGAAAAGCGCGAAGCGATAGAGGTTATCGCACTAAGGTGCATCTATTATTGACACATGATAAGGAATCAAGACAGTCGTCGTTATTATAGCACCTAGAGCGCTTGCCGCCGTCTTCACAATAGCCACGGCTATTTTCATTTTCCTGTACACAGAATTTTTCATTGCCATTACAATCGGCATCGCTATAACAAGGGTATACAATAACTACTGGTATGGTACTGGGAATATCTACGCAAATATTTTGCGCGTCGGAGTTTGCGTCCGGTTCACACCCATCTTCTTCAACACCGCCGTGCAAATAACAGGGATTAGTTTCACATACATAGTCGTCTTTGCAATCCAGGCTATCAATACAGGGCGAATTGAGATTGCCATCGACGCAGACGCCCATGACATCATCGCTGGCCTGCATGCAGAAATTGTCTCTACTGCAATCAAGATCACTGGAACAAACCCCAGCCGGAAGATCGGTATTGCTATCAGTATTGCTATCAGTATTGCTATCGGTGTTGCTATCGGTATTGCTGTCGGTATTGCTGTCAGTGTTGCTATCGGCATCAGTATCGGCATCAGTATTTTTTACGCAGATACTTTCACTGCAGTGATAACCTTTGATACATTGTTTATTGTTTTCACAGCTGCTATAGCAAACATCTTTTTGACAGGCGAAGCCATTGCAAAAAACCGGGGCAGTGGCCGCATCCAGACAAGCCCCATCAGCGCTACAGCTAATAGCTTTAGTCTCGTAACCGTTATTGCAGCTTGGTTCCAGGCAGAACAAAGGCGTAGTTGGAAGGTTATAAGTGCATTGGCCTTGATTGCAGCTCCGTTCCCAACACTTGGCATCACCTGAGGGGATATCGTTGCATTGGCTGTCTTGGTAACATTCTACGCATTCACCATTGTAACAGACACCGGCCGGACATTTTGTGCCATTGAGGGCATTTTGGTATAAGCAGAAGGGCTCGCTATTTTCTACAGCGCACCTGCCGTTGATTTTACAGGGATTGCCGGCCGGGGAGCCAGAACATTCAACCCCATCACATTTGCCCATACAGGTAGCCAGACAGTTGGGGCAGGTGTGGTAGGTTGGCTCATACCGGCAATTTCCCTCCACTCTTTTGCCTTGCTCGGCATAGGTGATGTAGGAGTTATCGTCGGCGTTGCATTCTGCTGCCGGTGGCTCATTACAAGGATCTTGCTCCGTTTCACGACAGGCGTTCAGTGATAGAAGCGACATGGTTGTTAATAAACAAACTGATAAATATAATTTTGACTTCATGGTTTCCTCCTCCATAAAAAAACCGCCCGCTTTTAGCTCTTAAGCCGGTTTTTGTCCATATAAAAAAAGCTTAATAAAGGTTTGGTGTTTGTTTCTTTTACACGGGACTCAAGATGTTAAATTTCTTGATTAGCCGGCAATAGTTTTTTCCGCCGGAAAAAATAGACTAGCCAGATAAAGTGCCCTTGACAAGCATTTTTCTTTGGCTTATAAGGAGCCCAGCCTTTGTGGAAATGGCCCTTGGTTTTGTCCCTCCTTTGCTGCTTTTTCCACTGATTCCACCATATTTTGGCAGAGTTAGAGGCTGTTAAGCTGGGGGCAGGAGTGTATAGTGAGCTCTAAAATTGAAACCAAATTGTTTGAACTCATAAATCCTTTAGTGGATTCACTGGGCCTTGACTTAGTGGAGATTAACTTTACAGCCAATAAAAAAAGCCGCTTGGCTGTTTTTGTTGATAAACAGGGCGGGGTTGATTTGGATGACCTCACCAATTTAAATCACCTTATAAGCGATATGCTGGATGCCGAAGATCCTATTAAAGGCGCCTATACGCTGGAAGTTTCTTCTTCCGGGCTCGATCGCCCTCTAAAGAGCGAACGTGACTTTTGGCGTAAAGTCGGCGAACAGGTGAAAATAGTTTATAAAAATAGTGAAGTTGCCGATAAAACTGAAGAAATTACCGGTGAAATTGCCGCAGCGGAAAACGGAGTGGTTTCTTTGAAAACCGCAGACGGAACCCCGGCGGAAGTAGCGCTGGCAGATATTATAAAAGGGAAACTCATTTACTAAGCTTTTATGCTTGGGCTGGAGGAAATGCTGGGTATGGAAGAATCACTGAATACCGTTATCGAAATGATTGCCAAAGAAAAGGGTATAAGCAAAGACGTGCTGCTCTCCTCGGTGGAAAACGCTATTTTAGCGGCTGCCCACAAAACTTTTGGCGAACATCGTAATTTGGAGGCCAAATATAATCCCGAAAAGGGCTCGGTAGATATTACCCAAACTATTACAGTTGTGGACCATATCGAAGATCCTGATAACGAGATTACCCAGGCCGAGTGCGAAGCTAACGGTATTGATGTTGAGCCCGGCGATGAAATGGTTTTCCAGATGTATTATCTGGATGCTGATAAAGAGCTGGCTAAAGAGCAAGATGAAGCTTATGGCGATATTTTGCACATCAAAACCTATAATCGCAGCTTTGGCCGCATTGCCGCTCAGGCCGCTAAGCAGGTGCTCACTCAGGGCTGGCGCGATGCCGAACGCGATATGATCTATACCGAATATAAAGATCGTAAAGGCGAGATGATTAACGGTATTATCCGCCGTTTTGAACGCGGCAATATTATTGTTGACCTGGGCCGTACCGAAGCCGTTTTGCCGGTTAAAGAGCAATGCCCGCGTGAGAGCTACCGCGCCGGTGACCGCATTCAGGCTTATGTTCTTGATGTCCTCCCCGCCGGGCGCGGCCATCAGATAATTCTCTCCAGAGCCACTCCCGAGCTCGTTGTTAAACTTTTTGAAATGGAAGTTCCCGAAATTGCCGACGGTATTGTGCGCATTGAGAGCGTTTCCCGCGAGCCGGGCCTGCGTTCTAAAATCGCCGTTAGTAGCTACGATCGCGATGTTGACCCGGTTGGCGCCTGTGTTGGTATGAAGGGTGCTCGCGTGCAGTCCGTGGTTAATGAACTGCGCGGCGAAAAGATTGATATTGTCACCTGGTCCGACAATATTGCCACCTTTGTTTGTAACTCCTTGGCTCCGGCTGAGGTAACCAGAGTGCTTATCGACGAAGCCCGCCACGCTATGGAAATTATCGTTCCCGATGATCAGCTCTCTCTGGCTATTGGCCGCAAAGGGCAGAATGTGCGCCTGGCTGCTCAGCTCACCGGCTGGAAGCTGGATGTTTATTCCGAGGCCAAAATTAGAGAAATTCGCGACCGCGCTTGGGCCAGTTTGAGCCAGATTACCGGTCTCAACGACTTTATGATTCAAACTCTATACAACCACGGTATTCGCTCAGCCGGTGATTTGGCCGCTTGTAGCCCCTCTATGCTGGTGGAAATTCCCGGCATGAATCCAGACACTATTCATTCTATTTTGGAACTTGCCGGTGAAGTTGCCGAAAAAGAGCGCGTGCAGGAAGAAAAAGCCAAAGAGGATGCCAAGCGTCTTGAAGAACATATTAAAATTGGTCGTCGCCTTCAAGAATATCGCCGCATGAGCGAACGCGAAAAAATTATGATGATTCGCGGTATTGGTGATCGTATTGCCGATGAATTAGCCAAGGAAGGCTATGAACGCGTAGATCAACTGGCCGAGGCTAACGATTTGGAAGCGCTGGCTCTTATTGCCAATATTGGTATTCGTAAAGCCAAGCAATTTAAATTTGCGGCTCAGCAACTTTTAGAGGAAGAAGCCAATTTGGCTAAAGATGTGGAAGAAGCCGGTATTACTTTTGTGGACGGCAAAATGCGCATACCCGGCTTAGATGAAGAGGCGGTTGCCGATGAGACTGCAGCTGCTACTGATGGAGAATAAATTTAATGGTTAAAGCTGCTATTGCCAAAGCGCCAAAAGAGCCCAAAAGTGCTTTTTTGCCAAGGCCGGTGCGGCGCTGTGCCGCTTGCCGCGAGCGCAAAAGTGCCGGCGATATGTTGCGCTTTATCCATAGCGATAGTAGTTGGGCTTGGCAACCGCCGAGAGGCCATATTACCGGGCGTTCTTTGTATATATGTCCTAATAAAAAATGCCTAAATAGCTTAAAAGGTAAGTTAGCCGCCGGCGAGTCGCTGAGTGCTTTTTTAGCTGAACTGGAAGCAGTATTAGCCGCTTATGTGGAAAAACGGCGGCAGGATTTGCAAAATAATAATTTAGATAGTACCGCTAAGGCTGCTTTAAGTTTTAACAGTACTATGAAAATATTGGCAACTCTTAAAAATGAGTTGTCTGTGTCTGACAGAAACTGATAATAGCTGTCGTGCTGGTTTAAGCAGACAGCTAGATTTAGTGGGAGACTAGGTTTATGGCAAAGCGCCGTGTGTATGAAATTGCAAAAGAAATGGGTATAAGTAGTGATGAGCTAGTAGCTAAGCTACGTGAAGCGGGCCTGGAGATTAAGTCCCGCCTTGTTACCGTAGATGAAGACGAAGCGCGAAATCTGCTAAAAGGTGCTGCCAAAGCGGCTGAGAAGAATGTTGACGATGCCGCAGATAAGCCGGAAACTCCAGAAGAAAATAGCGATGATAAGCCTAAACAGCGTAAAGGCTTTATGATTATTAAAAAAGCCGCAGTGAAACCGGCAAAAGATAAAGAGCCTGTTGTTAAAGCGGAAGAAAAAGCGGAAAATATTAATAACGCCGATGTCGATATAATCAAAGCGGCCGGCAAAGCGGAAGAAGAGGGGCAAGCGGTGGTAGGCAAAGATAATATTGCGCCTGTTACTGCTAAATCGGAGGTGCCTCTCGAGGGTAAGAATTTGGCAAAAAATGTTGTAAACACTGCTCATGATGTTGAAACGCCGGTCGGTGATAATAAAGTGGCGGCAGAATCCGATGGTGATGCTGATAAACCGGCTCCAGTTATTGTTAAGTCGGCGCTACCTGAAGAGCCGGAAAAGCCTGCTCATGTGGCAGTAAATGCTGAGACAAGCGAGAAAAAAGAGCCTAAAAATAATGATGTTTTTGTTAAGCAGCCTGTGCCGGTGGTGAAGACGGCTTCTTCTGTGCCCACTGCCACTACTGCGCCTGTTGCCCCTGTTGCATCTGTTCCCCCTGCAGCTCCGGTTATCAACCAGGCAGCATCAGCTACTCAGACAGCTCCGGCATCGGCACCGGCTCAATTGCCGGGTTCCAGGGTTATTCGCGTTATTGACCGCGAAAAGCTTATTGAGCGTATGCAGGCCAATCGCGGCGGACCGCGTGGCGGCCAGCGGCCAGGCAGTAATGGCCCACAAGGTGGCGGCCGGCCAGGTTATCAAAATAATGGTGAGCGGCGGCCGGGGCAAGGCGGCGGTTATCAAGGCGGTGAGAGACGCGGATATAATTCTCAATCCTCTGTTCCCACTATGTCTCTTGATGAAATGGCTAAGGTTTCTATGGCTTTAAGCCAGGTTACTGAAGTTAATATGCGCGAGCGCCGGCGGGCCAACGATTATGATCACGATAATTTTGACCAAGACGGCATGGGGCGCGGCGGAAGACGTCAGCAGTTTACTAAGCGCGATCTTATGGAAATGCGCGAACGGGTGCCAGCAACCAGTCGCCTGAGAAAGAAAAAAGTGCATAAAGGGCCGGTGGCTCATACACAGATTACCGAGGTCAAGGAGAGTAAGCGGGTGATAAAAATAGAAGATCGTATCACCGTAGCTGATTTAGCCCAACGCCTTGGTATTAAGGCCGCGGCCATTATCAAACAGCTCATGGGCCTTGGTATGATGGTAACAACCAATGATTACATCGACTTGGAAACAGCTCAGCTGGTAGCTGATGAATATAGCTACCGGGTGGAGAATGTTTCTACCACGGAAGAAGAGCTGCTAGATATTTCTGAGGATAAACCGGAAGATCTGGAAGAGCGGCCGCCGGTGGTTACCGTTATGGGCCATGTCGATCATGGTAAAACCTCTCTGCTCGATGCCATTAGAGCTTCTGATGTGGCCAAACATGAGCATGGCGGTATTACCCAACATATTGGTGCTTATTCTGTTGCCACTCCCAGCGGTACAGTCACTTTTATTGATACTCCGGGACACGCTGCCTTTACGGCTATGCGGGCGCGCGGCGCTCAAGTCACCGATATTGTAGTCCTTGTTGTGGCGGCCGATGATGGCGTGATGCCGCAAACTATTGAGGCTATAAACCATGCTCAGGCGGCCAAAGTGCCAATTATTGTGGCTGTTAATAAATGTGACCTCCCCGGTGCCAATCCTGAGCGGGTTATGCAAGCTCTAACCGAATATGGTCTGGTGGCCGAAGAGTGGGGCGGTGAGACTATCTTTGTCAAAACTGCTGCTGTTAAAGGCGAAGGCGTTTCCGAGCTTTTGGAGAGCATTCTCTTGCAAGCCGAGATGTTGGAGCTCACTGCTAATCCCCATAAAGCTGCTTCCGGTGTGGTTATTGAAGCCCAGCTCGATAAGGGGCGTGGCCCGGTAGCCACTGTTTTGGTGCAAGACGGTACTTTAAAAATCGGTGATTATGTTATCGCCGGTTCGGCTTATGGCAAAGTGCGTGCTTTAGTAGATGCCCGCGGCAGCAGGCTGAAAGAGGCTGGTCCGGCAGTTCCTGTGGAAATTCAAGGCCTTAATGCTGTGCCCACTCCCGGTGACAGTGTCAATGCCGTGGAAAGTCTTGATAAAGCCAAAGAGCTGGCCGAAATGCGCATCAATAAAGCCAAAGATGCCAATAAGAGTAGCGGCTCGGCTTCTCTTGAGGAGCTTTTGGCCAAGATGGGCCAGGAGGGCAAGAAAGAGCTCAAGGTGGTGGTTAAAGCCGATGTTCAGGGCTCTATGGAAGCCCTCAAAGAGACTATCGGTAGCCAAGCTAATGATGAGGTGGAGGTAAAAGTTATCCACGCTGGCGTCGGTGCCATTACCGAGAGTGATGTTATTTTGGCTGCTGCTTCCAAAGCCATCATTGTGGGCTTCAATGTGCGCCCGGATGCCAAAGCCGCTGCTCTTGCGGAAACAGAGCATGTTGATGTGAAGACATACCGCGTTATTTATGATGTCCTTGATGATATTCAAGCGGCTATGAACGGTATGCTCAGGCCGGTTATCAGCGAAAAAGTTTTGGGCCGCGCTCAAGTGCTCCAGACTTTCAAGGTGCCTAAAGTTGGCACTATTGCCGGTTGCAAGGTTATTAGCGGCAAAGTTACCAGAACGGCTGAAGTGCGTCTCCTGCGCGATAATATAGTGGTCTTTGAAGGCAAGATAGCTTCGCTCCGCCACCTTAAAGATGATGTGCGCGAAGTCCAAAGTGGCCACGAGTGCGGTATCGGTATTGAAAATTACCAGGATATCCACTTAGGCGATGTTTTGGAAGCCTTTGTTATGGAAGAGAGCTCCGCTTCGTAATAGCCACTAAACCTAATTAACTATTCTGCTAGTTATTTCTATTGTTTTAATCCCAAGGCCAGCCCGGCTAAATCAAGCACAATATTGAATGATGGTGAAAACTGGGCATTGGTGTGACCTTTTAAAAGCTGATGTGGCAAGATGAGAGCCAGGCTCACACCCCAGCAATCGCAGCTTGAGCGGTAGCCCAGAGTGAGATAGTGGCGATCAAGATCATTGCGATAGCGGGCGCGGTTTTCTTCAGCACTTAGCATATCAAGGTTAAATATGGCTCTAAGTCCATAGCGGATGGTCCAGTTTTTTATTTCCAAATTTATGGCAGCATTCAGGTAGTGGTCTTCTCCAAGCTCAAAGAGCGCCGGGAGGCCGCCGCCGGGGAGGAGCTCATAAATAGACGACAAGAGATCGTTGCTCCCGCCGCGCAGGCGATAATAGCCGGCTGAGATATAGCTTTTGCGCCAAAAGTAGAATTTGCCATCTACGCTAAGTTCTCTCAAAGGTTTTTCTTTTTGCCAGGCCAGAGAAAGGCGGCAATTAGCCTCAAACCAGCGCGACAGAGCTATGGAAGTTTTAACCCCCAGTTGCCCGAGTCCGGCAGCTTCGGCTTCATTAATGCCGCCAAGATTAAATCCCTGAGTAATTTTTAGGGCAAAGGTAAGGCCCAGCGGGCGCAGTTTTAAAGTGGTACCGGCGGTTAAGCGAATTTGATGCAAGGGCCTTATTTGCAAATGTTCATCGCTGAATATGGCGGCTTTAGCCAGAACTTCCCTTGTTTTCGGTAAAGTATCAGCGGCGGGGCGTGTGGCTTCCCAGTGGGGGGTGAGGAGCTCCTCGCTAAAAACAACGGGCACCAGCAAATATTCGGCTTTTAAGATGATTCTATGAGTTAGCTTTTTGTCGGTGTAGCTAAAAAGACGCCCGAGATGACTTTCGCTCTCCACCAAAAAGCGCGGAAAGTGGATATAAGAGGCGCCTCTTTGGCCGTCAAAAAGTTCGGTATAATGATAAGCGGCGCTAAGGTTTAACGGCACGTTAAAAGGCAAAAGTGTACCGCCGACTTCGGCTACTCCCCCCAAAAGGCCGAATAGCTCGCCGCCGTAATTATTCCAGGGGGCATAAATATTGGTAAAAAATTCGCCTTTTGCCCAAAGGGGCAAATTACCGAGAGAAGTGGGCGCCAAAGAGAGGCGGAGGGCCGGCAAGCGTTGCACCATGCGACTTATATCCCGCCAATGGTAATATACAGAACATTCCTCGCGCCAGTTTTCGCGGCAGCTTAACATATCGGCTTCTTCCATGAGCGGCCAGCCCGGGTGTAAATCCTCGTAAAAATCGCCGGAAATTTCCACGCTAAAGGGGCTTTTGCTCTGCCACAAAATGCTAAGGCGGCTGGGCACATAGCGACTACTGCGCAGAGCCGGGGAGAAGTCATAGAGATAGAGCCTGTCGCCAACAACATGTATATCAAAACGTAAACTAAGCTCATTTTTGATGAGGCTTTTATGGTGCCAGTTAAAATCCAGGCGGTGTATAAGCCCTTCGCGTCGCGGGTCAAGGTTATCTTCGTTTACCCGGCCCCGGCTGCCGGTAGCAAAAAGCAGCTCCGGAGAGTGGATGTGAGCGGTATATTGAAAAGTCAGTTCACCATAAGTTCCTTCTACCGGCGCGTAACGAAATTCCAGGCCGCCTCTGGGGCCGCGGGTGGGAAAATAGCCGGGAATAATAGTAATATCGTAGCTTTCGCCAATTGGAAAAAACACCGGCAAATCAATAGCCGGCCAGCCGCTGAACATACTCTCAATGCGCGGCGGTAAGAGGCCAATGGCGCGATCTTTTAGCGGATAGCTAATATATGGCAGCCAAAAAATAGGCATATTAAAGAGGCTAAAAGGGCGGATGTGCACGACAGGTGAGTAAAGATGCGCTCTTTCGTCCAGCACTAATTTGGCTTTTTTGGCGGTGAGCCACCATGAAGGGTGGTCATCGGTGCCGCAGTCGCACATGGTAAAATAGGCGTCTGTAATAAGGTAACCATCGGGATTTTCCTCTAAATCGCCGCCGATTTCCGCCAGATTTTTCCCGGCTGTTTCGGCTTTTTCTCCAAGAGTCAGCAGCACTTCCGGCGCCGGCTCTTTTTTTACCATTATTTTGGCCCCTTTTAGGCTGTCAATCTGGCCGCTGCCGCTTATTTTGGCGCTCTTACAAGTGGCTACGGCACTGCCTAAAACGGTGGTAATCGGCCCTTTTACGGTGCTGGAGGTGATTTCGCCTTCCTGAGAAAATTCCAAAGTAATTTCATCGGCTTTAATGGTGCCGTTTTCGCAGGTTATGGTTACATTGCCGGTGAAGGTGCAGCTTTTTTCATCGCATTTTAGATTTTCGGCTTTTAATTTAGCTTCTGGGCAGCTTGGCCAAAAAGAGGCCAGGTTATCGCCCAGCTTTTCCGCTGCTGTGGCAGCTCGGCCGAGCAGCAAAAAAGAGGCTAAAAGCAGCCAATATAATTTACTTGCCCGGAGCAAAGGGCAGCTCCTAGTGGCTAAAATCTATATAGATGAGAGCATCTTCTTGGCGCACTTCATAAGGTGGCAGCTCGCCGCGCAGAGAAATAATAACTTGCACCGAAGGAGTAATATCGCCAAGTGTTTCCGGGCGAATTTCCACTACCGGCCCGGCAAAATATTCGGTATTAAGCGGACGATTCCAAATTGGGGAGACGATGGCGGCATTAAAGATGGTTAAAATCATCTTATTATCCGGGCTCATAGTTATGCGATAAGAGGCGGCTTCATTGGTGCGCACAAAAACACGGGAGCGGTCGGCCATCTGCTTAAAGCCAATCCAGGTAATTTCCTTTAAATCAGGGGAAATAACCGGCCCTGGCGGTGGTGGTGCCGGCTGGGGGGCAGGTTCTTCGGCCGGTGCTATGGCGGCGTCCGGTGGCGGCGGGGCAGACTGTTCCTGGGCAGCCGCCGCGCTGACAAAAGCAGTGAAAGTAAAAGCAAAAATAATAGCGGTTAGGCGATGAATCATCATGGCACCACTCCTTCAGCGCTGAGTTGTAGCACTTATCGGAGTATAAGGCAAATTGCTGTTAAGCTAAAAGTTGAAAATTAATCATCATCATCATCGTGGTCACCGAAGTCGGTACTGAAAATGGCTTCAAGATCAACCGGGCAGCCAAGATTTTTGCATTTTTCGCGGGCAGAAACTTGCTCATCGGAGCAGGCATCCAAGTTATATTGATAGGTGAGAACCGAATCGGTGCACTTTAGATTATCAACCTGGCAAAAACCAAAGACCTCTTGTGCTTCATAGCAGGAGTCGCAGGAGGTATAATTGCGGGCTTTTTCAATTTTTTCGGCCAGGCCCAGGCATTTATCGCGAATTTTGTCATGCGCTTTATTGCAAACTATTGCGCCATTGGGAAATTTTACCGAGCAGTATTCCAAGCCGCAATCATAAATTTTATTGCAAAATCTCTCGGTGGAAGTCTCTTTTTTGCATGCCGGGAGCGATAAAACAACTCCGGCAATCAAAAACGCCAAGAAAATTTTTCTCATTAATAACTCCTCTGTTTTATGTGGCGGAACCAACTTAGCTCCGATTCGCCAAGTCTAGCGGAAAAGCTGAGATTTTGTCAAAGGGTATTGGAGAAGGAAAGGCAGTTAAGTGAGAAAGTTAGGTATTAGCACTCTTTTTGACATTTATCGCGCATCTTTTCGGCTTTGCTGTCGCAGGCTTTGCTATCAACACTAACGCCTTTGTCTTTGTCACAAGTGGTGTGGTCAATCATGCATCTGGTGTAATCATCGGAGGCATCATAGCAAGCCTGGCAGTCTGAATCATCTTTTTGGTTCTTTTCGGCATCTTCAGCGGCTTTAAGGCAGGTATCGAGAGTATCATCGGCCAGAGAGTTACAGGTGTTTTGGGCAGCTGGCAGATTATCGCAAACCATGACCGCGCATTCATGAGATTTTTTGCAAGCTTTTTCTGCTGTTGATTCACAGGCGGCGGTAGAGAGAGCGAGAGCTGCGGCAACTAAGACAAAAATAGATTTTTTCATTGTTAAACTCCTTGCGGTTTATAAGAGAAGATTATGTTGAGAGAAATGTTATAGAATAATAACAATTAGTTACACTTCTCACACTTTTTGTTGTATTCTTCAAGCTCTTTGGAGCATTTTTCGAGAGAACTAACCAATTCCGGAGAGTGGTTTTCGCAGGTTAGATTATCGGCCCAGCAGCCAAGATAGGCATCAGCGGCTTCGTAGCAACCATCGCATTTTTTGAAAGTATCTTCTTTGTTGTAAGTATTTTTGCAGGTATCTTCTAAAGTGTTTTCCATGCAAAGGGGAACTCCGTCGCAGAAGCAATCGACATATTTTTCACAGAATCTTTCACCGCCGGATTTGCTGCAGGAAGCAATGGAAAGAGCCATAAAACCAGCGAACATTACACAGAGAACTTTCTTCATTTTTAAACTCCTTACTTATGGGCGAAATTACCCGAGTTCCTCTAGCTTTTCTAATAATAGCCCAAAAAAGTCAAGCTAAAAGATTGTGACTTATAGCACAAACACCCTGCCTGGTGCCGCGGCGGGCAAATTCCTTTTGAATGGCCAAAAGCATTTGATCTTTTGTTGGCTGCCAGTTAGGCGCCAGGCGGGCATTGGCGTTGGTATTGGTAATAAGACGCATAATGTGCATTTCCCAAGGCAGGCGCTCTAGTAAATCGACTATCAGCGGCGGGTATTCCTCGGCGCTCAGCAGGCCTATTTGCCCATTTTGCCAGCTACTGGCCAGCGGAGCATTGGCAAGTATTTGTAAATGGTGAAATTTAATGGCATTTATGCCTAATTCAGCTAAACGGTCCACACTTTGCTCCATCATAGCCCGGCTTTCACCCGGCAGGCCGAGGATAAGGTGAGCGGCCTGATAAATACCTGCATTTTTTAGCAAAGTGGCGCTTTTTACAAAATCCTCGTAACTATGGCCGCGATTTAGGGCTATAAGCGTCTCATTGTGTGTACTTTGCAAACCGAGTTCCACAATAATAAAGCTTTTTTTATTAAGTTCTGCCAGTGTTTCCACTACTTCCGGCGAGATATAATCCGGGCGGGTGGCGATGATTAGCCCCACCGCTTTGGGAAAAGTCAGGCAAAATTCATAAAGGCGTTTTAGTTCGGCAGGCTCTCCAGCCGTGTTTACGCCGCTTTGCAAGTAGGGCATGAAGAGCGAGCCGGTGAATTTACGCGCTCCTTCTGCCAGCTGGGCGGCCAGATTGTCTTCCGCTGTGAGATAAGCGGGCTTTATGGCTTCGTCGCAGCAAAAGAGGCAGCCGGGCGGATTTTTTTGCCTATGCGGGCAGCCGCGCCCCAAATCGAGGGGCAGACGGCGCACGTTTTTACCGAATTTGTCGGTGAGAAAGCGGTTAAAACTGTTATAAGGCAGGTTGTTATCAGCCATTTTTTACCAAAATAGCACCAAAAAAACCGTCGGTGTGGTGGATATGCGGCCAGAGCCTAAAATATGGGCCTTTTATAGGCAGACTCAGGCCCTGCCGCGCCAATGCTTCGCCGGCCGGCATTAGGGAAAAATCGCGATGTTTTTCCAAAAAGGCACTTACTATATCTTCGTTTTCTGCCGTTAGAAGAGAGCAGGTGGCATAAACCAGGCGGCCTTTGGCCTTTACCAGGCGGCTGGCTGCTTCCAAAATACTGGCCTGCCTGGCGCAAAGCTCAGAAATATCTTCCGGCCGGCGGCGCCACTTTAAATCGGGGTTACGGCGCAAAGTGCCGGTGCCGCTACAGGGCGCGTCAACCAGTACTTTGGCCATTTTGCCTTGCCAGCGGCTAAGTATTGGATCGGCCTCATTTTTAAGGCGCGTTACATAAATATTACTGAGCCCGGCTCTGGCGGCTCTTAGCTTTAACTGGCTGAGGCGCTTTTCGTCCACATCGCAGGCGTATATGCGGCTCTTTCCGCTCATCAGCATACCGAGCATGAGCGTTTTGCCGCCAGCTCCGGCACAAAAATCCATGGCTACATCGTGGCGATTTACCTCTAGCAGCAGAGGTAAAAGCTGGCTGCCTTCATCCTGAATTTCTATTTTACCTTCCTGATAAATGGCCAGTTTGCTTATGGAACGCTTGCCGGAAAGGCGCAAGCCGTAGGGAGATAGTGGTGTTGGGGTTGGCAAAAAGCCCTCTCTGGTCAGTTCTTCCCGGGCGGCTTCGGGCTTTATGAGCAGAGTGTTGATTCTTAAATCCAGCGGTGCCGGAATATTTATAGTAGCGGCCAAGTCCGCCAGCTCAGATGAAGGTAGCAAGGTGCTAAGGCGCTCTGCCAGCCAGGGAGGCAAATCCAGCTTTGGCGCTTTTTGGGCTTTATCCAGCCGGGAGAG
>JAEEML010000177.1 GCA_016283195.1 Deltaproteobacteria bacterium | reverse complement strand
TAACGCCGCCGCCTTCACTGCAATTACTGCCCTCGGCTCCGGCGGCAAACTGGGTGGTTTTTATCAGCATATTGTGGCCGGCTATTCCCTGCTCGCCTTGTAAGCCTTGATTGCCGTTGCATATATAAGTGGTTTCATCGGTCATAGCCTCGCCGTTTAAGAGAATTTCCACCATAACGCCGCCGTTTGCGCAGTTAGGGCCTATGGGCTCCGGTGTTGTTTTAATACTGGCACTGGTGCCGGAATTTCCCTGCTCACCTTGGCTGCCGTGGCAGATATACATAGTATTTTCGGCGATGATTTCTTCGGCTTCCAAGACGCCGTCGCTATTTGTATCAAAGCCGCTTTCAATCTTGATGCCGCCGGCCATAAGGCAGTTCTCGCCCTCGTCGCCGGGAGCAAAGGTAGCGGTATTTACCAGAACATTCTGGCCGCTTGTTCCCTGCTCGCCGGCTGCACCGCTGACGCCGTTGCAAAGATAGCGGGTATTAGCGGGCTCTATCTCTTCTTTATCGAGAACACCGTTTTTATTAATGTCCAGGCCGTTTTCGATTTTGAGGCCGCCGGCTACGCAGTTATCGGTAGAAGTATCGTCCGTAATGCTTATTAGGGCATCCAGGCCGTTTTCACCGACTATGACCTTACTGCTGCAGCCAAAAGCGCCGAGAGCGCATGTTAAAAGGGCCGCACTACCAAGCAGATAGTAAGGATTAAAAGATTTATATAGCATATTGGCTCCTTTCAAGCTGCTAACGCAGCCTAATTCTATTATACATCTGTTTTAATGGTTTATCAAATAGTAGCCTATTCTACTATTTTTATTGGTTTTTGAAGTGTCAGGTCAGGCGCTTATTCTCTTTCTTTAACTTTGGCAAACTTAATTTTGGGCCACTCTTTCATAATATAGCCCAGGTGCCACTCACTGGTGGAGAGGTAGGTGAGGTCGCCCTCGGCATCGTGAGCCAGCGCCGATTCGTTGGCCTTTTTAAATTCGGCCAAATCTTTGGGATCATCGGCACTCACCCAGCGGGCGGTGGCAAAAGAGGTGCTCTCATAAGTGGCATCCACATTATATTCATTTTTGAGGCGCGCTACCGTTACTTCAAACTGGAGAACACCCACCGCACCCAAGATGTAATCATTGCCGATTAGCGGCCTAAAAACCTGTACTGCTCCCTCTTCGGCCAGCTGCATAAGGCCGTTTTGCAGCTGCTTGGCTCTAAGCGGCGATTTTAAGCGCACCACTCTGAACTGCTCCGGAGCAAAGTTGGGAATACCGGTGAATTTTAAGGGCTCTTTATCGCTAAAGGTATCGCCGATTTTAATGGAGCCGTGATTATGAATACCCACAATATCGCCCGGCCAGGCCTCTTCCACCAAAGTGCGGTCTTGCGCCATAAAGATGGTAGGATTGGCAAAGAGGGCCTCTTTACCCAGGCGGTGGTGCTTAGCTTTCATGCCGCGGTAAAAACGGCCGGAACAGACGCGCATAAAGGCAATGCGGTCGTGGTGGGCCGGATCCATATTAGCCTGAATTTTAAAGACAAAACCGCTAAATTGCTCCTCGTGCGGATCTACCAGGCGCGTTGTCGTGGGCCGCGGCTGCGGCGGGGGCGCTATTTCGCAAAAGGTGTCAAGGAGCTCCTTTACGCCAAAGTTATTTAAGGCACTGCCAAAAAAGACCGGCGTCTGGCTCCCTTTTAAATAATCATCTAAATTAAAGGGGTTAGCCGCGCCCTCAAGCAGAGCCACATCTTCTCTAAGATCATCTGCTTGGCTGCCCAAGTGCTTATCGAGCTCTGGTGAATTAAGGTCGCTAATGTGCACAATATCGTTGGTTACATGGTCAAGGCTGGGAGTAAAGAGGTTCAGCTCATGGCGAAAGAGGTTATATGTGCCCTTAAAGAGCTTACCCATGCCGATGGGCCAGCTCATGGGCGCGCACTCGATTTGCAGCGTATCTTCAATATCAGACAAAAGTTCGAGCGGCGTTTTGCCCTCTCTATCCAGCTTATTGATAAAAGTGATGATGGGCGTATTGCGCATTCTGCAGACTTCCATCAGTTTGCGCGTCTGCGTTTCTACGCCTTTGGCGCTGTCAATCACCATAATGGCGCTGTCAACAGCCGTTAAAACGCGGTAAGTATCTTCGGAAAAGTCCATGTGGCCGGGAGTATCCAAAAGATTTATCTCATAATCGCCATAAACTACCTTCATCACCGAGCTGGTGACGGAAATACCGCGCTCCTGCTCAATGGCCATCCAGTCGCTGGTGGCATGGCGCTCCGATTTGCGCGATTTAATAGCCCCGGCCAGCTGAATAGCGCCGGAAAAGAGAAGCAGTTTTTCGGTCAAGGTGGTTTTTCCGGCATCGGGGTGGCTTATTATACCAAAGGTGCGCCTTTTGGCGATTTCTCTATCTTGTTCTTTACTCATTTTCTTAATTTTTCAGCGGGCATCTTCAATGATACCGACGCGGTATTCAGGAATAATATAACTATGGGTAAATGTTATTTTTTTAGACCATACTTGCTTCATGGGAATGTCGCTGTTGATGGCTTTTAACCAAATGGTAAAATTTTTATGAATTGAGCCATCGACTTCTTTCATATCCATTTCAATTTGACCGTGGATAATGAGCGAGCCATAGCCTTTGAAAAAGAAGCGCTTTTGCGGAAAGGCCTTGGTGAGCTCCGCTAGAAGGCGTTTTTTTAGGTGCTCGGTGTCTATAAGTTCGCCACTTTTATCAATAAAGTCCCAGATAAAAATGCGACTATGCCACAAAAGGCGCGGTTCCTTTTTGAGCGCATCAATATAGGCTTTAATGATTTTGTCTTCATCTTTTTGGCTCCAGGACGGAGCAAAAATATAAGGGTCGTCAACGGCAATGGTGTTGGCCTCCTGGTGCTTTGACTGGGCAAAAAGAGTAGCCGGGCAAGACAAAATCAAAAGAACCAAAAACAAAAGGCGCATTGCTTAACTCTCCTCCCAGAGTTGCAATTTACAGGGCCATAGTGGCATATAGTTTTTATTGTGTAAAAAAAGTTGCTAAAAAATATTGATCACGGCGCAGCAAAACATTCCATCAGTTTATTTAAATCACAACCGGCGCGCTTGGCAGCGTCAACGCGATGCTCGCCCCACGGGGTTAAGCGCAGGTAGGTTTTGCAAGCCGATTTAGCGCTCTTATCCATTTTGCACATGAGATAGTGGGTTAAGCTGTAATGGCGGAACATCTCCCGAGCTTCGATGTAGGTTTCCATGGCGGTATCTTTTTTGCCTGTGGCTTCAAACATTTCGCCATAAAGAGCCAGCATTTTTGCTTGTTGCGGTTGCATACTTCCCGGAGGAGCGGCATGCAAAAGATCTTCCACATACTTTAGAGCATCGTTCTTCTTGCCCATGGCCACCATTAGGTGGGCAGCGCGGCTTCTGGCATCAATATAAATATCCGGGTTGCTGTTCGGTACTTTGCCGTAAGCTTCGATAGCTTCCGGTTTTTTGCCCTGCTGTTCAAGCGCATAAGCGGCCAGATAAGCAGCGCGCGGGTTTTCGGCTTCAAGCTTTTGAGCAACGGCTATGGCTTTATCGGCGCCCTCGTAATCTTCCTTGCCGATGAGAGCTTCGGCCAGTACCAAGTGATAATCGGCCCGCTTATCCTCTTTTTTCAGCACATAGTTGATATCTTCGAGAGCTTTATCAAAGAGCTTGTTTTCGTTAAACATTTTGGCGCGCATATAGAGAATGGGCAGGGGCACGTCGTCGCGATTGACTTTAGCAAAATAGGGCTCGGCCTCCTCGTTGCGCAGGAATTTCAGGTGATACATACCAAAGGCCATATCAACTATGGCTTTATCGACTTGGGAGCCCTTTTCGCCGCTAACCAGTTTGGCAATTTTATCGAGGTTTTTATCCATTTCGCCGGTGGCGTCAAACTCATTGGGGAGGAGGTTTAATTGGATATAGGCTTGCACGCGCGGGTGCTCTTTGTTGGAGTTTAAGCCCTGGCCGGCCATGGAACCGGATTTGGTAAAGTCGCCGATATTGTAATAATATTCAGCGAGGAAAGTGAAAATGCGCACGTTGCCCACCGATTGGTTTAAGCTGGAGAGGAGCTTTTTAGTATCGTCTTCGGTTGGGCGGGCTTTGCTACGCAAGCGGAAAAGTTCCAAGTCGATGATATCGGCTTTGGCTCCGGCTTTGATGATGGCATCGAGATCGGTGATGGCTTTGTCGTAATTGCCTTTCATGTACTGCACCATAGCTTCGGCGGCAATACCGTAAGAATAGCTTTCGCTACTCGATTTTTTGGCCAGTTCCACATATTTCTCGGCTTGTTCGAGAGCGCCCGGTACATGGTGGTCCATAGCTAAAGCGGCGTAACTATAGGCCATGATGCAAAGTGTTTTATGATGGTCGTCATCAATAGCCATGATTTGCTGGGCATCTTCAAGAGCGGCTTTGTAATTATAATAAGTGTCGCGATCAACCTGCTCTTTGACGCCTTTGAAGATTTTGGTAATCTCTTTTTGTTTGCCGGCATCAATAGTAAACCAGGTAATAAAAGCAGCTACCACCACAATAACACCGAGCAGCATGATCATAGTACGCTTAAAGCTCGTGGACTGAGTGGGAATAAAGCCGACGATGGTCAGGCGGCCTTTGCCGGCAGTCATGCCCTCGGGGATGGTGTTATTGGAAAAGCCCAGAGCGCCCTGGCTGAAGAAGTCGGAAACGTGCTCCAATTTGGGATCAGAGGTGGAGCCGGCCGATTGCTGCGTAAAGAGGCCGCCGGTTTGTTCAAAAGGATTGGCACCGGGGGCGGCACCAGCTGCAGCGGCAAAGGGGCTCGGCTGTTCAAAAGGATTGGCACCGGGAGCTGCACCGGCTGCTCCTGCAAAGGGGCTCGGCTGATTAAAAGGATTGGCACTAGGAGCTGCACCGGCTGCTCCTGCAAAGGGGCTCGGCTGATTAAAAGGATTGGCTCCCGGGGCGCCAGGAGCGGTAGCCGGTGCCACAGCCGGAGCCGCAGCCGGAGCGGTGGCCGCTTGTCCGCCGGTTAGCATAGGATGGCCGGGAAATTCCTTTTGCAACTGGGCCATTTCCTGATCGGCTTTTTGTTTTTTGCCTTGCGCCTCAAAGATTTTAACCAGCATAAGCCGGCCGCGCAGATCATCGGGAGGAAGATTTTTAATGCCCTTTTTGCAGACAACCAGTGCCTCCATAAAGCGCTTGTCGGCTATGTAAGCCTCGCAAAGATCAATAAATACTTCACTTTTTGGATTTTTGGCAAACTCGATTTCTAACGATTTTATATCCATTTACTTCTCCAGAAGCTGGGTGTCACCAAAAACACACCTGCCAGCATGGCCACACTATAGAAATTGGCGAGAAATAGCAATTGGCTATAAAGAGAAAATTAGTCTTTTTTGCCCACAGTGCGCTCTAAAATTTTGGAAACATCAACGCCCATGGTAGCTTTCATCTGTTCATTGAACTGATGCAATTTAGTTGGCAGCGGCGGTACGGTGGCTACAGCCTTGGAATCTCCATCGGCTGTCGGAGCCACTATTTGTGCACCTCCGCCATTTACCATAGAAATTTTGCTGATATTTATATCGCCAATGGTATTGAGCACTAAGGTGTTAATAATCCCTTGCAATTTGGGCATCAAAAAGACATCGCGGGCATAGGGGCCGGCGGCTTTCCAAGTGGCGGTGACTTCGCGGAGAGCTTCGGCGGAAGCGTGGCCGTCGGCGATAATTTTGGCTGCTTTGGCTTTGGCATCTTGAATGGCGGCTTCCGAGGCGGCCATGGCCGGTTGAATTAGGTCGGCTTCCAGCTCTTTTTGCACTTGGATAATACGGGCCTGTTGCACGTTGAGATCGGCTCTGGCTCTGGCCATTTCGGTACCGGTGGCCGAACGCACTTCGTTGACCATAGCTATTTTATTGGTTTGAGCCACTTTAATGCGCTTTTCGGCATTGGCTTTTACCACCTTCATCTCTTTTTCTACTTGCGAGAGGGCGATACCGAGTTTGGCTTGAGCGGCCTTAATAGTGGCATCGGCTTTGGATTCGGCTTCGCCGATGATGGCCTTTTTTTGCAAATCGGCCGAGCTGATGCGCCCGATGGAGTCCAGATAACCTTTGTCATCAGTGACGTTTTGAATTTTTAGGTTATCGAGTTCCAAACCGAGTTTCAAGAGGTCTTCCTCTGCTTGCTTCATTAAGTTTTGGGCAAAACGGGTTTTGTCCTGGTTGACTTCTTCCGGAGTGAGTTCGGCGAGAACGCCGCGCAAGTTACCTTCCAGAGTTTCTTGGGCGATTTCGCGGATTTCATCCATTCTTTTGCCCAAAAAGCGCTCAATGGCGTGGTGGATATAGGGCTCTTCGCCGGCCACTTTGACGTTGGCTACACCTACCACATTTAGCGGAATACCACCCTTGGAATAGGCGCCGCGTACGGTAACGTCAATGGACATATTGGAGAGAGAAATGCGGTCGATGCGTTCCAAAATAGGCTTTCTGATGGCTCGGCCGCCTTTAATCAAGCGATAGCCGTGAACGGAGCCGTCGGCGCTTTTGGTGCGGGTGCCGGTGAAGATCATGATTTCATTGGCACTGCCGGTATAGTAGAGATTTTTGAAAATAAAGACAATAGCGGTGATGGAAAGAACCGCTACCAGTAAGATTACAGTAATTAAACTACCCATGATAAATCTCCTTTAGCGCTCCTAAATTAATCTTTTTGCCCTTTTAAAATGCCAATAATATCAATGCCTGTGGAGACTTTCATCTCTTCCAGAATCTTATTGACCGTAGCCGGGAAGGAGGCCACATAAGAGGGGAGAGACTGGCCGTCGCCATTGTCCACCAGGGCTACTTCCTGGACTTTGATATTGTTGACACCGGCTACCACGGTGGAGAGAATTTCTTCCAGGTGCTGAATGAGATAAATATCGCGAGCGTCCTGGCCGGCTTCTTTCCAAATATCGATATTCATAGCGAGAACTTTGGCGAGAGCTTTACCGGTCTCTTCAATATTGGCAGCAGCACCCACAGCTTGTAATTCTGCAGCCCGTTTTTGCATTTCGGCCGGAATTTGCACATCGGCTTTAAGGCGCAGAGCCTCAAGCTGGGCTCTTATGGCTTGTAATTCCTGCTCGGAAACGGCTTTAGCTTCGCGGGCAGCGGCTTCGGCATTTTCTTCTTCTGTTCTGGCCTGGAGTTCCAGCTCGGCTTTCATGGAACGGAGAGCATTTTGGCGAGAAGATATTTCACCGTCAATGCGCTCTTGCTCGGCTTCGGCCATACCGGTGACTTGTTTGACCCGTTTTTCGGCCTCTTCGCGGTTTCTGCTTTCGGCGTTTTGGGCGTTTTTCAGGACTTCGGCCAGAGCCATACGGCCGATATTATCCAAATAATTGGAATCATCGGTAACGGTTTGAATAGAAAGAGTGTCCAGGCAGACACCTAATTTCAAAAGATCGTCATCGGCTTCGTCTTGCAAGGTGTCGGCAAATTTGATGCGGTCTTCGTTGACTTCTTCCGGTGTGAGGGTGGCCACAACCTGGCGCAAGTTACCTTCCAGGTTTTCGCGGACGACGTGCATAATTTCTTCGCGGCTTTTGCCTAAAAAACGCTCTACGGCATTGCGAACATACATGGGGTTGGTGGAAATTTTAACATTGGCAATAGCCGAGATATTAAGAGGAATACCGCCTTTGGAATAGGCACCGCGCACATTGACCTCTATAGGAATAATGCTGGTGTCCATCCTTTTGATTTGTTCCAAAATGGGCCAGCGGAAGACGCGGCCGGCGGTAGCTACATGGTAGCCGACCTTGGTGCCGTCAGGCATGGTGGTAGAACGACCCTCAACTACTATAATTTCATTGGCTTTACATATATTTAGAAATGATTTCAAAATGCCGACAATAATGCTGAAAACCACTAATATGGCAAAAGCTCCCACCAGGACGGTAGCAACTTGCCCGCCTACGGAATCATCGGCTCCGATTGCCGCTCCGGCCAGAATATTGCTGCTTTCAAATATCAGATTCATGTTAGCTCCTTTCCATTAGCGTAACATAGGCCAACTAGACCGGGACATTGTGCCATAAGAAACAAGTAGCTGCAAGGAGTAAATGAAAAAAATGGCTTTTTTATGACCGTTTTTTTTACCGCATGACTTTTCCCTGTTATAAATTTCTATGGTATTTTGGTGGTGGAGCCATGAAACGCAAAATTATCGCAATAGGCGGAGGCAAAGGCGGCATTGGTAAAAGCCTGGTGGCAGCCAATTTGGCCCTTGTTTTCAGTAGATCCGGGCAGCGGGTTGTCCTGGTGGATGCCGATTTGGGCGGCGCCAATTTGCATACCTGTTTGGGAATGCAGCCGCCAAAACTGGGCATCGGTGATTTTATTTTTAACAAAGTGCCCACTATCCAGGAAGTTTTGAGCCCCACACCCTATGGTGGGCTCTATCTCATCAGCGGCGCACTTGATTACGTGGGCGTGGCTAATCCCAAATATACTCAAAAATTAAGAGTAATTCGTGAGCTCTCCCGCCTCGATATGGATATTATCATCATCGACTGCGGCGCCGGCACCGGCTTTAATGTGCTGGATTTCTTTTTGCTCGCCAGCCACCGCATTTGTGTAATGATTCCCGAGGCTACATCTATTGAAAATGCTTATCGTTTTATCAAAATGGCTTATTATAGAAAACTGAAAAACAGCTCGCTTAATTATGGCCTTAAAAATACCATAGACGAAGTGATGGCTTCAGCCAGCGGCGTGCGTACTCCGGCCGATTTGGTGCAACAGGTTAAGCAAATAGAACCGGCCGGCGGCGCTTTATTGGAGGCCGAACTGGCCCTTTTTTCGCTGGATATTGTTTTAAATCAGCTGCGCCTCCCGGAAGACGGGCAGATTGGCGCCGGCATCGAAAAGGCCTGTAAGAAGTTTTTCGGTATTCCCACCAGTTATCTGGGCGGGCTCCCTTATGAGCCGGAAGTGTGGCAGGCTATCCGCCAGCGTAAGCCGCTGGTGGAGCTCTTCCCGGAGGCCAAAGCTTCTCAGGAATTTAAGAATATTGCCCAAAAGATTCTGAGCCGCTAGGCGGGGGGTTAGTCCTTAAGGCAGCGGACGGAATAGGCATAATCTTTCATATATGTGTCAAAAATCGTACCAAAATTATTGTTCGTCACTGTCAGACGGTATGCCCAGTTTTTATTCTTTTCATCTTCTGTTTCAGACCAAAATTCGGCGACTGAGCCGAAATACTGGTCAGTGGTAAAACCGGAGGTATAGAAGCCGGCGGCGAGTGCTCCAAAACCATAGGTATCGGAACCGTTCCTGAAGCTGGTGGCTCGCAAGTTCTGACTGCTTTTGGTAGTTCCAACACCACCGACATATGTTAAAAGAGCCTCAAATTCTTCTTTGCTCGGCAAATGCCAGCCGGCGGGGCAAACTTTCATGGCATCGGCCCACATATAAAGACAGCCATAATTTTTAACAAAATCAGGAAGTTCGCTCTCTGGTGCAAAATCGTTGACATAACATGTCAGCTGGCTGCCGTCATTTCCGCGAGTGACATCCATATTTCGCTTAGTCCATGTCTGCCCATTGATAACCACTGTATCTATGTCGCAGTTTGCCCCTAATTTATTATTCGTACATTCATTACAGTTTTTGCCAGTCCAGATACCACTATCACATTTGGAGCACTCGCCATCGCCATCTTTGCCATCTTTACAAGTGCCGTGCTGGCAGGTGCAGGGCTTACATTCAGCACCAAATTGATTAGCCAAACACTCTTTGGTTTGATCTTCATC
>JAEEML010000176.1 GCA_016283195.1 Deltaproteobacteria bacterium | reverse complement strand
TCTCCAACATCATCCTGACGGCCATTGCCAAAAAAGTGATTATTCCCTTCAATATTGCCTTTTACATCACCCACGAGATTTTAAAGGGGCTGGAATACATTCACGGCGCCAAGTCGCTCTCCGGCAAGCCGCTCGGTATTGTGCACCGCGATATTACTCCGTCAAACATCTGGATTTCCCATGATGGCACAGTAAAACTGGGCGATTTTGGCGTTGCCAAGCTGGTGGGCGTGGAATCGTGGACAATAAGCGGCAATATCAAGGGCAAACTGGGCTATTTTACCCCGGAACAGATGCGCGGCGCCCCCGTCACCCAAACAATAGACCTCTACTGCGCGGCCATTATTCTCTACGAACTTTTAACACGCCAAAACTGCTACACCGGGCAGACAGAGCTGGAAATAATGCTCAAAATCCGCGACGCCAAGTACGAGAACCCGCGTAAATACCGCCCCGACATGCCCTGGCGCCTGAAATGGTTCCTGGACAAAGTGCTAAATAAGCACCCCGGCCGCCGTTTTGCCACCGCAACTGCATTTTTGGCAGCTCTTGATAAATGGATCGCCAAATATCCGCCGGCCGCCGGCCCGGAAGATTTGGCCGCATTCATAAAAAACCTTGCAAATGCTTAGAGTTAGCCCTGCTATAAATATTTTTTCAAAATAAATGCATTTTTTTCTTGCAATTTAAAAACGCTTTTTATATAAGCCCCCTTGCGACTGAGCGGGACTAACTCAGTGGTAGAGTGCAACCTTGCCAAGGTTGAAGTCGCGGGTTCGAATCCCGTGTCCCGCTCCGAGTTCTTTTATACGGCCCGGCGTTCGAGTTAAGGTCGGGCTTTTTTTTACTTGCACTTATTGCATTTTTTGTTTATGTTGCCCGCTTAACGGGCAGTAAATAAAGCCCAAAACTTAACGAGGTTGTGATTATGAAAAAATCCGATTTAGTGAAGAAACTAGCCGAACGTTCCAACATCTCCGTGACCAAAGCAAAACAAGTTGTCGATACTGTTTTTGCTTCTATGTCAGAGGAATTGGCTAAGGGTGACAAAATTGAAATCAGAGGTTTTGCCTCTTTTAAAATTAAATCCTATGAAGGCTATACCGGCCGCAATCCCAAAAGCGGCGCCAATGTTGAGGTTGGCCCCAAAAAAGGTATTGTCTTTAAAGTTGGTCAAGAGCTCCGCGATTATTTAAAACTCAACAAGTAAGTAGCTCTGCAATTAGGAGTTAGCCAATGAATCCTCGTTGTATGCCTAAGAGCTTTGATGTACGTGTTACAGAGCGTCTCATCAAGCACGGAATTTTAAGCAGCGAAGAGCTCACTGCCCATATTGATGCCCTGCCCGATTTAGCCGATAAAGTTGCCGAGTGTGAGACTCTTTGGCCAGGTGTTGAAAAACCGGCTAACGAAGCGGAAGAACCGGCCACTACTGCTCCCAGCGCTTAATCGTTCTCAACCGTGACGTCTTCAGCGGCTATTACCTTTGAGTCTTTCATAATATCTCTGGGTGCCAATGCTTTGGCTGCCCTTGGAAAGGGTACTATTCCCGGTCAGGAAAATATCCAACCCGATCCGCTTTTGGCCAAAGAATTTATAGATGTATTGCTAATGCTCCGCGAAAAAACAGTGGGCAATCTCAGCGACAAAGAAGCGCAAGTATTAAACGAGCTTATTGCCAAATTGCAACTTGAATATGTTGATTTTCGCGTGACCGATTAAAGATCTGGACATCTCCGCCCTATTTTCATAAAGTATATTTTTAAGGAGGGTTTCTCATGAAAAAACTGTTTTCTCTTGCTTTATCCGCTCTTTTATTGACTCTTTCTTCATCGGCTATAGCGGCTCCCAAGTGTATTGATGTTGACAAAGCCTCCGCCAAAGAGCTCACCGCTCTTAAAGGTGTAGGTGAGGATTTAGCCCAACGCATTATTGATTATCGCAAAAAAGAGCGCACCAAAGCCACCAAAGAGGGCCGCAAAACCTGGGGCTTCCGCAATTGGCAAACACTGATGCAGGTAAAGGGCATTGGCCCTAAGATTTGCCAGGATAATATTGAAGTGGTTTGTTTTTCGGGAAAAGTTCAGAAAAGCTGCCCCAAAAACTAAATTACTAAATTACTAAATTAATAGTTATAGCGCCCTTCACAAACATCATAATAAGTATTTAACTCATTTCTACATTCGTTTTGCTCGATACTATCGACGCGGTGCTGATAAACATCCAGGCTTTCACCGCAGGTAGTGTGAGCAAAAATGCAATTATTTAGGTTATTATAAGCATCATAGCAGGATGGGCGCTCATTTTTCTGGATATAATTCATGTCATCAAGGCATCTGTCATAGCGGTCGGCAAAATACTTGTGACAACTCTCGAGGCTTTGGCTGTAGTCGCGTTCGCACCAAGCATCGGAGCAGTTGTATTCCTCAATACAAAGGTTGGTGCCGCCATCGCACGCAGCCAGAGGCAAAAGACAAAGTGTAGCTAAAAGAGAACGGACAAGGTATTTCATGGTTAACTCCTTTTCTGCCATAAGACAGCAGGCCGCTATTTTAGCGGTACACAAGACATGGAGGCAAGGGAAAAAATAATGGCGCCCTACTCGCCCCATAAGCTATTCAACTTTGCCGCTTGGCGGGGGGTTTAGCTTTGGCTCACCGCTTTTAAAGCCGCAACCTTCGATAAAACGCGGCTGCTCAAACCAATATTGATAAGGAAAATCACGGCAAACAGCCGGCCGTAGCCAATAAGCGCGGCAAATATGGTCGGCACCCAAAAGACGGCAACGAAAAATTATCTCACCTTCAGGGCCGCGGGCATAAGCCTCAAAATCATGAATTACACTGTGCCAAAGCATATAAAGCGAAGTAAACAGGCGGTATTTACGAATAAACATCGGCGGATTGCCAATGATGTTCTGACAACAGCGCCCGCACATGTGGCAACTGCCGGTTATGGGAAAAACCGGCGGAAAAATCTTACGCATTAGCCGTTTTACTAGGAGTTCCCAAAGGGAAAAAGGCAATAGAATAAGGCGCAGGAGCGTTCGCGTAATGCGAAAATGGTTGCTTAATTCGGCTACTGTGTAGGCCAAACAAATAATGATTAGCCATGTATGTAGGGAAAACAAAAAATTACTCCGCCGTCGCCGCCGAATCTTCGCCGGTAGTAGCGGCCTCATCGGTAGCTTCTGCCGGCTCTTTGGAGGCCTTCAAAAGCTGCGTAATTTGCACCCACAGCTCTTTTTTGCCAGTGCCGTTAAGAGAGCTCACCGGAATAATGCTGCCTTTGGGAATTTCCAGCGCTTTTTCTACTGCCATTCTGGCTTGGGACAGCTGATTTTTGGATAATTTATCGCTCTTGGTGAGCACCACCAGGAGGGCGCGCTCTGCCTCCATCGCCAGCTTCACCATCGCCCAATCATCATCTGTGAGCTCGGCACGGCGGGCATCAATCAGCAAAATAAGGCCCAGTAAATTGCTGCGCGTGGTTACATAATCGCTAATCATGGTGGCAATTTGGCGGCGCATATCCTGGCCAAGCTGCGCCCAACCATACCCTGGGAGATCCACCAGACACAGCTCCGGGTTTTTAAGCGCATAAAAGCCCAGGCTTTTGGTACGCCCGGGAGTTTTGGAAACGGGAGCCAAATTGCGCAGGCCGGTAAGCATGGTAAGCAGAGATGATTTACCTACATTACTGCGCCCAACAAAAGCCACCTCCGGCCAGCTATGCTGCGGAGCTTCACTCACAGAGCGCACGGAGGCAATTTTGGCCGCCCGTACATTTTGGGGATTTTTCATTTGCCGGAGGCCTTTGTTTCCAGAGCCAAAAGGGCCTTTTTCATGGCTATACCGCCGCTGTAATTGCCTAATTTGCCGTTGGCATTGATAACGCGATGGCAGGGAATAACGATAGGTATCGGATTATTGGCCATGGCCCAGCCGACAGCGCGAAAAGCCCGCGGATTACCGCAATGTTCGGCCAAATCGGCATAACTTATAGTGGTGCCATAAGGAATTTGCTGTAATTCATGCAAAACTCTCTGGGCAAACGGCGTGAGACGCAAATCACAGGGAGAATCAAATTTTTTAAGATTTCCGGCAAGATATTGCGTAATTTCCTCGGCGGCGAAAGTGGCTAGCGCCGATGTGCCGTCAATTATCTTGTGAGCTCCGAAATAGCGTGTAAAATATTTTTCCACATCCTCTTTGCTTTTTGGTAATAGCAATTTGGCAATTCCGAGATCACTGCAAAAAATGGCGATATCACCCCATTTTGAGGGAACGGTTACTTTTACCAGCTGCTGCTCTTTCATCGCTTTCCTCCACATAGCGGCGCACCTGGGCGCTAATATCCTACAAAGATGGACGTTATGCAATAAAAAACGGAAAATTGCGGCAACTTAAAATCGGGGCTGGAATAAATGTGCTCTCTTGTGCTACTAAGAGCGCGGTAACGGGGAAAACCCCTAGCTTTGAGGAAATAACTCCTTAGTAAGGTTTTACATGAGTATCAGCAAAGAAAAATGGCAGGAATTTTTTAAGGCGGCCAAAGAATTGCAAGCCGCTAAAGAGTGGAAATCTATTCCGGAAGAAGAGATCTTTTCCGTAAAAAACCCGCAAGACGGTGTGCCTTGTTATGTCTCCGTTTTGGGTGAGGATGAAGATGTTGACGGCTTTTTGGCCTATCGCGGTCCGCATGGCATGATGACACTCGCCATGCTGCAAATGGGTGAGCTCGATCAGGATGAAGAGGGATATCTTTTGTCGCAAGACGCTTTGATGCTCTCCTTTGAAGAAGGAGCCGATTTGGAGAATTTCTGCGATGAAGAGGAAATAGAGCTTTTCAAAGAACTCTGTGGTGGCACCATCAACCCGGATGCTCTCTATCCTCTAGTGCGCAGTTTTCATCCCGGCTATATGCCCGGCAAAATAAATAGCGCCGAACTTGAATTTACTATGCAGCTCATGGAGCGGCTTAAAGAAGTCGGCAAGCGCTATGCAAAAGACAAAAAGTGCCTAAAATCAAACAAAAAAATAAACGGCGGCGAGAATCTGGTGCTCACCTTTGTGCCGGACAGGCAGGAAAAAGGCGCTTGGGAAGAACGCTGGCTATTCCCCGATGCCAATATTCCCGCCAAAGAGCCAATTAAACTAACCGATGCTGAACTGGCCGAATTTAAAGCCAAAAAGCGCAGCGGCATTTTTGAAATGGTCATCACTTATACCAATATAGTGAGCCCCGGTGAGCCGGCTTATATTCCTATGCAACTAATTGCCTGCGAAGAAGGCAAGCCACTCTCGCTCATTGATGATATTTGGGAACCGGCAAAACTTGAAGAGGCGGCCCACGATGTTTTGGTAAAACTCTTTAAAAGCCGCGAAACTCTGCCGGAACTCATCAAATGCCCCAATGACGCTTTTGTGGAAATATACGGCCCGGCGCTGAAACAAATAGGTATAAAACACAAAATAAGCGAAGAATTACCAACAGTTGATGAAATTCTCGATGAGCAAAACGAGTGCTGCAGCAACGATGATTGCGAAGATGATGATTGTGAGCACTGTCACGGTTGCCACCACTAAAAACCATGAATAAAAGGCCCTCTTTTGAATCTCCGGCTATGGTGCG
>JAEEML010000175.1 GCA_016283195.1 Deltaproteobacteria bacterium | reverse complement strand
TGAGTGCTTAGGAAGATAGATATGGAATTATATGAGGTTTTAATTGCAGGAATGGAAGATATTATTTCTTCGTTAGATAATTTCAATAAAGCCACAGCACAAAATTATGGTGCTTCACCACTGTGCTCATATACCGAGGCAAAAATTTCTCGAGTTATGAAGAGCATGGTACTGAGTATACTGAGTCGTCTCTATGAGCTCACAAATACAAAAAGAACCGAAAAAGAGGAAAAATATTTATTGCTCGGCTCATATAAATCATCAAAACCAATAACTCCACCACCGCCAACACATGAATTTGGTAAATATATTGTAGAAAACCTGGCACCAATTTGCGAAAAATGTAATACTTTGATGCTTAATGCCCAAGAAAGCACCGACAGATTCTTCTCAGAATGGTTTACTTTGGAAATGGGCGATAGTCTTGGCATGTTGCTTTCACTTGTTCGGTTGGTTGTTATGAGTTATCCAGAACTTGAACCTGAATCTTGGAAAGCCGCTCGATAGAAAAAAACTTACAACCAAAGCACTGTTTACATTTCTAGTCGGTTTTTAGGAAGTGAAGGATTAATTGGTTGTCACAAAGGCATAATCACTATGGACACCCCGCCCAAGTTGTGGCATTTTGACGCCGCCTGGCCAAAAATTTGCCAGGCTACACTTTTGCTGGGGGCATTAGATGAAACTAGCGGAATTAAAAGAACAATTTTTGCATGACCTGGCTGAGGCCAAAAGCGCCGAGGCGCGAGAAGAACTGCGCACTAAATATTTAGGGCGCAAACAGGGGCTCATCACCAATTTCCAAAAATCGGTGGATATGCGGGCCATGAGCGTGGAAGCCCGTAAAGAATTCGGGAAACTTTTCAACCAGTTAAAGGAATTGGCCGAAAACGCTTTTGCTGGTAAAACGGCAGGTGAGGCGGCCGGCGATATTCGCCCGGAAATAGATTTGACCATGCCGGTGAGCGCTATGGCGCCAGGTTCGCTCCACCCGGTTTCTTTGGTGCAACTGGAGCTCGAGCAGCTCTTTACCGATATGGGCTTTATGGTGGATAGCGGCTATGAAGTGGAGACGGAATTTAATAATTTCGATGGCCCCAATATCCCCAAAGATCACCCGGCGCGCGAAGCTCAGGATACTTTTTGGCTCACTAACGGCCTCCTTTTGCGCACGCACACTACAGCTAACCAGGTGCGGGTGATGCGCCGTTTCGGGGCGCCACTTAGAGCCATTTTCCCCGGGCGCTGCTTTAGAGCGGAAAACCTTGATGCCTCGCATGAAAATACTTTTTATCAGCTTGAAGGGCTCATGATTGATAAAAACATCACCATTGCCAATTTGATAGCGGTGATGAAAACCCTTCTTAGCGGCGTCTTTCATAAAGAGGTTACCGTGCGCCTGCGCCCCGGCTTTTTCCCCTTTACCGAGCCCGGTTTTGAGCTCGATATCGAGTGCCTTATTTGCGGCGGCAGCGGCTGCCCCACTTGTAAAAGAAGCGGCTGGGTGGAATTACTCCCCTGCGGCCTCATTCACCCCAATGTGCTGAAAAACGGCCTTATCGATCCGAATGAATATAGCGGTTTTGCTTTTGGCGTGGGGCTTACGCGCCTGGCCATGATGAAATACGGCATTTCCGATATCCGCTATTTAAACGGCGGCGATATTCGCGTACTCAGCCAATTCCCGGCCATGCTTTGATTAGAGGTGTCCAATGAAACTTTCTTTGGAATGGATGACCAGTTATTTAAAAGATTGTACTTTGCCGGCGCCGGAAGCTCTGGCGCTAAAACTCACTATGGCTACCGCCGAAGTAGAGGGGGTGGAGCATCTTGAGCGCCATCACAAAAATGTGGTTATCGGCAAAGTTTTAAGTGTTACTCCCCATGCCGAAAGCCGTCCCGACCATCCGCTTTCTATTGTGGAAGCCGATATCGGCGGCGGGCGCACTATTAAAACTATATGCGGGGCGCCTAATGTAAAGAGCGGCCTCACTACCGCTATTGCTCTTACCGGTGCCGAACTTAGCGGCGGGCAAAAAGTGGTTAAAGAGGAGCGCCACGGCCTGATGTGTGAAGCTATGCTCTGCTCTTTAAAGGAGCTAGGGTGGGGTGATTTCCATTATGGCGTTATTGAATTGCCCGCTGATTTAAAGCCCGGTACCCCTCTTTCCGAACTGGTGCCTGATGATGATTATCTCATTGAATTTGATAATAAAAGTTTGACTCACCGCGCCGACCTTTGGGGCCACTACGGCTTTGCCAGGGAGCTCGCGGCTATTTTGCACGGCCAATTGTCGCCCCTTGATACTTATGACCTAAAGCAGCACGATGATTTGCCGGCTCTCGATATTACTATAGATGACGATCCAGAGGGCGGGCGCGGCTATTCCGGCGTGCGCCTTGAAAATCTTTCCACCGCTCCCTCGCCGGCCATTATCCAGGCGCGCCTGGCTGCGGTTGGTTCACGGCCCATCAATATTTTGGTTGATTTAACCAATTATTTGCTTTGGGAACTCGCTCAGCCCATGCACTCTTTTGATGGGCGCAAGATAGATCGCGTGCGCGTTGCCCCCTTTGGCCATGAAGGCACTTTTATGACGCTCGATGATGAAGAGCGCAAAATGATAAAAAGCGACCTCATGATCTTTAACGGCGAGGAGCCGGTGGCTATTGCCGGGGTGATGGGCGGCCATGATTCCCAGGTTTTTGATGACACCACCTCGCTCTTTTTGGAAAGCGCCAATTTTTACCCGGCCCGGGTGCGGCGCACCGCTTTGCGCCTCGCGCTAAGAACCGATTCCAGCCTGCGCTTCGAAAAGAATCAGCCCATTTGTAATATGGAGCTCGCTTTAAAACGCTATGTCAAATTGCTGATGGATGGCGGGCAAAAAGTCAAAGTGGCTTCCAAAATGACGACAATCATTCCGCGCCCCAAAGAGCCGGCCAAAATCACTTTGGAACCCGGCTATATTAAAAACAAAGTGGGCATGGATATCTCCGAAGAGACGATAAACTCTATTTTAAAGAGCCTGGAATTTCAAGTGGAAGTGGGCGAGGGTGGCACCACTATAGTTACTGCTCCGCAGCACCGCACCGATATCGCTATTGCTCAGGATTTAGTGGAAGAGGTGGCCCGCGTTTACGGCTACGACAATATCACCCCCGCCATGCCCAAGGTGGAGCAAACACCTTTAAAGCATTTAATAGAGCATGACCGCTTGCAAATTGTGCGCCGCCTCATGGCGAGTGCCCATAATTTTAACGAAGTGCACGCTTATTCCTGGTTTGATGATGAGTGGTTAAAAGAGCTGAAAGCTGCGCCCAAAGAGACGCTTAAAATAGCTAACCCCTGTGCCGGCCATCTGGCGCGCCTGCGCACCAGCCTTATTCCCGGTCTCTTGGCTTTTACCAACATGAACCGCCACCATACCGATACCTTGCGCCTTTTTGAGGCCGGCAAAGTTTATTTCCCCAAAGGAGAAAAGGATTGGCAGGAACACGATAATTTAGGGGCTGTATTCTTTAGGCTCACTAAAAACGGTTCTCTGAGCGATCTTTTTGCCGAGGCTAAAGGCGTTTTAAAGAGCGTGATGGAAAACGGCGCGCGCGGTGAAGAATATGAACTGGTGCCGGCCGAAAAAAGCAGTGAATGGCCCTGGATTGATCCGGCTATTTGCCTCGCCGTAAAGGGTAAAGATGGCAAGCTCTACGGCCATATCGGCCACTTGGCGCAGAGCCAGCTGGCACCCTTTGGCAAAGGAGCGGAAGTAGTCTGGTTTGAGCTTAGCCTGGCAGCTATGAGCGGCCCCATTTATCCGGAAGTGCACTTTAAAGCGCCGGCTAACGTGCCCGGTTCCTGGCTCGATTTCAGCGTGCTCTTCCCTGCCGGTAAGCCCTATGGGGAATTTAGCGAAATTATAAAGAAATTTGAGAATCCGCTCACTAAGGGCTGGCAATTCGTCAGCTCTTATACCGGCAAAGGCTTGCCGGAAGGCATGGTGAGTTATTCCATTCGTTACTGGCTGGGGCGGGCCGACCGCACCATCAGCGGCGAAGAGATTACCGGCTTCCATCAGGCCCTTTTAAAGCACCTTGAAGAGCACAAACTTACGCTGCGCTAAGGGAGAGCTTCATGCGGACTATAGCGGAAATAGCTAAGGAAATCATTAGCTTGGCCAAGGAGCAAAAGGCTACTATTGGCACTATTGAGTCGATTACCGGCGGGCGGGTGGTAGCCGCGCTCACAGCTGTGCCCGGCGCTTCAAGTGTGGTAAAAGGGGCCATTGTTACTTATACCGATGAAATAAAAGCCAAACTGGCCGATGTGCCGCAGGATATTTTGGAACATGAAGGGGCAGTTAGCCCGGAATGTGCCGAAGCTATGTCTAAAGGGGGCTCTTTGGCACTTAATGCCACCTATACCCTCTCGGTCACCGGTTTTGCCGGCCCGGCCGGCCCGGCTGATAATCACCCGGTGGGTACCGTCTATTATGGCCTTTCACGCCTTGAGGGGTCCTCGGCTGTTTTGGAAGCTAATCTGGCCGGTGAGAGGGCGGCTATTCAAGATGAAGCTACCAGGCTGGCGCTCCTCTTTCTTTTGGCCAAATTACAAAATCGCTCGGTTTTTGAGGCCTTTAGTGAGGAATTTTCTTACCCCTTGCGTGAGATAATCCTCTAAAGGAACGGAATAATGCAAACGGCAAAAAAGCTAAATATTCTCAATGTTAGCCCTCATGGTTATCTCGATATAAAACCCGTTTTGGGGCGCACCGATACCGGCGGCCAGGTGCTTTATATTGTGGAGATGGCCAAAGCTCTCGGTCACATGGGCTGCCAGGTGGATGTGGCTACGCGCCTCTTTGATGACCGGGCTCAGGTGGAGGATATTTGCGAGGGCGGGCGTATTTTGCGCCTTCCTGCCGGGCCGGGCCATTTTGTGCCAAAAGAGGAAATAGGCCAATATCTCGGTGAATTTACACAGAATTTAGCGGATTTTATCGATCTGCACGGCATCAAATATGATCTTGTCCACGGCCATTATTGGGACGGCGCTTTGGTAGCCGGCGAACTGGCCAAGCGCTATAATTTGCCCCTATATGTGACGCCGCACTCTTTGGGCGCCTGGAAGCGCGAGCAACTTTTTGATGAGCCGTGCATTGATTTATCGGCTTTTGAGCAATTTAAAGAGCGTATAGCGGTTGAGCACCGGGTTTTTGGCCAGGCAAAACGCATCACCGCTGCCTCCACCACCGAAGTGGAGCTCCTCCGCCGCTTTTATTCCATCGGCTCGGAAAAGGTGGATATTGTGCCGCCCGGTTTTAACGATAACCGCTTTTATGCCGATGATAAGGCCGAAAGCCCTTACGATCGCCCCTTTATCTTTGCCACCGGCCGCCATGCCATCAGCAAGGGCTTCCACCATCTTATCCATGCTTTTGCCGGTCTGGTGCCGGAGCGCGACTTATTGCTGGTTATCGGCGGCGGCGGTTCTGCTGAGCCCAGCCAGGAAGAAAAACTGGCTGATGCTGCTATTCAGGAGGCCATAGCCGAGCACCATTTGCAAGACAGAGTTATTTTGGCCGGCCACCTCGATGTAGCTGAACTGGCTCGCCACATGCAAACGGCGGCCGCTTTTGTGCTGGCGAGCTCTTATGAGCCCTTTGGTATTGTGGTCCTTGAAGCCATGGCCTGTAATACGCCGGTGATTGTCAGCAGCCACGGCGGTATAAAAGATATTTTGCGCCATGAGGATAACTGCCTTATTATTGAGCCCACTAATCATGAAGAGGTAAAACGGGCTATAGCCAAGATTATCGACCACCCCGATTACGGGCGCTATTTGGCCAAAACGGCTCATGATATGGTTATCCAGCAATTTACCTGGAAAAACGTGGCCGCTACCCTCTACAGCACCTATTTGAAGTAACTTCCCGCCGCGCTCTTCTTTCCTGTTTTCGCTGCTTCCCAGCCCAAATTTTGGGCTCAATATGCATTTGGCCCTCACCCCGACAAATAGTGGAGTTTATTGCATAGCGCCACCTCTCCATTTTTACAAATGGCGAGGGGCTCCGCTTAAAAGGCAAAAAGGAATTATTACTCCGCTAAAGGAAAAGAGCGATAAAAATACTTTGGCATTTATTAAGGCAAATGGCATATTATCTGGAGCTGATAAAGGGGATAGATGGCATGGCGCAATTGGCAATATCTGACTCAAAGACAAAAAATGCCATGATTTTATTGGTAAATTTTTTGTGCTACTTTGCGCTTGCTTTTGCTGCAATATATTGGCTTTCGGAATATCCTTTGCGCTCATTTTATGTAAAAATTCTAAAAATCGAAGATTATATGCTGGCATTTAGAATATCATTTAGTGCTCTTTTAGCTGTAGCGGCGCTATTGGCCGATAAGATACTATTCAAACAAACTGGCATTAAAGGATTGGTAATAGCGCTTTGTAGTGGGCTTGGAATAGGTATTATAAGCGGACTTGTGACTTCACTTACTGTAATGTCTGTTCAATACCAAGGTGAATTTATTATGGGTTATAACATTATCCTGGCGCAAAAACTTGGGGTCATGGCTGCTATAGAAGGTATGTTTTTTGCCATGTTTTTAACGCTTTTAACTGGTTCTTTTGTCGTTGGGGCTTTTCTTTTTTTAGTGGTCTATGCCAAGAATCTATTTGTCTGGTGGCTAAAAGCACGCTTTTCCGCTAAAAATTTATCGAACTTATGAGGATAACCATGCAGGCGCCGGAAACAAAATATTTGCTCGCAATGCTTGAGAACGCCAGAAGGGAGATTCTAGAACTTGCCAAGCAGGAATTTTTTGCTAAAAGCCCCAATTTTAAAGAAGCGGTTAGCAGCATAATTCTTGATCTTGAGAGCCGTTATTTACTGGAACAAAAGCCGGACGGTTATCAGGAAAAACTAGCTTATTTAACTAAAATATTTGAAGAAGTACATTCATGGCCTAAAAAGAAGGCCGAGCATCTTCCCAATTTGCTGCCCGGCGAGGGGCTGAAATATGCGCTTATTTTGCAAAAAGTCATTGCCTGGTTTGATTATTCCATAGCCCTTTTTAAAGAACATGAAATATTTCTGGAATTTTATTGGTATCGCCGGATTGCAGGCAAAATAATCTGGGCGCTTTTTAGAGAAATTGAACGCATTATGCAGGTTGAACCGGCTATTACCGAGGAAGTAATTACTAAGGAATTTAGTAAAATCTGCCGGGAGCTACCTTATTTACCCTGATTTCCCCCTAAAACCACGCTCAGCTGCTCCAATATTTTTCCCAGTGCGGCGCAATCTTCGCCGCTTAGGCGGGCAAAAATTTCTTCCATCAGCCGGCTATGCTGCTCTTTATGCTTTTGATAAATGGCCTTTCCGGCCGGGGTGAGCTCAATATGATAAACGCGTTTATCGCTGGCGTCGCTCACCCGCGAGCAGAGCCCCTGTTTTTGCAAGCGGCCAATGAGAATAGTGAGCGTGCCGGTTGTAATACCCAAAAGTTCGGCCAAAGTTTTCATTTGCACGCCGCCGGCTTCGCCGATTTTAATCACTGTGTGACACTGGCGGGGAGTTAGGCCGGCCTCTTCGGCCATTGTTTCCTCCCACAGACTAAAGCGCTCAAAAAAATTAATAATAATTGCGCTTAATGCCTCTTTGTCTAATGCTTTTTCAGAATTTGACATAGCGTTCAAACTCCATGGCCGGCATAGTGGGCAGGTGAGCCGGGTTAGCGGTGCGCTTAAAAATAAGTACGCCGCCGTTTAAGGGATTATTAATGGTGCGCGGATAAAAAAGGCGCCAGGGAATTTCCGGCCTGGTGGCCTCTTTCCAATATATCGGCAGGGCATCGGCCAATTTGTAGCTGCCGGGGCCATAGAGATAATCGAGAAGTGCCTTGAAATTTTGGGCATTTCTGTTGCCAACAATAAAATAGTCCGGGATGGTGTTTTCATAAAAAAGATCATCTCTTAGTTCCGGATGTTTTTTTACAAAGGGGGCAGTTTTGGTAACCAGGCCACAGAATTTTTGCTTTGGGTGATAAAACATCTGGGTGATGTTAGTATAGAGCGGCACCATGAACAGGCACTCGTCCGGCTTGATATTAGCGGCGATGTAGTCGCTGACAGCGGCAGTGGAAGAGGGATAAGGAGCTACAATTTCATGTATATAATCATATAGATGGCTGCGTACTTCATAGCGCTTGTCCAAAAAGCTTAAATAGAGCACGTTGCTGCTCAGCAGAATGACAAGAAAGCCTAAGCCAAGGTATGGGCGAGTTTTGGGCGGGCCAAAAGAAAGCAGCTCGAAAATAAGCGCGGCGGCCACGGCTCCCAAAGGAATAAGATCAATAAAATAGCGCATATCAACGGTTCTTGCACCGCCCGGTTGCGGCGAGAAAAAGGCGCACCCGAGAAGCATGACGGCCATATAAAAAACGATAATTAAAAGTTCTTTAGCGCCTTCTTTCAGCCTCTGGTCTTTGCTCTTAAAGTACCAAAAGAGAGCCGGGAGAGTAAAAATGAGCATACCGGGAGCCACAAATTCAAAGAGGCACATATCGCGCAGGCCGCCGAAAATCCAGTTTTGAGAGCGGCTAAAGTGGGCAGAAGAAAAGTCAAAAGCCTTGATAAAGGTGCCGTAAGAATAATTGTAAACAATAAAAGAGGCGATAATTGTTGATAAAACAAAAACGCCCAGCAAGATATAACTTCTCTTGTTGTGGTAACGCTTGCGCACCATGCTGGCGGCAATAGTAAGGCCGATAGCGCCGGCGAAGATGTAATTATTGGCGGCGATAAGCGCACCGCTAAGTAAAGCTAACAAGCCGATAACAAAAGGATGTTTGGCCTTTGGCAGCTTGGCCCAGAAGTAGAGCATGGCAAAAGAAAAAGCCATAGCTGTGGGGTAATAACGGGCTTGCCTGGTGTAAAGCAGAAAGGAAACAGTAAAAGCGAGAATCAGCGCCGGGGGCCAAAAGCGCTCTTTGGAAAATTCCTCTTTATACCAGAGGGAGGTAAAAAGAAGAGTAAAGAGGCCGATAAGGACAAAAAGCATTCTGGCGCCAATGGTGGAGCGGCCAAAAATCTCCTGGCTTATGCCGGCGATGATATATTGCAAAGGGGGAATGGAGGTTTTTTTTAAATTTGTGTCCACGCTGCCGCGCATACCGTAAGAGAGCAGATTAAGCCCGTTCCAGGCGGAGGCGGATTTGGTGGCCAGCATATTTTGGCCCATCACGGCGGTATTGGCTTCGTCGTCCCAAAAGCGATGTTTGCCGATGCCGGAGAATAAAAGCAGGGCTGCTATGGCCATAGATAAACCGATAAGATGCCAGGAATTAAGAGAAAATTTGCTGCTGGCCATCTTGGCCGGAGTCTGGGCTTGGGCCGGCCCTACCTGG
This sequence comes from Deltaproteobacteria bacterium, assembly GCA_016283195.1. Classification (GTDB taxonomy): domain Bacteria; phylum JAEEML01; class JAEEML01; order JAEEML01; family JAEEML01; genus JAEEML01. The sequence goes on along the minus strand of JAEEML010000175.1, from coordinate 1,340 downwards.
CTCAAAGCGGGCGCAGTTTGGGCTGTGGCTACCATTTTTTTCTGCTCTTTTTTCTTTTTGGTCATTTAGTTTCCTCCGGCGGATAAGCTGTTAGAGCCAAATCTGCGCCGCATTTTTCGGCGGAGGCGAATTTAAAGCGGTGGGCCTCTTGTAAGTGGCTTATCTCCAGTTCACCCACGCTACGCCGGGAATTTGCTCCGCCAATAAGGAGCGGGGCCACATAAATATGCAATTTATTTACCAGTCCGGCTCTTAAAAAGGAGGTGGCTACAGTTGCTCCGCCTTCTACCAAAATGGAACTTATTTCTTTTTGGCCGAGTTCAGCAAGAAGAAATGTGATATCGGGGCGGCCAGCGCACTCGGGCAGCAAAATAAGCTCGGCGCCCAGCTGTTTTAGGCGCTCCTCATTGGCCGGCGGCATATTGCGGCTACCGGCGACAATAGTACGCCCTGTTTTAAAAATTTGCGCTTCCTCCGGCAAGTTACCATCGGAACTAAGCACTATTTTTATTGGGTCGCGCCGACCGGGCAGGCGGGTGGTGAGCGCCGGATTATCAGTGCGAATGGTACTCGCCCCCACCAGAATAGCATCGTAAATATGGCGTAGCTTTCGCCCGGCGGCCCTAGCCTCTTCACCGGTTATCCACTTGGATTCGCCGCTTTCGAGGGCTGTTACTCCGTCGATGCTTTGGGCCAGTTTTAGGGCAACAAAGGGGCGCTTTTCCTTGATATAATAGAGAAATATTTCGTTGAGCCGGGCTGCCTCTGCGGCCATGAGTCCCACTTCTGTTTTAATGCCGTGCTCTTCTAAAAAAATAAGACCGCGGCCGCTCACCAGGGGATTCGGGTCTTTCATGGCCGCCACCACGCGGCTTATACCGGCTTTAAAGAGGGCCTCGCAGCAGGGCGGCGTGCGCCCGTAATGGCTGCAAGGCTCCAAAGTGACATAGATGGTGGCTCCTCTGGCTTCTCCCGGGGAAAGCTGCTTTAGAGCTTCTATCTCGGCATGGGGGCCGCCGCATTTATGGTGGTAACCCATGGCTAAAAGGCGGCCATCTTTGACAATCGCGGCTCCCACCATGGGGTTGGGAGCGGTAAAACCCTGGCCTTTTAAAGACTCATCGAGAGCCAGCTGCATAAAATGAGTATCGGCGGCGGAAAAGGGCATAAACTTTTTCCTTTGTGTAAATGGCTGCCCAGGGCAGACCGGCGGGAGTTTAGCAGAAGTTGTGGCAGAGTGGAAGTAGCGGCTGCTTTTGAATAATTTGTCGTTTTTTCTCATTTTTTCCGGTTGTTATAAATGCTGCGTTGCTGTGTGAAAAAAATATTATATACTAATT
>JAEEML010000174.1 GCA_016283195.1 Deltaproteobacteria bacterium | reverse complement strand
GAAAGTTTCTTCGGGCACATGAAAGACGAAATAGCAACAATCATAAAGAGTTGTAAAACTTATGAGGAGGTAGAAAAAATATTAGAAGACTGGATGGAATACTACAACAACGAAAGGTACCAATGGGATTTGCTAAAACTATCACCGAAAGAGTATTATGAATACCGACTGTCTGGGATTTACCCAATACAGGATAGGCGAAAATACTCTAAAGGGTATAAGGAGAACTTAGGCGACAATGACTCTATGGAAGAATAAAAAATAGGAAGAGGATATGAAGCAGAGTCTCTCAAATGTCGTACTAGATAACATGGGAAAGACGGCTACCCCTCAGGGGGATGTGTCTACCAAATGGGGTACAGTTCCAATTGAATTTACATATATTTTGTGGGGTGAGGGATAACTAAAGTAGCGTGGTTCCTCCCCGAAAAAAAAGAAAAAGCAGAATAAAATCAAGTAAAAGAGTCGCCAGAAACGGGCAGCGCAGTTAAGAAAAAAGAGGCCACGCCGCAAGCTAACCAAAAGCCTATTTTCCCTGCATCGCCCCATAAGGGAGCAATTAGGCTAGTCCCCGGCCCTCAAATAGCCCTTCCCCGCCCCGACGCTCTTCTGCTATACTGCGCCCGCCGGGGTGAGCTAAAGCACACCTGCCATAGTGCTTATATGGGCTAACCATGAATGAGATAAAGGTTGTGGGTTGGAAGGTAAAGGCAATGAGTTTACTCGAAAAAATTAAGAACGGCGAAACACGCACACTTGAGTTCAAAAAAGAACTCCCGACCGATTCCATAAAATGGATAAAGACCATTGTGGCTTTTGCCAACGGAGCCGGTGGACGGAACTCAAGGACAAAATATCCGATACGATTTCTCAGATGTACACTCCGCAAATTATGTTTGACATTTCACCTGAGTCTATTGACGATAAGCAGATATTGACAGTGCAAGTATTTCCGGGAAATGCGACACCATATTACATCAAATCACAAGGCAAAGAAAACGGCACATATATTCGCCTTGGAACTACGACTCGCAATGCTGACTGGATATCACTTGATGAACTCATAAACCGTGGTCGCCATATTTTTTATGATGCCCTTCCATACACAAATCTACCTGTTACTGAATCAGATATTGCTTACCTTTGTAAAGATTTTTCTGAGCGGGCAAAGCGTGAAATTACCAGAAAAGATTTAGAAAATTTTAATTTACTTATCGGGAATGACAAAAATATTGCTACGAATGCCTATGCGATTCTGCTCGGGAAACATGCCTACACATCGCGTATTCAATGTGCGCGTTTTCGCGGAAAAGAGCGTGTGGATTTTCTGGATAAAAAAGATTATGAGGGGCCACTCTGTGAACAAATAGACAATGCATATAAATTTGTGCTTAATCATTTGCACATGGCTATCGAAATTAATGGCATTGTTCATACAGAACATTATGAGCTTCCGGCCCAAGCAATTCGTGAGCTGATAATCAATGCCGCAATTCACAGAAATTATCAGCAAGCAGCAAGTATACAGGTTGCAGTATATGATGACCGCGTTGAAATCTCTTCACCCGGCAGTTGGTATGGTACTCTCACACTTGAAGAAGCTTTAAGTGGGCGTTCTTCCATAAGAAATCAAACACTTGCCCGTACCTTGGAAAAAATTGATGTGCTTGAAGGCTGGGGGTCGGGATTTAAACGAATTTTGGCCCTTTGTGCGAATTATGATGTGCAAAAACCAGAATTTCTTGAAATAGGTGATTTGCTCCGAGTGAATTTTTATCGCCCATCTTACAAAGAGCGTGCTGATAAATCGGCAATAAAGCACGAAGGAATGCACAAAAAAGAGAAAAAAGGAAAACAAGCGAGCAATGTCACTGATCATGACAGGGTAAATGTCATGGCAAATGACAGGGTAAATGTCATGGTAAATGACAGGGTAATTGAAATAATACGCATGAATCCTGCTATAAATGTTGTGGAAATTGCAAATGCCCTCCAAAAATCCGAACGGCAGACAAGAAGAATTATTTCTGAATTAAAGAAAAATGGCATACTTAAAAGAGTGGGTGCCGACAAAAACGGCCACTGGGAAGTCAAAGCATCAAACTAATTCCAGATGAATTTTCGTCCCGCAACAAACGGTAAATAGGAATTAAAAATAATTTTCGCTGTTTGTGTAGCAAGAGCCGCAAACTCACCCACCAGCCCATAAATGCTCTGGTCTATAACCTCTACGCCCTAACCCCGAAGAGATCGCCACCATCGAAGGCCAATAGCCACCGAGCCCGGGCCGGGGCACCGCCCCGGCTAAGCCAGAGGCAACTACCCAGATCCGCTCTCAAGTGTGGCCTCTGGCTTTTAAGGCTATCCAGAAGTGACTAATTTTGTAACATACCATAAACAAAGCCATTTTTATTGAATACTCTGGTTTCAAGGGTGTCCTTTGGTCGTGCGGCGGAAGGGGGTTTGTGGAAAACCTGAGCAAACGGAAGTAGCGGAGGTTTTCACAAAAAAAAGAAGAAAATCAAGAAAAAAGTCGAGCAAAAACGGGCATCGCAGTTAAGAAAAGAGAAAAAGATAACACATTCACCACCTTCCCCGCCCTATCAGGCCACAGATTCACTCAATCTGCCAACATCAAATGCTCCCTGCCACATTTTGGAATCCCTCGCTATTTGTAAAAAATGGAGAGGGCGATATGCCATAATTTCCACGACTTGTGGGGTGAGGGCGCCGCAGGCAGAGGATCGATTTCCGCAAAAATCCAATAAGTTAGGAGGAGAGGTCCGCTTAGCCGGAGCTGCCGTCCAGTCGCCATATTCGGACGAACTTGCTAAATATTGACCACTTAGCTAAAATAGTTTCGCTAGCGGCCAATATAGTTGGTACGTTAACTTACACACTTAGAGGACTGACAAATGGACAAAAAGAAAAAAATCCAACTTGATGAAGTGCAAATATGGCTTGGCTCCGAAGATGCCAGAATGAATCAACTTATATATGACCTAGAGCTCAATTTTTTATTTGGACAGGAAAGCATTGAGTGTGCAGGTATACCAGATGCTTATGACGAGCTCATTCCAGATAACCTTGATGAAACAGCGAGAGCCAAATGGCTTTTCGATTATGTGGAGAGGCAGCCGGAACGATTTATTGCGATAAATATAGATTACAATGGCTATGACACAATGGTGCGTTTCATTGAAACAATAGAAGATGATAATCTCGCCGAATTACTATCAATGGCCATCCACGGCAGAGGAGCTTTTAGGCGTTTTACCGATGCAGTGGCCAGACATGGTTTAAGCCAAACTTGGTACGCTTTTAGAGATGCGGCAGAAAAGCAGGCTATCAGGGAATGGTGCGCAGCAAAAGGTTATGAATGTATTTAATAAGACCAGACATTATTTGCAATAGCTCTTCTACAAAAGGCCTTAGCCTGTATTTTCAGCGCTTCATGGTTAAGAAGCTAAGCTACATATTGTCACACCATGTCGGAAAGTTATATATCAAAGTTGCCCATAGCGGGCGCGATTAATTATGGAGACAGCCCAATGACTAAAGTTTATTGTTACGACAAATGTACAACTTGTAAAAAGGCCCTAGCCTGGCTTGATACCCAAAAGCAGGCCTACGAAAAAATCGACATTAAAGCCCAAAATCCAGATGAAAAAACCTTACGCGAACTCCATGCACGAAGCGGCCTGCCGCTAAAACGCTTTTTTAACACCAGCGGCATGCTTTACCGTGAGCTCAATCTGACAGCCAAGCTGCCTAATATGAGTGAAGATGAGCAATTTAAACTTTTGGCCAGTGATGGCATGCTGGTAAAACGCCCGCTTTTGATAACAAAACAAGCTGTTTGTGTGGGATTCAAAGTAACAGAGTGGGAAAAGGCCTTAAAATAAAAGAGAAAGTTTTCCTGATGAAAACTGCGGCTACCATTTTTGCGGCAGCCACTTTGTCCCGGGCTTTACCAAACTTATTTGCTTAATTTTTCACTTTAGTATTGACATATCATCAAAAGTGTGCTATATTACCAAGCTGGATATGCTATACCAGATAGGCAAATCCGCCACCAAGCCAACTAACACGCGCTAGCCGCAAGGTGCAAAAATGCTCTACATAACCGGCGACACCCACAACACTCAAGATAAAGATAACCTTTCCAAGGAGAATATGGAGCTCTGCTGCCTGGAACAAAAAGCCGCTTATAGCACCATCAGCGCTGCCATTGTGCTGGGTGATTTCGGCCTGCCATGGCATGAGTGCTTTATTGGCCGCGATGGCATCCATCCAAGCGAGCGCAGCGATCGGCATCTATTAGAGTGGTACAACAAAAAACCCTTTAAGATTCTGGCACTTATGGGTAATCACGATAATTACGACATGCTGGGAAAGCTGCCGCAAGTAGAAATGTTCGGCCAAACTGTTTTACAGGTAAGCAGCAATATTTTTTATCTAATACGCGGTAATATTTACCAAATTGAAGGCCAGAGCTTTTTGGTGCTTGGCGGTGCTTCGAGCGGCATAGCAGCCCACCCGCGCCCGCACGAGAATCGGTGGACCAAGGAAGTATGGAGCGCTGAGGAAGAGGCGGCCTGCCTGGCAAAAATAGGGCAGCATGGCCGAAAGTTTGATTATGTGCTCTCCCACACCGGACCCAGCGCCGGCATAATGACTTTGTACCAAGCTCTGGCCACAGCACCAGGCCCCAACGAGCTACTAAAAGACCCCAATGTGGTTTTTAATAATAAAATAGACAACTTAATCACCTACAAAAAGTGGTTTTTCGGCCACTGGCACAGCGATTTTGGCTACAAAAATCTGAGCTCGGCCAAGTATATACCGCTCTACCACGAGGGCGTGCTGCTCTAAGAAAGGCCAAATTCTCTCTTTAATCCGCCGCCTTACAGAATAATATTCTACTGTCGAGAATTTAGTATTGACATATTATATAAATGTTGTTATAATACTATCAGAATGTTTAAGGAGGCATTCGGCAATGAAGAAGAAAACGAAAGAAGGTAGCGCGGAACAAGCGGCGCAAAATTCCCCGGTCACCAAGGAAAGCGCCCAAGATAAGGCCAGAAAGGAGGCTCTGGCTAAGGAATATCGAGCGGCTTATGAGGAATATCAGGAAGCACTGGCCGCCGCCGAAAAAAGCTGGGAGGAGAAGCGCAAGGAGATCCAGTCCAGGCTCTATTAGCGGCGTAACTACATGTATTTAAAGTAATTAAGCGCGGGGTGCGCCATAACGGCCCATAAGGGCAGAGGAGAAACAATATGTTGTATAGCATACTACTGTTATTTGGATTTAGCGCATTTGATATGCAAGCTTGGACTCTTTTACTCGTCTTTTTAAATACCATATTCTGCTTTTTAACTTTGCTAAGTGGCGGCAGCAAAACTGCATCAGCCCCCCAGCCAAACGCTAATAACTCGAATTCACTATTGGGAAAAGCCCCAGTACAAAATCAAAAACAAACACAAGAAAAGCACTAATACGTCATTGGAGAGTACTATGAATAACATAATTAAATCAGCATGTTTTCTTTTAGTATTACTGGAGACACAAAGCGCATTTAGCAGTCCCCAAAGAAATATCGGAGAACGTTGTCAAGCAGACATCCACTGCAAAAATGGCTTGATTTGCCGTGAGAACCGCTGCTTAGAGCCCAAAAATGTCGGAGGAAGCTGCCAGGCAAATAATGATTGCAACAGCGATCTTTATTGCCATGCCTACAATCATATATGTACCGAAAGAGGCACTATGGGTGACCTATTAACCCCCTGTCAAAATAATGATGACTGTGAAACGAAAATTTGCCTGGCCGGAAAAATTTGCGGCAACAAAATATCTAAAGGCCGCAACTGCATGGGCGCGGAAGATTGCCAGATTGGTCAGGAATGTAATCCTGTTTTAGGCTGCGTGAAGCTCTATAATGGTAAACCCTATCAAGGCGATTATCAGTTGTCCAACATTTGCACTAAAGATAAGCATTGTTCCAAAAATTCCCATTGCGTTTTTGAGATAGCTTATAATGACGATAAAGGTGATGAAGATGAAGATGAAGATGAAGATAGTAATAATGGCATTGGCTTTTGCCAAAGCGGAATGCTAAATGCAAAATGCAATACATCAGATGATTGTAATAATAATCTTATTTGCAAGCTGGCAAGCAAAAAATGTGAGAATAAAGGGAATATCGGGCAAGATTGTCGCAGTAATGCCGAGTGTCTGGCCAATCTCGCCTGCAACAGCCTTACAAGCAAATGTGAAAAACCGCTTCTAAGTGACCAAAAAGGAGCCGGCAGTAAATGCCAAAAAGATAGCGATTGCCTAAAAGGTTACTGCTTTAGCGAGTGGTCTCAATGCGTTACCGGTAATGCAGCCAATATTAAGGGCCAAGGAAGCCCCTGCGTGGCCGATGAAACCTGCGCCAGCAAACACTGCTATTTACCATGGCAACAATGTGTTAAAGATCTGCCTGGCTCTCCATGTGAAGCCAATAGCGACTGCCGGTATAGTTCTGATAAATCTTATACATATATGTTTCCAAAACCGGTATATGCCAATATGAGAGACAGCATTGACCCCGATGCTGATGACATAGGGAATGTAGCCCAAGCCATCTACAATTTGCAATCGCGGTATGGCCGGATGCCCCAAAGCAATGTAGCACTAAAATATGAGGGTTATAGAATCAGCAACTGGTCGCTCATGGCTTGCGAAAATGATCGTTGCATTAATCAGCGCACTCCGGTATTTGAAGCCTTTAAAACCGGCGTGGCACCGGCCCTAAATCAATTTCTGTTGGGGAACAGCAAACCGATTAATATTTTAAGAAAGCAGTTAAATAGTGGCAAAAAATTATCCAGCGCCGAAGCCTTAAAAAAAGAGGCTGCGGAAACATTACTACCGGCTTTTGACCAACTTCTACTGGGCGCTTCTATAGGAAATAGCGCGGAATTAGATTCCATCGATCTGGATGTAAAGCAATGTCTCCTAAACTTAAGCGGCAGACCAGAATGCAAACGGATATGTTATTGGCGGGATCTTGAAGGCCGGCGCTTTAATGATAAAGGCGAAGATATCACCGAAAATGTGCGCGAAAAAATCAATAGCTGCCTTAACGATGAAGATATGGTCACCTTTGTGCTTTATACTATTCCAACAATCTGATTATAATAAAAAATACTTTAAAAATACTTAAGTTAACACCCCACCCAATACCCAGGAGAGATGCATGAGCGAG
>JAEEML010000173.1 GCA_016283195.1 Deltaproteobacteria bacterium | reverse complement strand
GCCGCCCGCCCGGCCCGCTGGGTGGCCGCCGCCCGGCTGGCGCGGCCGGTGCTAAGGCGCGGCAGGCCGCTATAGGGATCATATTGGGCATTTTTTTGCAAACCGCTATCAATAACAGCCCTAACGCGCGGCACGGTAAGCGAAGTTTCGGCAATATTGGTGGCGAGAATCAGGCGCCGCTCTTTGGGCAGAGTTTCGGCATTTAAGATGCTGTCCTGCCGAGCGGCGGGCAAGTTGCCATAAAGTGTTCCGATGACCATATCGCGGCAAAGTTCGCATTTTTGCAAAAAAACGGCGGTATTTTCAATTTCCCGCTGGCCGGGCAAAAAGGCCAAAATATCGCCGCCGTCATCGCGCTCATCATTTATTAGAGCTTTAACACCATGATATATTTGCCTTTCCAGCGGTGTGCCGGCCTCTTGCGGCAAATAGGTGATAGTTAGTGGAAAGGGCTCATAATTGAGATTAACCTGGCCGGCTTCCGGCAGATAAGCAGCCAGCTTTTGGTCTATAGTGGCCGACATAATGATAATTTTTAAAGGACTAATTTGCTGCGCTTCGCGAAGCGCGGCCAGGGCCAAATCGGCCTCGGCCGATCTTTCGTGAAATTCATCCAAAATAACCAGGGCCACATCTTCCAAAAAAGGGTCGTTAAGCAGGCGGCGCGTTAAAACGCCTTCAGTCAGCACCTCTATTTGCGTTTTCGCCGAAACAAGTTTTTCATGGCGCACACTAAAGCCAACCACATCACCCAAAGGGCAATTTAGGCGCCAGGCCAGGCGCCTAGCCAGAGCGCGGGCCGCCATGCGCCGGGGCTCTAAAATGAGTATTTTGCCGGTGAGACCAGCTTTTTCATAGATGACTGCCGGCAGCTCGCTACTTTTGCCGGTGCCGGGCGGCGCGCTTAGGATGATGGTAGAATTGACCTTTAATTTATCCAGTAATTCCGGGATAATCTGGCAAATCGGCAGGTCGCTCATCGGGCTTTGACTTGGGCTAGACTAGAGCAAGGGCCGCATTTCGATAAAGGCTTTGCGGTGTAAACTTTCCATAAAGGCTTTTAGCTGCCGATCATGCTCTTCCTGATAGAGCTGATTTTGCAAAGTATTTAAAAAAGCTTCATCGTGGCAGCGATCGGCCGAATCAATTTGGCGATTTAACACTTTGATAATGTGAAAACCGAGTGGAGTGCGCACCGGAGCGGAAAATTCGCCCTTTTCCAGCTGAAAGGCCACCTGCTCAACTTCATCAAAAATTTGCCCGCGACTAAAGGAGCCCAGGCGCCCGTCGCCGCCGCCTTTATCATCGGAATAGAGGGCCACCGCCTCTTCCCACGGCAGGCCGGAACTTAATTTTTCATAAGCTGTTTGCGCCTTTTCACGGGCTGCCGCCAGTTCGGCGCCGGCGGATAATTCATCGGCTTTAATTAAAATGTGTGCCAGTTCCACACTGGAGACCTGGGCAGTGCCGGTTTTAGCCTCGCAAGCGGCCAAAACAGCCTGGCGGCTAATGGCCACTCTGGAAGCTACTTTATATTGAATGAGCCGCATGCGCTCTATTTGCTCTCTTATTTGCCGGCGATAATCACTCCAAACAATGCCCTGCCTTAGAAGCGCCTCTTTAAGCTGCTCCTCGGTTAAATGATTCATGTTCATTATTTCCTGGATGGCTTTATCAACATCGGTTTCGTTTACCTGCAATTGTTCGCCGGCGTTTTGGGCCTCTTTTTTTAAGAGCGCTTCGTCTATTTTTTGCTCTAAAATTTCTTGTAACATCGGCTCAATATTGGCCAAATCGGCGGAAGGCGGGAGACTTTTCAAGAGGTCGCGCATGGTGATAATTTCGTCTTCCACAATGGCTACAATGCGATCAACAAGTAGCGGTTTCGGGGCGCTTAAAAGGGCAAGGCAAGTAAATAAAGCCAGCGAATTCATTATTAAAAACCTTTAATCAAGTTGTTCTAAAAGCTGCTTGTTTATGGTGATACTCGCCGCGCTGTGCAGCGTTTCCATGAGTGTGTTTTGCGCTTCTTGCTCTTTTTGGGCTCGCACATCGCGCTCAATAGCCGCTTTTACCTGGTCAAATTTAAGCTCTTTGGCCGGGGTATGGGCCTCAACCAGAAAAATATGGTAGCCGTAATCCGAGGGAACTACCGGGCTGATAGTGCCTGTTTTTAGTGAAAAAACAACATCTTCAATATTTTGTGGCAAATTGCCGCGCCTAATCCAGCCCATATCGCCGCCCTGGTAAGACTCAGAGGCTATGGAATATTTGGCGGCCGCATCTTCAAATTTTGTGCCTTTTCCGAGCGACTCGTGCACTTCCTGAGCCAAGGCCTCCCCGGGCACCAAAATCTGGCGCAACTTGATGGCTTCCATTTGGGTGTATTTTTCCGGGTGTGCCTGGTAACTGGCCAAAAGCTCCTCTTCGCTGACATCGACGCGGGCATAGACCTCTTGAGTTAAATAGTGGCTGATAGTGAGGTTTTTGCGCAATGTATCTTTAAAAGAGGCGAGAGTTTGCCCGCGGGCAGCTATCTCATTTTCCAGCGCGGCGGCATCAAAACCGGAAGTGACTATTTTAAAATATTCCTCGAGCTCTTCATCTTTGACTTTTATTTGCAATTTTTTGGCGGCATCGAGCAAAAGGAGCTCATCTATCTTATTTTGCAAAATATTTTCTTTTTGTAACTGACGGGCCGAAGCCACCGGCCCATCGGCATTTTGTAAATCAAGGCGCTCGGCTAAATAGGCTTTTTTAAAGGTTTCAAAGGGGATAGCGGTGCCGTTTACTGTAGCGATAGCCAGCACTTTTTGGGGCACAGGCTCTTCTTTGGGCTTTTGACAAGCAGCCATTAGGGAAAAAACAAGGGCAATATAGAGAACTCTTTTTTGCATAATTTACCTGCCTTAGGGCATAAAACCCCATGAGCTAATAAACACAAAAGGTATTTAAACGCAAGATGGCATGATAACCCATTGCCATAAAAGCCTTTATAAGGTAGGAAAAACTGGAACCTAGGCTATGTAGGCCTTAAAACTTTATGCGGAGAACAAGATGAAGATAAAAAGCTTTTTTCTTATAACCACTTTGCTGGCCATTGGCAGCGCGGCTTGCGGCAATCCGGAGAAAGAGCCGGAAAAGCAGGCAGAGAAAACACCGGATAGCTCTTCTGATACCCCTAGCGCTAAAGAAGCTAATCATGAAGACGGCATTTGTGAAGATAGCGAACGGGCTATTTCGACTTATTGTGATGGCAAAGATATAGTTATCCGCCATGCCGATAGGGCCTGCTCCAAAGACGGCTATACTACTTTTGAGACGGTTTCCTGCCTTAAATATGAGCAAGTAATCCAGGAAGCCGCAGGTTTTTCATATAATCAAAAAGGTATTTGCTCCGAGGCCGCTGGTGCGCCTACTTGTATTTTAGATAAAGAATACCATTGCCCGGAAACGGCCACCAGGCATGAAAAATGTCATGAAGGCTATAAAATATCTTATTGGAGTTTTGCCAGTTGCGGCGATACCGCAGTGGAAAAAGATTCGCCTGATTGTTTAACCGATTCCGAATAGCTGCCTTGAACATAATTTCATTTAGGTATATCACTCCCTCCGGGAGGCGGCGATGCTTAAAGATCGCATTATACTTATTACCGGCAAAGGCGGAGTGGGGCGCACGGTAATTTGCGCAGCCCTCTCCAAAGTGCTTAGCGAAAAAGCGGATGTACTTCTTTGTGATATGGGGGCTCCGGAGGGGGGGCACTCGCCTTTGGCGCGTATCTTCGGCCGGGATAACTTTACGGCCGGGCCGCAAAAAATTGCCCCCGGACTCCTGGCTTGCCATTTAACGCCGGCAGTCGGCCACGAGGCCTTTTTGCGCAAATCCATACCAGGCGGAGCCTTGCTTGGCGCCGCTTTGAAATCATCAGCTTTGCAGACATTTATGCAAACAGCCCCCTCTTTTGCCGAGATGGGCTGGTTTTACCACTTGCTTATGCTCATTAAAGAGCGGGCGCCCGGGAGTAATGAGCCGCGTTATCGCCATATTATTGTTGATTTGCCGGCTACCGGCCATGCTTTGGCGCTCACCGGTCTGCCCACTCTCTTAAAGCGCATGATAAAGCGCGGGCCGGTGGCAAGTGCCCTCCTTGAGGGAGAGAGCTATTTAAATAGCGATTATTTTTGTCATAGTTATGTGGTCACTCTGCCGGAAGAGTTGCCGGTTAGTGAGTCTTTGGAGCTGGTAGGCGGCTTAAAAGCCACCAATGTGCCGGTGGGCGGTATTATTATGAACCGCCTGGTGGAAAGTACTTTAAGCGCAAAAGAATTGGCCGCTCTTGATGAAAAACTAGCAAAAACTCCTGAAATCCTCGGCCGTTATGAGCTTACTCGCCTTAGACAGAGCGGGCGTTCAAGAGCGCGTCTTACGGCCGAATGTCCGGAGCTGCCGCTTATTATAATTCATGATTTTGCAACAGATGGCCCTTTACTGGTGAATGACGTGGCCGATGAACTCCGCGAGGTACTATTATGACAGCTCCGCTTAAGCATATTTTAAAGCAGCAGCGCATAATTGTCTGTTGCGGAGCCGGTGGGGCGGGCAAAACGTCTGTTAGTGCTTCCATGGCTCTGGCGGCGGCCAGAGCCGGGCGGCGTACTTTAGTAGTTACCATCGATCCGGCACGGCGCCTGGCTGAGACTCTGGGGGTGGCCCGCTCTTTGGAAGAGCCTCTGCCTCTTGATGCGGCCAGGCGGAAAATTGTGGGTATTAGCGGTAGCGGCGAATTGCACGTCTGGCTGCTCGATCCGCAAATTGTTTCCGATAGAGTAGTGCGCCGCCTAGCGAAAAACCCCGAAGAGCGCGAGCGCCTTTTAAATAATCCCATGTACCGCAATGTTTCGGCTATGGTGGCCGGTATGCAGGAATACACAGCGGTGCAGGCTATGTATGAATTTACCGAAAGTGGCCGTTATGATTTAATTATTCTCGATACACCGCCATCGCGCAACGCCCTGAATTTTCTTTCGGCGCCCCGGCGCATCAGCCGTTTTTTGGATGGGCGAATGTTGCGCTTTTTTGTGCCTGATGAAGCCTCGCTTTTGCGCCGCGCCTCCCTAAAAATGGTGCATGCGGTGCTTGATGTGGCCTTTGGTACGGAAGCCAGGCAGGATTTACTCGCCTTTTTAGACCTTTTTTCTCATATTTTGGACCGCCTCGGCAGTAATGCTAAGGAGATACAAAAGCTTTTCAGGGATAAAAGCACCTCTTTTGTGGTGGTGACCACGCCGGCGCAGGAAGCCTTGGATGAAGCCAACTATTTCGGCAATAAAAGCCTTAGTGAGCTGGAATTGCCGCTTAGCGGCTATATTTTTAATCGCAGTCTCTTAGAGCACCGCACCTATTCCTGGCCCAGCGAGGTTCATCCGCCTCTAAAACTTGCTCCCCGGGCTATGGATGAATTGGAATATTTGGCAGCCCGCGAGGAAAGCCAGATAGAGTGGCAGGAGGAGCAGTATAAAAAACTGGCTTCAACACTTAAAAATGGGGAGTTTTTAGTTACACTGCCGGTAATTAACGGCGGGGTTAACGATCTTGAGTCCCTTCGGCAAATGGCGCAGTTAATAGAAGGTAGCGCTGTTTGACGGCGCGGTACTTAGACCAACTAAGTTCATTATAAGTGACATTGAGTTCGCGGCCGCTCTGGGCTACAGCCAGGCGGTGATGGCCGATATCGTGCAGATCGAATTGCCACTCCGGCGGCAGAGGAATGGCTCCGCTGTGGTTAAAGCAAACTTCACCCGGCTCTACATGAAAGGAGAGCTCTTGCACCGGCATGGATAGCCCCAGGCCCAGAGCCTTGGTAAAGGCCTCTTTAAGTGTCCAGATAGTAAAGAAAAAATGGCCCTTTACCGATTTGGCTGTGGCATCAAATTCCTCCAGCTCCTTGCGGGAAAAGATGCGTTCGGCAATGGCTTCGTGGCCGATTTCGCGCTCGATATTTTCCACATCTATGCCGATTAAAGGCTCGTGGCTGATGACACAGGCCACCAGGCCGGCAGTGTGAGTCAAATTAAAATGGAGGCCTGTATCCAGCGGCCAGGAGATATATGGGCGGCCGTTTTCGGCGTAGGTAAATTGCCACTCTGAAGGTAAAACCGGCAGGTAGCGGCTTAAAACCAAACGCAGCATGGCATGGGCGGCGCAAAACTCCTGGCGCACTTTGGGGGCAAAAAAACGCCAATAGCGAGCTTGCTCGGCCGGTGAGAGCACGGTGTAAAGAAGATCCAGTTCATCTTCATGGGAGAGCGCGCGCGGGTGGGCATACCAAACGTGGGTGGCGCCCTCAGGGAGCTCTATGAGCGCCGCGCTCTCATGATGTGAACTTTCTCCGGGCACTATGGCACCTCCGCTAGGGGCGCATTATAATAAGGGAAAAGCATTTTGACAATTTCGAAATGTATCAGCCGGTGCGCTTAAGTTATTGGGCGGTTTGGTGGTAATAGTCAGGCTTTCCAGAGACCGTGCAGGTTGCAATAGGCATAAGCGGCTTCTACTTCATCGCCAGCGGTGATGGCGAAAGTTACTTCCGGCGCATCTCCGGGTTTTAATAATTTGCGCTGATTGCCTTGCTTGGTTTGCAAAGAGATCCACTCAATATAGTGCTCTTCGGCCATGGGGTGAGCCACAGAACCTACTTTAACCGTCACCAGGTGGCCGTTTATGGAGATAACCGGCACATGTTTTTCCAAAGAAGCATCGCTGGTGCCGGGGATGATTTCTTCCATTTTGGCACCGCAACACATTACCGGCACGCCGCTCGATTTAACCATGGCGACAATGTTTCCGCAGCGCTTGCAGATAAAAAACCTTTGTGGATTCATTTAAAACTCCTTTGGTTAGTTGTGGCCGAGCCACAAAATGTTGGGTTAGAGTAACCGTCTAATAGGATTTTGGCAATAGTTTATTCAAGGCAGGCGCCCCATTTTCCCGCTTTTGCCGCCTTAGCCCCTTCTTCCAGCTCTTTAAATTCCTCGCGGTATTTGTAAGGCGTATTATCATAGGGGTAAAAATCGGCATAACCGCGCTCAATAAGTGTTTTATTGACCATGGTGCCGTTAAAGCAGATATAGGCCAAAAGGCGGCCATATTTTTCAGTACATTTTTGGTCATATTCAAGATAGACTGTCTGGCCTTCTAATAGCGCTCTGGTAAATTCCTTAGCTTCTTCGCCGAAACATTCGTGTTTGGTGGTGCTTTCCGGTGTGTTTACCAGTAAAAAACGCACTTTTTCGCCTGTATCAAGCTCTATGGTATCGCCGTCAACCACCCGGTTGACTACCGCTTTGGCAAAACCGCACGCATTCAAATCGTCATAGACGCAGGGCAGAGCGGCGGCAATATCTTCGGCATCCGGGTCTTTGCAGGCAGGAACTAAAGAGAGCGCCAATAAAATGCCGACACTTAGTGTTTTAAAAGTCTGGCGGCGCATTATAAGCCCCCCTTATTGACAGGCATTATTGACGCCGCCGGGAGTTGGATCCGCTTCGCACCAGTTAGCGGCATCATCGTTTAAAGAGGCAAAATCGTAGCCGCTCGCGGTATTGAAATTGGCTGATTTACCTTCTTTGCCTTTAGTGTTGGGGGCACTGTCGATGAGGGTGCCTTTATGCAGAAGCTCAATAGTATAGTTTTTGGTCGGCTGGTTAAGGCCTGAGGAGGGGCCGGTATAGACATAATCGATATCGATATTGCCGTTTAGTTCTTTATCGGCGCTGCCGCCAAAAGCGAGATAATCACCGGCCTGAATGGTTTTGCATTCGCCAAAGTTTACGGTAAATGTGCGGGGAGAGCCGGAAGCGGAAGCGGTTTTACTTAAAATGGTTAAGCTTTTTACCTCGATGGTTCTGGCAACGAAAACTTCGACAAATTCTTTATTAAATTCTTCGCCGGCTTTGGGGCCGGGGGCGGAATAAATCTCGGTAATGGCGATATCGCCGCTGATGGGCGCTTTTTCGGTATCGCAGTCATCGGTATCCGGGCCTTCATTGCTACAGATGCCGGCAGCCTGGCCCGGGGTGAGATCGGCCAAGCACCAGTTGGCGCTGTCATCATTATCGACGGCATTTAATTTATCGGCGGATAAGTTGGCGGATTTTAAAGCGCCGCCCATGGCATTGGGTGCGCTGTCGATGAGTGTGGTGCCATTAAGCAGCTCAATGAGGAAGCCGGTTTTGGGCTGGTAGAGCCCCTTTGAAGTGCCGGTATAAGCAAAGTCCACGGCAATGCCTTCGTTTTCGTTTTCGTCGGTGCTACCGCCAAAAGTGACATATTTCCCAGCTTCAAAAGTGTAACATTCACCAAAATCAATGGTGAATTTGCGGAGCGCAGATGCCGAAGTAGATAATGATTTGCTGATAAGAGTCATGGAGTTTGTCGTCACCGCTTTTGTGGCATAAACTTCAACAAATTCTTTGCTAAATTCTTGGTCTGAATTGGGGCCGGGGGCGGAATAAATCTCGCTGATTACCAGATCGCCGGTCATTGGTGCCGCGCCTTCGCAGGTAATAACTACATTATCGCTACTGCTATCGGTATTGGTTTGACAGACGTTATTGGCTCTTCCTGGGGAACCGGAGTCTTCGCAAAGATCTTCGCCTCTGATAGAACACCAGTGAGTTGGGTCATCATTCCCTTGGGCATCCAGATAGTTCGGATGCAATATGTAAACAGAATCTTTCTTTTGCACATAAGGGGCAGTATCAATTAAAAGGCCATCTGCTGTATAGAGCTTAAAAGAGCCACTGCTGTTATTGAGGTTACTGCCGGTGAAGAGCGCATCTGGATGAAGGTCGCAGTTTCTATCTTCGTCTTCGCTCATGCCGATGAGGATATAGGAGCCGGCCTGGAGGCGAATACATTCTTTGCGGTTTTTGACGGTTTCACCCAAGGCAAGGATTTGGTGCGCGGTGCCGTCGGTGGCGCCGTCTTTGATTTGTTTAAAATAAAGGCCGTATAAATCGAGATCCTTGTCGGAAGCATTGTAAAGCTCGATATATTCTCTTTTGTCTAGTTTAATCTCTATAAGCTCTGTTCCTGAATCGGCAGGTTCGGTTATTTTTGCTGAATCGCTACCGGCCGGGTCGGCCATAATTTCGGTGATGACCAAATCGCCGGCCGCGGGGACAATGGCGTTTACCCGGCTGCCGCTATTGACGCAGGACAAAACGGTGCAGCTCTGATTGACACTTCCGGGGGTGCCTAAATTATCGCCGCCGTCGTAAGAATCCAAGGCTTTGCACCAGGCGGCCGGATCGTTATTGGCCTGGGCATCGGGCTTTCTGGAGCCGTCAAAGGCAATGGCTACGCCTTCGGTGGGGACGGGGAGGCCGTCTGCCGTGCCGTAGTTGATGGAATCTATAACCGTGCCTTCGCACAAAATGGTGAGGATGGCACTGTTGTTATTCCAATCGGCCAGTCCGCTTCCATAATTATAATTCACAAAATCGGTGGAGTTGTCGCCAAAGA
This sequence comes from Deltaproteobacteria bacterium, assembly GCA_016283195.1. Taxonomy (GTDB): domain Bacteria; phylum JAEEML01; class JAEEML01; order JAEEML01; family JAEEML01; genus JAEEML01. The sequence continues at coordinate 3,078 of JAEEML010000173.1, read as the reverse complement.
CAAAATAGGCACCGGGGTTCAGGGTAAGTGAGCCTTTTACTTTATGTTCTTTGGTTTTGACTTTATCGTTTTGGCCGTATTCCTGGCGGAGAATCAGGCCGGTAAGTATTTGCTTGGAACTGCTGGCATTGTAAATTTCAAACCACTCGTGGCCGCTGTCTTTGCCTTTGGGGTTGGCCATTATTTCGGTGATGACTAAATCACCGACCATGGCTTTGCAACTCTCATTTTTGTTTAACTCGCTGCCCTTGTGGTCGCCGCAAGCCGCGGCAAGGAGAGTAGATGTTAGAATGATTACGCCCACATAGTGTTGCAATTTGCTGCTTTTCATGCTAACTCCTCGGCAAAGCTGGCTAGTAATTAAACCAGCACTTTTATGCTAATAGTCTTTCCGGTTTATGGCAAGGAAAAACCCGGCCGGATGTGAGGTTTAGATGAAAATAATTGATGATATCTGGTGGCTTACCGATGAGCAAAAAGAGCAGCTTACCAAAGTGGCGGTGCATGCCGGCAACCTCTTTAGCAAAAGCGAGGGCCAGCTGGTGGCTATCATGACGGAATTATTGCAAAAAGCCCATTTGCCATCGCACGCCGATTATAAGGAACTCACCAAAGCGGTGGCTGTGCTTCGCGAAAAAGTGCTTGATTTGGAAGAAAAAATAGCCGAGCTCGAAGAAAAGAAAAAATAATCGTCTATATCCCGAAAACCTTATGCTTTGCCGCTACTCTTGCCGATAAAGCGGTAAAAAGCCGCGCCGAGAGCGCCGCCCAAAAGCGGAGCCACCCAGAAAAGCCAGAGTTCTTTAAGAGCCCAGCCGCCGGCAAAAACGGCCACTGCGGTGGAGCGGGCCGGGTTGACAGAGGTGTTGGTTACGGGAATGGAGATGAGGTGAATCAAAGTGAGACCCAGGCCGATGGCCACAGGGGCCATGCCCGCCGGCGCCCGCTTATCGGTGGCACCCATGATGATGATTAAAAAGAGGGCGGTCATCACCACTTCGGTGAGGAAGGCAGCACCCAGGCCGAAGTGGCCGGGAGAGTGTGCGCCATAGCCGTTAAGAGCAAAGCCATTGGCGAAATCAAAACCGGTGCCTTGCAAAATTAAAAAGAGCACAAGGGCGCCCAAAATGCCGCCCACCAGCTGAGCCGCTACGTACCAGGGCAGTTCTTTAAAGCTAAAGCGGCCGCCGACGGCCAGGCCCAAAGAGACGGCGGGGTTAAGGTGGCAGCCGGAGATGTGGCCGATGGCATAGGCCATGGTGAGCACAGTGAGACCAAAGGCCAGAGAGACGCCGGCAAAGCCGATGCCGTGAGCGGGAAAGCCGCAGGCGAGACAGGCCGCGCCGCAGCCGCCTAAAACGAGCCAAAAAGTACCGATACATTCAGCCATAGCTTTTTTTAACATGGGAAAATCCTTATGTAATGGGATGCCGGAAGTGGCATCGCCGCCCTTTTAACGCAAAAAGCGGAATAAGGGCAAGTTTTGAGTGCGCTATATAGCTCTGGCATAGTTAAGCAAAATTGGTTATGGTGAGCGGCGCCGGCGGCCCTTGGCCGGCGGGTTAAAACGCATGAGGAGAAAATATGGCGGGGAAAAAGAAAAAAGCAGCTCTAAAGAGTGAGGGTGAGGCCGATCTTGAGGAAGCCCAAGAGGCTAAAGGCAAAGAGCCAAAGGCCAAAAAGGCCCCCAAAGAGAGTAAGCCGAAAAACGAAAAAGCCAAAGAGGCGCCCAAAAAGCGGCGCTCGCGCGGCACCTTGCTCTCCATCCGCGGCGGCATGCAAAAAATAGCCGGCAGCGACGGTGAGGAAAAACCGGCCACTCTTTTTGAAAAGATATTGGATGTGGTTTTTTACCTGGCCCTTCTCGCTTTTTTGGGCTGGTTTTTATACAAAAGAGTGACGGCTTAAAAGTAGCGCCCCGGCACCGGCTCAGCCGCCGCCGAGCGGCATGAAAATGGATAGCTCATCGCCGGGGTTTACCAAAGAATCCAGCTTTAAAACCTCACCGTTTCTATGCACAATGAAAAATTCCAGCCCCACTTCGCGGTAGCCGATTTTTAGCAGAATATCTTTGACGCTTATGGGCGCATCGGCGGGGAGTTTTTCTTCCGAACGACCGTGCGGTTTATAAGTAATACCCATTAGTTTAATAATAATATCAGCCATTTTGTCCTCATAGCGGCGAGCGCAGATCTTCTTTTGAAGTAACTCTGGTCCAATAGACGGTGGCGCCCAGCATGGGGGTGCCCAGGTAGCCGCGCACTTTTAATTTTTTGCCGTTTTCCACCACTTCCATACGGGCGCTGTAGGCACTGCCGGAGCGGGAATCAATAACTTTGCCGCCGCTCCAGCGGGCGCGGTCGGCCTCTTTTTTAAAGCCGTAAATAAAAGGAAGCCCTATGGTGGGGTGGCCCTTTAAAGCGCCGTCACAGCCGTCGCATTTGGTGTTTAAATCGTCGTCCGGGTGGCCGATGCGCGGCAAAAGACGCACAATTTTGCCTTTGATTTCAGCACCTTCCTGGTAAATTTGAAAGACGCCGCCAAATTGCGATTTGGTGGCGTCGGAGAGCCAAAAGCCGATAGGCGTCTCATATTGCGCCGGCGCGGCCGTGGCCTCCGGGGTGCCGGCTTCCTGCGCCATGAGCGGCGGAGGAGGCGGGAAAAAGGCTATAATAGCCGTTAGCGACATAGCGCTAAGCCATAGGGCCGGCCTTGATGATAAATATTTTTTACGCACTTTTTTTACTCCGTATCTTTCTTTTTAGCCTATCAGCCGGAACAAGCTGCCCGGCCAAAATGTAGAGCCAGTATAAGCGAAAAGGGCGGAATAATGCTAGCTTTTTTATTATGGCCCTAATTCTGATACGCGGTAGTTTTGCGGAAAAATATTCTTTACCTGCGGCTTACGGTTACATATCGTCGCTGCATTTATCCCAATCACATTCGCCGCTTTGGGCGAGGCATTTTATGCCGGGGCAATATTCTTCATAATCGGCGCAGCTGGTGGATGAATATTGCAAAACTCCCGGAGTATCGCCCGGGGCGCAGACGATAGAAATATTTTCTTCGCAATGGTAG
>JAEEML010000172.1 GCA_016283195.1 Deltaproteobacteria bacterium | reverse complement strand
TAAGCGGACCTCTCCTCCTAACTTATTGGATTTTTGCGGAAATCGATCCTCTGCCTGCGGCGCCCTCACCCCACAAGTCGTGGAAATTATGGCATATCGCCCTCTCCATTTTTTACAAATAGCGAGGGCTCATCTATATGAATTTACAAATATTTTATAAATCAACTGCCGAGCCTGGGTCTGATTTCGTAATTTTTCGCGGCCTCCTCGACTTGAAAGACTTTAATTGACAAAACCGGTAAAAAAGTCTAATCTACTAAACGTTTCTGGTAATTTTACCAGTTTTGCTTAGTAGGAAGATGATGGAAATACAACGCAACACCTATTTGGAAAAGCTAAAAATCCGTCGCCATAATGGTCTTATTAAGGTCATAACCGGCATAAGAAGAAGCGGTAAGTCATATCTTTTAAACAATATTTTTTACGAATGGCTTTTAGCGTCGGGGGTCGATAAAGCGCACATTATCAGATTTGCCTTTGACAGCGCTGCTGACCTGGAACTGATAAACGAAGACTATTTAACTATTGATACTGAGGGCCGGCAAGTCGATCCTCATAAATTTACCGCTTACATAAAAAAACAAATTAAAGATGACGGCCGCTACTATTTGCTCCTCGATGAGGTGCAAAAACTTGGTGCTTTTGAAGCCGTTTTAAACGGCTATTTGCGCCAAAATAACCTTGATGTTTATGTCACCGGCAGTAATTCTAAATTTCTTTCTTCCGATGTGCTCAGCGAATTTGCCGGTCGCGGTGACGAAATACATCTTTTGTCGTTAAGTTTTGGGGAATTTTTCAGTGCTTTTAAGGGCACTAAAGAAGAGGCATTGGAGAACTATTTGCTCTATGGCGGCTTGCCGGCAGTGGCCTCTATGGTAACTAGTGAGCAAAAAAGCCTTTATCTTGCAAACCAGCTTAGTAATGTTTATCTGCGTGATATAATTCAGAGAAACCATCTGCGCCGCGAAAGAGAGCTGGAGGAGCTTTTGGATGTTTTGGCTTCCGGTATTGCCTGCCTGACCAATCCCAAAAAGCTGGAAAGAGCCTTTTTATCTTTAAAAGGAAAAAAGGTTTCCGATAATACTATTGAAAAATATATCGGATATTTTATTGATTCTTTTATAATATCAAAGGCTTCTCGCTACGATATAAAAGGGAAAAAATATATTTCTTCGCCCTTTAAAATATATTTTGAGGACGTTGGTTTGCGTAATGCCCGCCTGGGCTTTCGGCAGATAGAGGAAACGCATCTTATCGAAAATATTATTTATAATGAACTGCGCTACCGAGGCTTAAATGTTGATGTTGGTGAGGTGGAGGTGAGAGAAATCAGTGAAACGGGCAAAAATGAACGCCGCCACTATGAGATAGATTTTGTGGCTACCGGCGGCAGCAAAAAATATTATATTCAATCGGCTTATGCTATTCCCGATTTGGCAAAGTGGCAGCAGGAGACAAAACCACTTAGGATGATAGATGATTCTTTTAAAAAGATAGTGATTGTGAGAAATCCGTTGGTGCCGCGTTATGATGACTTCGGCTGTGCGGTTATTGGAATTTACGACTTTCTTTTAAATGAAAACAGTTTGGAAATATAAATGAATCACTTTAGCCGCCCCCACTTTTTTGCTATAAGCAGCAAGGCCATTACGGCCGTGGAGAGAAATATGGACTCGCCAAAACATGCGCTAAGCTGCCGGAACCCAAGGCGAGAAGGGTAAAATGAGGGCGGTTGGCGCCGGCGACCTGTTTGTGCGTAATGGTTTATTCTATTCGGAAAACTTAAATACCTGGTAGGTAGTGGAGAGCGTCAGGATAGATAATTAGTTCTGGTAGTTCATGCAAACAATATAGACTACAACTTTAAACCGCCGATGGTTGGCTTAGCGTTTTCATCAAAGTTAATATCTAAGCTAAATGAGCCAACCTTACTATTGATATAGAACGGCAAAGTGTTGTTTTTGAGCTTTTCAGGAACGATGTCATTTTTAAGCTCAAATTGTACTATGATGTTTTTACCTTGGAGATGTACCGAATCGGGAATAATGTTATTTAATGAGCCAAGTTGATTAATTGAAAAATAAGGATGAAGTGCATCAAGGGCTCTGGGTAATGAGAGGAAAGCCGCTGCCTAAAGAAAATTCCTTATATGGCTACCATTCTTGCTCATGACTCTGTAAAAATACAATCTAAGGCCTCTTGGGAAATGGGCCTTATATATCCTGAGGGTTAAAAACTTGCTTCCGACTGTTACGGCCTTCGCTGATAGTTTAGATGATAACCGCGTTGTGCGCATCCCCTGTTTAGGGGTGTTTAAGGTGGCATTTAAGAAATGAAAATTGCTCTCAAAATACGGTGTCTCTATTTTCTGCCAATAGGTATATTGTCGCGTTGCTACTTTAAGCATAAGGATAAATTTGGAGGGAAGGCCGCATGAATGCCAAAAGGGGATATCTGCCAAAGGATCAAGAATATTTTTCGCCCATAGCTCTGGCTACCATGCGGCTGGCTGCACGCCATATATGTTATTTGCTGAACGAAGGCTATGAACTTAAACAGGCCATGACCTTCGTTGGTAACCATTTTTCCCTGGCCGAGCGACAGCGCTTGGCGATTAGCCGCAGTGTGGCTGCGAGCGCGCAACTGGAGAGACGTCGCGCCAAAGAAAAGATGGCAGCTATTGGGGAAGAAATTTGGATTGATGGCTTTAATACAATAATCACGCTGGAAGTTATGCTGAGCGGCTCCATGTTGTTCGTCGGTATGGATGGTGCTATCCGCGATTTGGCAGCCCTGCGCGGTTCATACAAAATAATTCCCGAGACTGAGGTTGCGCTGCTTTTGCTTTTAGATACGCTGGAGGAACTCACGGTAAAGTCTGTACACATTTTGCTGGATAAGCCGGTTTCCAATTCAGGGCGGCTCAAAACACTTATTGCCACTCTGGGCGAGGGCCGGCCTTATAAGTTGGATATTCAAATAATTAAGGCGGTAGATAAAGAATTATGGACAAAGGAAAATGTCATCACCTCCGATTCCATCATACTTGACCATTGTAAGAGTTGGATAAATCTAAGCCAAATATGCTTAGCCAAAGGTAGCGGGCCGATATTTAAGGTGTGGGAGTAAGTGTTGGGCGCCGTTAAATAATCACCAGGCTTTGCTTTTTCCCTCGCATATTGCCATTTTCTGGCTAAACTGTTACTTCTCTCCGCCAGAAGTGCCAGCTAATTTATGAGCTCGGCATGTGTTTTTGGGGAGGATTATATGGAACAGCTCTTTTGTCAAAGTTGCGCTATGCCGCTCGGCGCGGAGATTTTTGGCACCAATGCCGATGGCAGCCAAAATACCGATTATTGCATTTATTGTTATAAGGATGGCGCGTTTACCGGTGATTTTACCATGGAAGAGATGGTGCAGTTTTGCGCTCAATATGTGGGGGAATATAATAAAAATACCGGCAAGAATCTTACCCAGGAAGAATATAAAGAGGTGCTGCGCCAGCTTTATCCCAATTTAAAACGCTGGCAATTGCCGGCCGATAAATTGCCAAAAGCCGAAAATCCGCTGAAAAAGCAGCTTATCGCCGAGGTCAACGCGCTCGGTATAAATGGTATGCCTAAAATAAATAACTTATTTATATTACAAGGTTCTTTTATAAATGAAATCTATAATGTCCAGGGTAATAGCATCAAAGTGCTGGATGATAAAGCCACCTATTGGGGCAATCAGATTGAAAAGCCGGGATGCCCCGGACACTGTTTTGGTATTGCCTGTGGTGAGCAATATATTTTGGTGAGCGAATATGAAGCCGGTGGTAAAAATG
>JAEEML010000171.1 GCA_016283195.1 Deltaproteobacteria bacterium | reverse complement strand
GGAAGCTTTAGCAGCATGCCAAAGTGCGTGTCCTAATATATATTCCACATTGGGTAATACAATATCCTTTGTCGTTTACGGAGATTAATAAATAACCTCTAGCGCGCTTATGAGCAATATGAACTAAGGTCAAACTCTATTTTCTCGCCCATCCGCTCCCCTAAAAAAAAGCGGCCACAAAATTTACTTTCAAGCACTTTTACTCCTTGCACATTGCCGGCAGATCATATAAACCTGCCTAGCGTTTAGGTAAAACGCAGGTAACCGGCAAAAAACTTCGGAGGAAGTGACCTTGGCCAAAGAAAGTTACAGTAAAGGCGATTATTACAACGAAAAAGCCCGTAAAGAGGGCATGCCGGCCCGTTCTATTTATAAACTGGAAGAACTGGATCAGCGCTTTCATCTTTTAGCCCCCGGGCAAAAAGTGGTGGATCTCGGCGCCGCTCCCGGCTCCTGGTCTCTCTACATTGCGCAAAAAATCGGCCTCAGCGGCCAGCTTTTTTCTTATGATATTCAGCCGCTGCGCAGTGCCATGCCCGCTACTGTCACCTTTGAAATAAAAGATGTCCTTCTCGCGCCAATAGAGAGTTTTCCACAGGATGTGGATTTGGTTTTAAGCGATATGGCGCCCTCCACCACCGGTGACCGCTTTAGCGATGCTGCCCGTTCGCACGAGCTCTCCATGCGCGTTTTGGAAATAGCTCAGGCTATTTTAAAAAGCGGCCATAACTGCGCTTTTAAGGTTTTTGAAGGCGAGGACACCCCAAGCCTCATCAAATATGCCAGAGAACATTTTACTTCCGTTAAATTACTGCGCCCCAAAGCTACGCGTTCTTGTTCCCGCGAAATTTTTGTCGTCGGGCTCGGTGCCCGCAGGGAGGAATCATGAATAATCTATCAAAAGAATTGCAAGAACTGGTTAGTGAAGCTCTAAAAGCCCGTGATTTTTCATATAGCCCTTATTCAAAATTCCGCGTGGGAGCAGCTATAAAAACTAAAAGCGGCAAAATATACCAAGGAGCCAATATTGAAAATCGCTCCTATGGCCTCACCATGTGCGCCGAGCGCGTAGCTACTTTTAGAGCCATCATGGACGGCGCCAAACCGGGCGATATTGTAGGCCTGGCCATTGCCAGCGACACCGAGGGCTTTGCCAGTCCCTGCGGCGCCTGCCGCCAGGTTCTTAGTGAATTTGCCATTGATTTTCCAATAGTTCTGGTAAATAAAGACGGCGTTACCGAAGAGCATACTTTAAGCGAACTTTTGCCTCTCCCCTTTTACGCCGAGTCACTTTTAGCCGCCAAATAAGCCAGTAAATAAGCCATGAAAACAAATAGTTGCATCGTCGTTACCTTTTTATCGGCAATTTTGACAGTTATAATCGCCGGTTGCGCCGCCAGTGCCGCCAAAATGCGCATGGAAGATATCAGGGACACCATCACCCAGTTTAATCAGCATATTCGCTGGAAGCGTTGCCACATGGCTGCACCTATGGTGGTGCCGCTCGAGCAGGGTGCCTTTATGGAAAAATGCGATGATCTGGTAGAAGATCTGGGCATTAGGGAACTTAACATCTATTCGGTAATTCTAAGCGAAGAAAACACCAAAGCCACTGCCAGAATGCGTTTTATCTATTACCAATTACCGCGCAACAATTTGATAAAAAAATCTGCTACAACTGTGTGGGTAAAGAATGGTACTACCTGGCAACTGCAAGGCGGCACCGGCGCCTTCTATGACGAGCTCTTTACCGATTTCAAGCTGGAAGAGGAAACAAGCACCCAGCCGGACTCCTCCGAACAGCTGAACCAGGAGGACAATATATGACTTTTTTAATGCTACTTATTCCCGCTTGTGCCTGTGCTTTGATTGTCGCTATGAATTTGCGCGCGGAAAAACTTGTTAAAAATGGCCAAAAAGAAAAAGCTCTGGCTTCATCTCTGGCCGAGAATATGTTTATACCGGCCGTGCTCTTAGTTTGCTCTATCCTTTTTTACATCACCGCCTATTTGGTTTTCCCCGTAAAATAGCCCCCTTAAGACTTGGAGAATATTAAAAAATGAAAAAACCATTCGCTACTTTAGTACTATCTCTTTTATGTTTCTCAGTACCGGCTATAGCACAAAGTGCCGATGCCCAAAGTGATATAGCCGCAGGTGCCGCCGACGCTGCCAGCGAAAGTGCCGCTTCCGATAGCGCAAGCGACGCTACGGATAGCCTAAGCGAAAATATTGAAGAAATTTCCAGTGATAATCCCGATGACGCCCTGGCCAATGACCCGCTCCTGGCTATGGCGATGGCGATGGATAGCGAAAGCAGCGGCGATAGCGGCGATAGCGCCATGATGGAAGAAATATCGGCCTTTGATACCAGAATAGATAAGCTCGAAATAGATTTTTCCGGCCGCATTCAGAGCGATATCCGCTTTCGGCCGGTGGCCATGGGTAATAAAGCCTTTTATAACAAAATGGTGCTGCCCGCCGGAGTGGAGCGCAATCAAAACCTCTTAAATGCTAAATTAAATGTCCACTATGGGCGCATTGCCATGGC
>JAEEML010000170.1 GCA_016283195.1 Deltaproteobacteria bacterium | reverse complement strand
GCAAGTGACATTTTCGCAAAAATCAAGGCAATTTTTGCTGCACTCGGCACAGGGAGTATCGCTGTGTTCATAAACACAGCCCAGTGTTTCGCCCTCTGCATGGCAAGTACCGGATGGGCTATAGGTGCGGTAAACAGTATCGTTTTCCACACATTCGGCCGCCGGCGGGGTATTACAAATAAGTTCCTCAGGATATTGGCACTTGCCGGCAACACAGGAAGCTCCGCCGGCAGACTTACATGGCGGCGGATTTTTGCAATTATCATCGGAGGCACATTCACTGGCATTGCCGCTTATGCAAATGGAATCAGCACACTTTTGCGTGGCATCGCAATCTTTATCAACCGTGCAAATGCGGTGGCAGACATCATCCACGCATCTTAGGCCGGATGCGCACTGTTTAAGCTCATTACAGGCTTGGTTCTCTTGCTGTTCATTGGTTATCTCCGGCTTATCTTTGCAAGATAGCACAAAAAGAGCGCCAAGAGCCAGGTAGCAACATAAACGGTTTTGCATCTTCTTACCTCCTATCAAAGATAGTAAAAACCACAAACCCTTGTTAATAGCCTTATCAAGAGTCCAACTTACTGAGTATAATGCTTTAATAGTATTAAGTAAATGGATTAATGCTTATAAATCAGGCGAGTTACAAATAATTAGTCTTTTACTCTTAGGAAGTCATATTCCTGAAACGTCAAAACAGACGCCGGCTCGGTTATATCTTCCGGTAGAGTAAATATGAACTTGCCTACAGGGCTGGTTAATGTATTCTCGGCTATCGGCCAAGCGCGGTACTGATCATCGCCCCAAGTATCAATACCAAACCAAAGATCGCTACTGGCATCTAAAGAAACAGTGGCTACCATTGATTGACCCTGAATAGTTAATTTATAATCGCCGAGAAAACGCTCTTTTTGGGCAGCGCTAAGCTCTATTACCGCCGGTGTAAAGAAATTTTTATAACCCTCCATCATGTCGGCATATTCTTCCACATCGCCCATACCAAAAGCGTGCCCAAAAGCCAGAGCCACAACATCGTAAGCACTGACATAGCTACCGGCGCGCGAATTATTAAGATATATAATAGCCATTGGGGGATCTTGGGATACTACAATACTGGTTTCATGGCCGGCACTGCCGCCTTCATGGTGAATCATAGCAAAAAATACATCAATAAGGCCATCAAGGAATTCATCTTCATTTTCATCACGCCAAACATAGTCGGCAAAAGCATTATGAAAGCCGATGAGCCAGTTATAACCGACAGCAGAGTAATAATCAGTCGCCGGGTTGGCAAATTCATAAGTATGCTCCAGCGACTTTTTAATCATTTTATGGCCGATAAAATTATCTTTCGACATTATCATCTGTGCCAAGCGGGCGAGCTGTTTGGCATTGCCGCGCAAAGCAGCATGAGCACCGGCATCAATTGATTCCCAGTTCCAGCCTATTTTGTCCAAATTAGGAGAAAAGCCGTCCGTAACCTTAACAGTAGTGGACATACCCTCCAGCCCGAGTGGCTTTAAGACTCTCTTTTCCACCACTTTGAACCAGTTTGCCTCGTTATCGCAATGCGCCAAGGCCGAGCCCAAAAGCGCTACGCCGTAGTTACTATATTCATATTTGCCGATTTTAGATTTTGAGCGCTTAGTAGTCTTAAGTCCCTCCCAAAGCTCCTTATCGGTGGTTTTGGTATAAAAAACAGTATCATTCATATCACCATTGACAATGCCCTTCATATCCATAGGCAAACCGGATGTATGCGAAGTAAGTTGCCCGAGCGTAATATCCGGCACTTCAATATCAAGATCTTTAGGCTTACAATCGGCCAATTTAGTATCCAGCTTAAGAATGCCATCATTTACCATGGAAGCAAAGGCCATGCCAACAAAAACCTTAGTAATACTGGCCAGTTCAAAATTAATACTGCCCGGGTCTTTTTCGGCAGCAAAAGTACCAAAACCCTTAATGGTTACGCCGGTCGGTGTGACAATAGCCGCGACCGAACCGGGAGAACCTTTAGCATCGATATAAGCCTGAAAATATTGACTCACATCTTCCATAATGCTGTTGGTCTTGGAAGTAGCCTCGGGAAAAGCCTTAAAAGGCTCTGTCTCTTTGGGCTCACTCGGCTCTTCTTGATTATTGGGTTTCGGCTCAATTTTTGGCTCATTGCCACAAGCGCCGAAAAACACGAAAGCGCTCAAGGCAATTGGCAATAAACCACTAATTTTCCATCTCTTTTTCATTTTTCACTCCTATATTCAATATTTCGTTTTAGCATAGCGCCAAAAACACAAAGGACTACCCTATAGTAAGTTGCGAGTTCTTGTGAAGTTGCTTTTTTTCACTTTTTCAAAAAAATTTTCTCCGGCGGCTATCCCTAGTAATTCAATTATTTCATAAGCTAATAAATTCTAAAAACCTTAGTCGGCGCGATTAAATACATAATTCGTCCCCTGATCAAACTGTATAGATGCAGACGAAGCGCCTTCCTGGGAATCTTCAGGCAGAGTGAAGGTAATATCGCCGACAGCAGCTGAAGTAAGTACACTTTCCGAAAGCGGCCAGGCGCGATACTTTTCACCTTCCCAACTGGTCATGGAGAACCAAATATCGCTACTGGCATCAAGAGATATCGAGAGAGTTTCCACACCATCGCTGAATCTTTTATTATAATCACCTACAAGGCGGGCTTTTTTATCGGCGGGCAAATCCACAACCGGCGGCAGGAGAACATCACTGTAATGTTGCAATAATTCTTTATCTTCATCGCTATTTAAGCCCAGCAGATAGCCAAAAGCAAAAATTAAAGCGTATGCCTGGTCAATACCACTGCTACTCCGCGAATCGCTTAACATGATAATTGCCAGTTTTTGCTCCGGGGCCACAATAAATTCAGTTAAATGCCCGCGGGCAGAGCCGCCATGATAAACCATACCAGTAAAGCTTTCCACCAGCCCCTCAAGCAATTCTTCGCCATCTTTGTCGGTAAATATATAATTCACAAAGTTGTTATTGTAACCGATAAGCCAGTTGAACCCAATAGCCGAATAAATCTCTTCCAGCGGGTTTGGAAATTCAAAAACATGTTCTTGCGATTTTTTCAGCATTCTGTGGCCGATAAAATTATCACTCGACATCATCATCTGCGCCAGGCGGGCGAGCTGTTTGGCATTGCCGCGCAAAGCGGCATGAGCGCCGGCATCAATAACGCTCCAATCCCACCCGGGAATTTCTTCAAAATTAATATCATGATCGGCAGTTTTCACCGCACTGGGGGAAATACCTTCCAAGCCGAGCGGTTTTAAAACCCGCTTTTCCACCACTTTAAGCCAGTTTTCCTCGCCGTCACAGTGAGCCAGTGCCGAACCTAAAAGCGCCACGCCGTAGTTGCTGTAATTATACTTACCGATTTTCGATTTAGACTGCTTGTTGGTCGCGAGTCCTTCCCAGAGTGCTTTATCGCTGGTTTTGGTATAAAAAGTTACGCTGCTGTTATCTACTTCTTTCATATCAAAGGGCAAACCGGATGTATGCGAAGTAAGTTGCCCGAGCGTAATATCCGGCACTTCAATATCAAGATTTTGTGGCTTACAAGCGGCCAATTTAGTATCCAGCTTAAGAATGCCGTCATTTACCATGGAAGCAAAGGCCATACCGGTAAAAACCTTAGTGATACTGGCCAGTTCAAAGTTAATACTGCCCGGGTCTTTTTCGGCGGCAAAAGTGCCAAGGCCTTTAATGGTTACGCCGTCCGGTCTGACAATAGCCACTACCGAACCCAGGCTGCCCTTGCCATCAATAACTGCCTGAAAATAAGGCAAAGTCTCGCTCATCATGCGGTTGGTGTCGGAGGAGGCATCAGGAAAAGCTTTAAAAGGCTCTGTCTCCTTGGGCTCTTTGCTTTCACCCTGCCCTTCTTGATTCCCAGGCTTCGGATCTTCCTTGGGCTCATTATTACAAGCGCCGAAAAACACAAAAGCGCTCAAGACTACTGTCAATAGCCCACTTACTTGCCATCTCTTTTCCATTTTTTTACTCTCCTTCTTGGTATAACTTTTTATTTTGCCGCTTTATCTCAAGAAGCAAAAAGGCCAGCATATTCAACTAACGAGTTAATTTGTTGATTTTATTTGTAACAATTTGTATATTAAACTATTTAAAGGCCGCAGAAAGAGGAGAGCAATCAGATGGAAGCTAAAAGAGCACTGCGTTTAGCATTAAACTCTTCTTCGGAAATAAGGCCCATTTCCTGAAGTTCTTTCAATTTGGAGAGCTTTGCTTTGATTTCGGCCATTGGGTCAGCAGCTGCCGGAGCGGGAGCAGCGGGAGCCGGAGCGGCCTGTTGTTGCATGGGTTGTTGCATCATCATGCCGCCCATCATGGGCCCGCCCATCATTTGGCCCTGAGGCATCATTTGGCCACCCATCATCGGCTGGCCCATGGCATTATTCATCATACCCATGGCGCCGGCCATCATCTGGCCCATGCCCATACCGGCGGCCATCTGCGCACCAAGGCCAGCCACGCCACCGCCACCGTTATCACCCATTTTGCCCATAGCTTCGGCAGCATTAAAAGCGGCATATTGGCCGATATTGCCCACAATGCCCATGGAAGTGCGCTTATCGAGCACCTCTTCCACATTCTTGGGCAGAGAGATATTTTCCACCACAAACGAGGCCACGACAACGCCGTATTCCTCGAATTTCTTATTCATTTTCTCGCGCAGCTTGTCGCCCAGCTCTTCATAGTGCGAAGCCAAATCAACAGCGGCTATTTTCATCTCGCCGAGAGCATCGCTAAAGGAAGAAACAACCATGCGGCGCAGTTGTTGCGAAAGCTCTTCAACGGAGAACTGCCCGGCAGTACCAACCACATTTTTAAGTAGAGTAGCCGGGTCGGCCACTTTAATGGCATAGGTACCAAAAGCGCGCAGACGCACATAGCCAAATTCCGGATCGCGCAGTAAAATAGGATTTTGAGTGCCCCAAGCCTGGTTGGTAAATTGGCGCGTGGTAACAAAGTAAACTTCCGCTTTAAAGGGGGAGTTAAAGCCATGTTTCCAGCTCATAATTTTGGTTAAAAAGGGCATATTCTCGGTAGAAAGAGTATAAGTGCCCGGCTCAAAAACATCGGCCAGTTCACCTTTATTTACAAAACAGGCCGCCTGCCCTTCACGCACGATGAGTTTGGCACCCATTTTAATTTCCTGGCCGGCCACCGGAAAGCGATAAACCATGGTATCGCGTGATTCGTCGAGCCATTCAATTACTTCAATTACTTGACTTTTTACAAAATTCCAAAGTCCCATTGATTCCTCCTTAGTGCCGCTTATCATTGGCAACCGGCGGGGAGCTTATAACAATTTTTGCTATATGGCAAGAGACAATAGTTGATTGTGAGGGCCCAATAATTTTCGTGCACATTTGCCCCATTAATTTTTGGGCACGTCCCACCAATTTGTTTTTTGCTACCTATGTAGCGCCTGAAATGTTCACCTAATTTTGGTGATTTATTACAAATTAACGGCTCTTTGGACTGTCCAAAATTAAATGGGTTTTAACAGCAACGGCAGTTTACAAGGCAGTACGTTTATACATATAGACAACAACATAGGGCTGAAGAACATTTATGCTGGCACTAGTACCAGCAAATGTGTGATTGTGGCCCCCTCCACCACCATAGTAAGAGTTGGTACCAGCAGCAGTAACAGAATGGGTATGTGAGCCGGCAGAATAGGTAGTATCCTTGTAATATGGTGAATAGGTATTATCTTTATCTGTAGCGCTACTACCGGAAAGATTGGAACCCATATAAGTAATACCAGTTTTTCCAGTCATGCTGCTGTCGTTTTCTATATAATAACGATCATAATATTCATGATAATGAGAACCACTGCTGCCAGTGGTAACGCTAGAACCGGTAAATGTATGAGTATGCTTGGGGATTTCAGCCTCAGTCAAAGTATGAGAGCCAACTGTGCCAGCCGGGGTATAAGTCTTGGTCTCAGAACCACCGGTAGTACCAGGTGTAACATTAAAAGTTCCGCTAGTATTCTGACCTACCAGCACCCGACCTTGCCCAAACGCCACCCACGTTCCACCTAAAGCCGCTTTAACTTGAGCTGGAGATGACAATTCCGTTGAAATATAAATGGAGCCCACAGGATAAATCTTTTGCATAACTGAAACTAAATTCAAATCAGCTGCGGTAATGGAACCATCTACTATCTTGTCTGAGTTGACTGTATTGTTGGCTATTGAATTAGCCACCCCAGCACTAGCCGCATATTTAGCGTTGGTGATTGTCACTGGTGTACCATTACCTATCTTAATGGTGTCGCCACTAGTGGTGTTATTGGTAATACTTAGATTGGCATTGGTGGCATTCGTCGCGTTAGTGGCGTTGGTGGCATTGGTGGCATTCGTCGCATTGGTGGCGTTGGTAGCAGTATCGGCACTATCAGCGTGTTTTACATTGGCATCGCTATAGGCAGTAGCTTTTTGAATTTTACCATTGCTATCAACATAAACAGGCTGAGTTGCACTACCAATCTGTGGGTGACTGCTGGCTGTACCAATAGCTACAGCATAGTTGGCTGCGCCGCCAACTTCACTGGAAGCGGCATATTTAATGGCATTTACCGCTACTGCTGTAGCATAGGTTGAAGTAATAACATTGCCATTGGCATCTTGAGTGGCTTTGGTGGCTGAATCGGCACTGTCAGCGTGTTTCACATTGGCATCGCTATAGGCAGTAGCTTTTTGAATTTTACCATTGCTATCAACATAAACAGGCTGAATTGCACTACCAATAGCCGGATGACTGCTGGCTGTACCAATGGCTGCAGCATAGTTGGCTGCGCCGGCAACTTCACTGGAAGCGGCATATTTTGTAGTGTTTGGCAGGGCGTTATCGGCCTTATCGAGAGAAGTTTGCACTGAGTTATCAAGTTGTGTTTTGGCGATGCCAGCAGTCGCGTTTATGTCAGCAGCTACTATGGTGCCATCGGCAATTTTAGCGCTCGTTACAATATTATCATCAATAGAACTAGCCGGGCCGCCTTTGCTGTTAGAAGCAGCATAGTTAAAGCTAATATCGTTGCTACTAATTTGCAAATCGCTGGCAAAGCCATCGGTGGCGCCGATGGTGCCATTGATAACAATACCGGTGCTGCCGATGGTGATGATGGGAGCACCCAAAGTGCCATTTTCATCCACTGGCACAATAGACATATCGCCATCATTTACTTTTACCACGTAATTACTGTCATCCAGATCTTTAAAGAGAATTTCCGGGGCGGTGTCAGCAATAACGGCTTCGTAATTATTTTCACCGCCACTGGAAAGAATATCCAGTGGAGCGGCCGGGCTAGTGGTGCCCAGGCCCAATTTACCACCATCAAAAGCGGCGGCATCTTGGGCGGCTAAAATAGCCTGGCGCTCAAATACTACATAATATTCCCCAAATTTGTCATAACATTTATCGCCTTCATCTTTATCGGCGGTGAAGCCGGCAGAGTTACAATCGGCTTTTTCCACATCGAGATCACAGGAGCAATCGGAAGCCCCATCTGG
>JAEEML010000169.1 GCA_016283195.1 Deltaproteobacteria bacterium | reverse complement strand
GATAATCTGCCCCGTGTGCCAGGGAGATAAAACTCCTACTTTTTGTAATAAGCTCTCCAAAAGCATCCCGTTGCAAAATTCCATGGTGATAAAGAAAAGGCCGTTTTCGTGATGTAAATCAAAAATACGGCAAATTCCCGGGTGAGAAACGCGGCGAGCCAAAAGAACTTCATGTTTAAAACGGGAAATAACTGTTTGATCGGCATCGGGCAGGGAGAGCACTTTTAGGGCTACATCAATATGGAGCTGGGTATCGGTGGCCAGAAAAACCACGCCCATTCCACCGCGCCCCTGTTGGCGCACCAACCTAAAACGCCCAAGCATATCCCCCACTTGGGGCAAATTTTCCAAACCGCTCATAAAATTCCCATGGCCGATTGAGCCCGGCCGCCGGGCCGGCATAGTAGCACAACATACTACACTTTTCAATGAGCTTTGGTTACTTCTTAAAAAGTAACTTTTCCTTTGTTTTCTTAATATCAAAGTGCTATAGAGCGTGGCCAGAAATTGGTCTCCAATGGGAGATTTTTTAAGGAGGTTAAAATGCCTATTATCGTCGGAATCAATGCTCGTGAAATTTATGACTCTCGCGGCAACCCCACTGTGGAAGCCGAAGTTATTACCGAATCCGGTTTCTCCGGCCGTGCTGCCGTGCCCTCAGGCGCCTCTACCGGCGTCCGTGAAGCCTTAGAGCTGCGCGATAAAATCACTGACCGCGAAGACAAAAACCGCCTCTTTGGCAAAGGCGTGCGTCAGGCTGTAGAAAATGTTAATGAAGTTATCTCCGAGGCTCTTCTTGGTTACGATGTGACCGAACAATCCATCATCGACCAGACCCTCATTGCTTTAGATGGCACCGAGTTCAAGAAAAAATTGGGCGCCAATGCCATTTTGGCTGTCTCCATGGCCTGTGCCCGCGCCGCTGCCGATTATTACGGCATGCCCCTTTACAGCTACCTGGGCGGTATCCGCACCCACGTGCTGCCCACCCCGATGATGAACGTCATCAACGGCGGTGCCCACGCCAGCAACAATGTGGAAATCCAGGAATTCATGCTGGTTCCCGGCGGCTTTGACACCTACCACGAGGCCTTGGAAGCCGGCGTTACCACCTTCCACGCTCTGGCCAAAATTTTGAAAGAGCGGAAACTTTCCACCGCTGTCGGCGATGAAGGCGGCTATGCTCCGGTTCTGGGCAGCGACGAAGAAGCTCTCGACCTCCTGGTTGAAGCTATCGAAAAAGCCGGCTACAAACCGGGCGAACAAATTGCTATAGCTATGGATGCCGCGGCTTCCGAGTGGCTTAAAGATGGCGCCGATCACTATCATCAACCCAAAACCGGCAAAAAATTCTCCAAAGAAGAGCTGGTTAATTACTGGGTTGGGCTCTGCGACAAATATCCCATCATCTCCATCGAAGACGGCATGGCCGAAGGCGACTGGGAAGGCTGGAAAATGCTCACCGACAAACTGGGCGGCAAAATCCAGCTCGTGGGCGACGACCTCTTTGTCACCAATATCAAGATTTTGAAAGAGGGCATCGACAAGAAGATTGCCAACTCCATCCTCATTAAGCTCAACCAAATCGGCACCGTCACCGAGACTTGGGACGCTGTGGAAATGGCTCACCGCGCCGGCTACACCGCCATCATCTCTCACCGCTCCGGTGAAACCGAAGACAGCTTCATCGCTGATCTCGCTGTGGCCACCAAAGCCGGCATGATTAAAACCGGTTCCGCTTCTCGTAGCGACCGTATGGCCAAATACAATCAGCTTTTGCGCATTGAAGAAGAGCTCGCCGAAGCCGCCACCTTCCTGGGCTTCAAAGCCTTTGCCAATAAGCACTGATTTTTAGCATCTAGCCGCTACCAAGCCTCTCTTTTTACTTCTTATCTATAAATTTATAGCTATTGCGAAAGCGCAAAATAACCAATAGAATAATGTGCTGCGAGAGTGTAATAAATACACTACCGGCTATAAGCCGGCTTTAGAAGCAAGGAGGCGCTATGAATAAGCCGCTACATTTGAAAAGCTTAAAAGCAATATCGGCTCTATTTCTGACTTTTGCACTAAGTGCCTGTAGCAAAGTAGAAGTCACTAATTTAACCGAAGGGGATTTATGCACTCAAGCGGAAAACTGCCAGGGAGCCCCGGGCCTCACTTGCAAGGGCGGCACCTGCCGCAAAATGTGTTTAAATGACGCCGATTGTTCTCTCTTGCAGCATTGCCAGGATAATGTCTGCACCGAAGGCAGCAGCATCAAATGCGGCAACGGCCGCCTGGAATACAGCGAAGGCTGTGATGACGGCGACGAGATAAGCGGCAACGGCTGCTCTTCTCTTTGCGCTTTGGAAGAAGGCTATAAATGTATAAACAAGGAAGGTGAAAAATCCGTTTGCACTCCCAAATGCGGCGATGGTCTTAAACTGCCCGTAGAAGATTGCGACGATGGCAATGACAATCCTAACGACGGTTGCCATGAGTGCCGGATAAGTACAGGTTATACTTGCCAGGAGAATAATATTGGGCGCTCCACTTGCTCTCTAAAAGAGGGCTTTACCTGCGCTGATGATGGCAAGGGCCGAGCAGTTTGCACTTGCAAAGCCGGCTATTACGGCTCTACCTGCGCGGCCTGCCCCGGCCTTGGCACTGAAGCCGGTATTTGCGGCGGCCATGGCAACTGCCTGGACGGAGCCAGCGGCGACGGTTCCTGCTCCTGTGAAGAAAACTGGAGCGCCGATGAAGGATGCACCAAATGTACCGCCGGTTATCAGGATAACGATAGCGACGGTTCCTGCCTGCCGGATTGCGAAACTGCCAATTTAGATTGTAAACACGGGACCTGCACCGATGAAAACGGCCTCTCTTCCTGCTTGTGCGATCTTGGTTTTGAAAGCGAGAATTGCAATAGCTGCGCCACCGGGCTCATGGGCCCAGAATGTGATAAAATGCAATTTCCAGGTAACTCGAAAATGTATAAAACAGTTGCTATCGGTAACCAAATTTGGATGGCTGAAAATGCCGCTTACAGCTCTACTAATATAGCTTGCAAGACCAATCCGAATGATGAAAATTTTCTTGATAAATACGGCTGTTTATACAAAGAAAACGACGTTAAAAACCTCTGTCCAAGCGGCTGGCATTTACCAAATGAAGAAGAGTTTGAAGAGCTTCTTGCTTTTGCGGAAGACAGCAGCACGGCTCCGGCAAGTCCCACTAAACTCTTTGGTGCCCTGATAGATAAAGAAGCGGCCGGCGGCTGGGCAGATGATTGGGCCGCTTTAGCTGAAAACGCTGTGGGCTTTGCCGCAAGGGCCGGCGGCTACGGCGTTATCCCGCAAGGCAATTTTTTGGTTTCCCAAACTGGGGAGGCCGCTTATTTCTGGTGCGCTGAGCCTAAAGGTTCGTATACTTTTCTAAGATTAGTTAAAGGCGAAACATCTCTTAAGTGGACAAATTTCCCCTCCCCTCATCTTTCGGCCCGCTGTATAAAAGATTTATACTGCGGCACTCATGGGGATTTAACAACCGACAAAACTAAATGTAAATGTGCCAAGGGCTGGGCCGGAGCTACCTGTAAAGTATGTCAAAAAGGCTATACCGGCGAAAACTGCGATAAATGCGCCAAAGGCTTTAGCGGCGATAAATGCCACAAGAGCACTATGGTGGATAAGCGCGACGGCAATAAATACAATATAGTGGGCATCGGCGACCAAATCTGGATGGCCGAAAACCTGCGCTACGCCGGCTCTGGCGGCCACCAAATAACTTATCATACTCTTCCCGGTGCTGATGATGGCCAGTCAGATTTTCTCTACAATTGGGAAAGCGCCAAAGAGGCCTGTCCAGCCGGCTGGCATTTACCTACCAAAACAGACTTCAATACTATGTTTAACTATGTAGCGGTGCAGTTAACCACAGCCATTAATCCCAATGAGGAAACTTTAGCCCACGTTGTTTTCAGTACCTTAAATAGCGAATATGACTTTGCAACAGCCGGCCCGGGAACCTGTTTGCAAACCAGCGAGCAAGAAATCACCTGCTCACCTAGCGAATATAGCACTTTGTGGACAGCTACCGTAAACATCAGCTATCCGTATAGTGTGTTGCTTGATGGCTCCACAGCATTTAACAATAACTTTACCCAAAGTGCCCTGCTTTCAGTACGCTGCGTAAAAGATAATTAATCGCACCTACCATAAAGCTTTTAAAAAGTCACAATAAATCGCCACTTTGCAGCCATGGCATGGGGTCAATGGCCACTCCGCGTTGCCTGAGCTCAAAATAAAAAGTGGCCGGCGCTTTCCCTGCCGCCGCTGCTAAAGCGGCTACGGCTTCCGGATCCTCAGCCGGGGCCACCAGGCCAACACTCTGGCGCATGAGCACCTTATCACCGCTACTCACCATAGCTCGCGAAAGATGAGCATAAATAGACAAAAAGCCCTCACCGTGGTCAATTATCACTACCGTGCCATAGCCTTCCAGCGGTGCGCTGTGCAAAACTGTGCCGCCGGCTACGGCGCTAACCATGGCTCCGGCGCCGGTAGCCATGAGCAGCCCGTTATTCATTAAAGCGCTTTTATATTTGCCTTCGGTGACTTTGCCAAATGTGGAGAGCACCTCGCCGGTGAGCGGCCAAGGCAATTTACCCTTTAAATTGCTGAAATTACGGCCGCTTATATTACCTAAAAGCTGCTTTTTATGCGCTATTTTATTGATGAGAGCAAAGCGCTTTTCAGCCAGCTCTTCTTCTTTTTCGGCGAGCTCTGCCGTAAGCACAGCCAGCTGCTCACGTTTTCTCAGGAGCTCGTCGCGCCGCAAAGTTAAACGCAACTTATCGGCCGAAAGGCGCTCAAAATTCTCTTTTTCATACCGGGCTATTTGCTTAAATAAAGCATTATTTCTTAAAATTCCGCTTATATTTTGCGATTTTAAAAAAACCTGGCTTTTTATTACCGGCATATATTCTCTAATGATTAAGAGGCGCTGTCCCAGCCTGCTTTCGCTCTCCTTTTGCTCATTTTCTTTTATCTTTAGCTCGTTAGTGCTTAAATTGACTTCATTTTCCAAAATATTAAGCTGCGTTGCCAAAAGCAGGCGCTTTTTTTCCGTTTCAGCTACTGCCTCCTCCAGCTGAGCTATCTCGCTATTAAGCGCACTTTCGGCCGCCGTTGGCAGCGCTAACGCCAGTAAAGAAGTGAGAAGGCAAAAAGTTTTTATCATTATTTTAAAACTCTCCTAAGCCCCCAAAAGGTGCCCGGCAGAGCGAGAAACGGACCGGCTAAAAGCAAAAGCGGGCAGAGACGCGCGTCAAAAAGTTTTATGGGTATGGCCGGCAAAAAAGTAGCTAAAATTTCTTCCCCGATGGGAGCAACCAGGCTAAAAGCGGCAAAAACAGCGGCCGCCACCAAGCCGGAGAAAAGCCCCATGATGCCACCTTCCCACAAAAAAGGCATTTTTATAAAAGCTGGCGTAGCGCCGACTAACCATTCCACTTCTATTTCGCGGCGCCGCTGGTAAAGCGCCACTTTTATGGTAAAAGCGGCTATAACCATAATAAGCAGCATAATAATAAGGGCCGCCACCAGGGCAACTACGCGTAAAAAGCCGGAAATTTTACCCACTTCCTCATAAATATTTTGGCCGTAATCCAGATAAATAAGGCCGGGGGTGCTTCCAAGCTTTAAAATAAAGCTCTTAAAATCATCCTGGGCCATATTATGGATTGTGAGATCCAAAGCCGGCGGGAAAATAGTAGCCGGCAAGCCGCTCATCAGTTCTTTGGCCTCAGCCGAAAGCTGAGTAAATTCCTTAATAGCCGTTTCCGGATTCACCAGACGCACTTCCGCCACTTCCGGCCAGTTTTTTAACAAAGCGGCTAGTTTTTTCTGCTCACCTTCTTCCAGAGTGTTATCTAAATAAAGAACAACATTATTAACTTCTTCCCAGGAGGCAGTGAGAAAATGAACATTAAAAAGTGCCAAAGCGGCAAAACCAAGCAACATCAGGGCGGCCGCCAAAATCAGGCCGTTTAAAAAAAAGACCTGTCTGTTGTAGCTTATATTTAAAAGCGCCCGTTTTAAAGCACGCATCAAGCTCTCCTAATCGGCCACCAGCCGCCCCTCTTCCAAGCGAAAAAGGCGCTCATTACCTGATAACAGCGTGGGGTCATGAGTGGCTATGAGTATGGTAGTGCCACGAATACTGGCCTTTTTAATGAGCGCCATTATTTCCCCGGCCTGCCTTTTATCCAAATTGCCGGTTGGCTCATCGCAGAGAAGAATTTGCGGATCGCCCACCAGCGCCCTGGCCATAGCCACCCGTTGCTGCTCACCGCCGGAAAGCGTCTCCGGCAGGCTTTCGGCTTTATGGGTGAGACCAACTTCTTTAAGCATATTCAGCACTTTGGGGCGGATATAAGAGCGCGATTTACCTAAAACTTCCAGCACTATGGCCACATTGTCAAAAACGGTGCGTCCCGGCAGGAGCTTAAAATCCTGAAAAACCATGCCGATATTGCGCCGCAGATAAGGCAGGCTCTCATTGGTTAAACGCGAGACATTGTGGCCGGCAATAACAACCTGGCCTCTACTCGGCTTTTCGGCACCGAAAATAAGGCGTAAAAGAGAGGACTTACCGGCTCCTGAAGGGCCGGTTAAAAAGGCCAGCTCGCCCTTCTCCAGGTGCAAAGTGAGATCTCTTAAAGCCTCTTCACGGCTGCCGGGATATTTAAAAGAGACATGAAATAGATCAATCACGCTGTTTATAGCCTCATATTAAAGTTTTAAAAGGCAATAACTATTTATTATGCCTAAATTTAGCCTTCTTCAATAATAAACTTGCCCAGGCCCCGCGCCTTTAGGCTGAAATTGGCGCCTATGAGAAACTTTTTGCGCGGGTCGCTCTTAAAGGGGGCATCGTAGCCGCGGGCTTTTATCTGCTTTAAAGCTTCTTTAGCCGAGCGGCCGTTTTTAAATTCCATGATATATATGTAACCCTTTGTTTTAAATATCAAATCTATGCGCCCGATATTGGTGCGATATTCGGCCTCCACATAGTAGCCCAAAAGTTTAAAGAGGAGATAGCAAAAATTTTGCACATGCACTTCCAGGTCGCTCTCTATTTCATAGGGCGTATCGGCCATGAGCGCGGCTATGCGCTCCATAAAAGATGTGGCATCTCCCTTGCGAATATCTTCAATAAAATTAGGCACATCAAACTCTGAAGCCCCTCTGGCCCGCGAATAAAAGGGCACAAAAAAGTTTAAAAGGCCCTTTTCCACTTCCTTATTGGGAAAGCCCAGTTTATAGCTTTTAAATTCAGCATCATATTCCTTTAAAGTGAGGTATCCGCTCTGATAAAGCAGCGGAATTACATCACTATCAAAAGAATTAATCTCGCTTAATTCCTCTTCGCTATAGAGCTTGGCATCTATTTTGCCTATTTGATAATGATTGGCTTTAAAGAGTTCTACCAGGTATGTTGGGGTGCCGGTAGCAAACCAATAATCGGAAATTTCTTTTCTATATAGAGCAGTTAGAAGGCTAAAGGGATTATAGACATCGGGGCTATTTTTTTTAAAATGGTAACCATCGTAGCGCTCTTTTAGCTTAGCGCAAATATCATCCACCGTGGTATTATTAGCTTCCGCCATCTCCTTTAGTCCCTCGGCAAAAAGCGGGCGAATTTCTTCTTCGCAAATACCGCAAATGGTGCTGTAACGGGCATCGAAAGTAATATCAAAAAGATTATTTAAGGCACTAAAAACACTTAGTTTTCCTATTTTGGTAACGCCGGTTAAAAGAGCAAATTTAATGAGGCTTTCTGAGGATTTTAAACAGCCGTAAAAGCCGTGCAGCATGGAGCGATAAATATTTTGTAAACTCTCATTGCCAATGGTATCCAAAATGGGCTTTTCATATTCATCAATTAAAATAACCACTTTTTGGCCGGTCTTTTCGTTTGCCCTCTTGATAACGGCTTTAAAGCGCGTTTCCAGATCTTTGCCTGTTTCCGAAAGGCCATACTCTCTTTCCCAAAGTACCAGGCTCTCATTGAGCAGATTTTCCAGCGCTTCCGGCCTAATATAGGCAGCGCCGGAAAGATCGAGGTGCAAAACCGGGTAAGAAAGCCACTCCTTTTCCAGTTTTTCCATGAAAAGCCCTTTAAAAAGCTCTTTTTGCCCTTTAAAATAGGCCTCTAAAGTGGAAACCAAAAGGCTCTTGCCAAAGCGGCGCGGGCGAGAAAGAAAGTTAAAAATAGCCCCATGAGCCAGCTTATAGACAAGATCGGTTTTGTCGGCGTAATCGTAACCTTCTAAACGAATCCGTTCAAATGTTTGAATGCCGATAGGGTATTTTTGCGCCATTTTTGCCTTTCAATATGCGCCCGGGAGCGCTAAGGATTTAGGCATTTTAGCATATTGGGCAAGGCAGAACAAGAGCGCAGCCCCACACTTTCCGCTTGCCCGGCCCCAGTAAGTCATGCTATCATTCTCTTTGTTGTTATTAGCCTTTAGGGGTATAGAGATCATGTTCGCTTCAGCTACTAACCAAAAGGAAGTATCATGAGCAAATTTACCAAAATATGTTTTATTTTTTCAGTGGTTACCTTGGCGGCCTGTGGCGGGCAACAGCTGCGCGTAAAAGCCACCGGTGAATGTAAAAATTCACTTATGACCGGCGAAACTTGTACCGAGTGCCAAAATGGCAAAATCGGCCGCAATTGCGACATCGACACTGTGGTTATAGATGGCCAAACATGGATGGCCAAAAACATGGATGCCTATATCGGCCGCGATGGCAAAAGAATCAAATGCCAGCTCCGCACAGCCAATGCCCATACGGAACAAGATATAAGTTTTATGAAAAACTATGGCTGTCTTTATACCTGGCAGGATGCGGTGAAAGCCTGCCCCAAAGGTTGGCATTTACCCACTAAAGAAGAATTTGATGCTCTTATAAAACATGCCGGCGGGCCGCAAGAATCAAGTGCCCAAAACTTACGCGCTCAAAGTTGGGGCGGCATAGATGCTTATGGTTTTGCGGCTCTTCCTGCCGGTTGGCGGGCTGAGCATGGCACGCACTATAACTTCGGTGAAGGAGCCTTTTTCTGGTCGGCAACAGAGAGCACCGCTGATAAGCAAAAAGCTTATTTAATGCATATTGATTATGGCATTCCAGTAACACTGGAATTTGGCAAAAAAATGGCCTTTTCCGTCCGCTGCGTTAAGGACTAGCCGCCCTTACACCCTGGCTCTATTTTCTAAATTTCTCCAAAGAGCGGCAGAACTTTTGGGCCAGTTTCATGATAACTTACTAAAACTCTTGACAAAATTCCAATACATCGCTATTTCTACAGACTAAATTTGTGGCTAGCCACAGAAATTGATTGTAAGATGCTTATTAAACGTGATGAATATCTAAACGAATTGCTGGCCGGGCTGGGCAATGGCCTGGTAAAAATTGTCACCGGTGGGCGCCGCTCTGGCAAATCCTTTTTGCTCTTCAATATCTTTCACGACCACTTGGTGAAAAACATCACCGATCCTGCTCATATTATTGAGCTTTCTTTTGATGACCGCCGCAGCATGAAACTGCGCAACCCCGATTTGCTCCTGGATTATATAGATGCCCATTTGCAAAACGATGGAAAAACACATTACATCATTTTAGATGAAGTACAACTTGTTGATAATTTTGTGGAAGTTCTTCTTTCGCTAACTCATAGCCGCCAGCTTGAGGTCTATGTTTCCGGCAGTAATTCGCGCTTTCTTTCCAGCGATGTGGTGACAGAATTCCGCGGCCGCGGTGAGGAAATAAGAGTTTGGCCGCTCTCTTTTGCCGAATATTATGCCGCTCTTGGAGGGGATAAGCAAAGCGCCTGGAAGGATTACTATACCTTCGGCGGCTTGCCGCAAGTGCTGCTTTTTAATAACGAAAAGAAGAAAAAAGAGTATTTACATAATTTGTATGAGCTCACCTATTTGCGCGATATTATTGAAAGAAATCATTTACGTAGCGAAGCTGGGCTTAGACAGCTGATTCAAATTCTGGCCTCTGGAATCGGCTCTTCCACCAACCCGGGGCGCATAAGTAATACTTTTCTTTCCAGGGAAAACTTGTCTATTGGCCGCAATACAATATGCGATTACCTGGCCCATTTAAAAGATGCCTTTTTGCTGGAAGAAGCGCTTAGGTATGATGTAAAAGGGCGAAAATATATCGGCACCGAAACAAAATACTATTTTTTGGATCCGGGACTGCGCAATGTAATTCTCAATTTTCGCCAACTGGAAGAAACGCATCTCATGGAAAATATTATCTATAATGAGCTGCGTCGCCGCGGATGCTCCGTTGATGTCGGTTTAGTCGAAGCCTGGGGTAAAGACAAAAACGGCACCTCTATGCGCCGTAATTTGGAAGTGGATTTTGTGGTAAATGATAGTGATGCGCGCTACTATATTCAGGCCGCTTTAACCATTGGTAATGAAGAAAAACGGGCCCAGGAAACAGCCTCTTTTAGACAAATAAATGATTCTTTTAAACGGATTATCATTGTAAAAGACGATATAGCACCATACTACGATGATAATGGCTACCTTATGCTTGGCCTGTTTGATTTTTTGCTAAAACCGGACAGTCTAACAGCAAAATAAATTGTTTAAATTTAATGCATTAGCTATTCCTACAGACGAAATTTGTGGCTAGCCACAAAAATTGATTACAGCGAGCTTATTAATGGGGTAAGGGGCAAAGAAAAACGGCGTGCTTACTCTTCGGCGCTATCTTTAGCTACTTCAAGATGCAGTTCTTCCAGTTGGTCGCTCTCGAGAAGTGTTGGCGCTTCCAGCATTAAATCGGTGGCTCTTTGAGTCTTGGGGAAGGCAATAACATCGCGGATGGCATCGGTCTTGGTGAGTAGCATCACCACGCGGTCGGCGCCAAGTGCCAGGCCACCGTGGATAGGCGCACCGTAATTAAGAGCTTCCACAAAGTAGCCGAATTTGCGCTTCACCGCTTCAGGGGTAATGCCCAAAGTCTTAAACATGAGGCGCTGCACTTCCGGGTCGTTGATACGAATAGAGCCGCCGCCGATTTCATAGCCGTTGCACACAATATCATAAGCTCTGGCCAAGACTTTGCCTGGGTCGGTCTCCAAAAGGTGCAGCTGATCGAGCTTAGGCGAAGTAAAGGGGTGGTGGGCGGCCACATAGCGCCCCTCTTCGTCATCCCACTCGAGCAGCGGAAAATCGGTTATCCAGACAAATTCATAGCGGTTTTTGTCTAGAAGGCCCAATTTATTGGCCAGGTGCTTGCGGAGTGCGCCAAGAGAGGCGGTGGTCACCTTGGCACTGGCGGCAATAATGAGAATGAGATCGCCCTCTTTGGCCTCCATACGGGCACAGAGCGCGGCCTGTTCCTCAGCTGATAACTGCTTGGCCAGGCTACCGCTGATGGTATTACCGGCCCCCACTTTGGCGCTCATCACCCCTTTGGCTCCATAAGGCTCAACTACCGCGGCGAGGCCATCTATCTCTTTGCGCGAGAAGCTGCAATTTGGCACGCAAATAGCCTTAATTAAACCCTTTTCGGCCAAAACATTTTGGAAAACCCCAAAGGATGTGCCGGCCAGCACATCATTTAAGTTTTTGAGCTCGAGGCCATAGCGCAAATCGGGCGCATCCACGCCAAATCTATCCATACTTTCGGCATAAGTCATGTGCTTAATGGGGAGAGTCACTTTTACGCCGATGAGTTCCCAAATTTTGGCGATGAGGGTCTCCACAAAGCCCATGATCTCATCTTCGTCGATAAAGGACATCTCCATATCAATCTGGGTAAATTCCGGCTGGCGGTCAGCCCTGAGATCTTCGTCGCGGAAGCAGCGCACAATTTGGAAATAGCGGTCAAAGCCGGCAATCATAAAGAGCTGCTTAAAGAGCTGCGGCGATTGCGGGAGGGCAAAGAAGTGGCCGGCATATTTGCGGCTCGGCACCACAAAATCACGCGCCCCTTCCGGCGTGCTGTTGATGAGGTATGGCGTCTCCAGCTCGGCAAAGCCGTTTTCGCTCATGTGGCGGCGCACCACCTGGTTAAATTTGTGGCGGAAGAGGAATTTTTCCGCCAGTTCCGGGCGGCGCAAATCGAGATAGCGGTATTTGAGGCGCGTCTCTTCTTTGGCATCGGCGGCATCTTTCAAATTAAAGGGCAAAACCGGGCAACTGGAGACAATATGCAAAGTAGTAACTTTAATCTCAATTTCACCGGTTGCCTGGTCTTTATTGATATTCTCCCCGCGGGAGATAACTTCGCCCTCGGCGCAGAGGCAAAATTCGTTGCGCACATTTTGGGCCAGCTCATAAGCTTCTTTGCTCACATTCGGGTCAATAACCAGCTGCACCACCCCGCTTCTATCGCGGAGAACTATAAAAATACAGCTCGGTAAATCGCGCTTATGGTGCACCCAGCCGGTTAAAACCACCTTTTTACCAACGTCACTACCTCTTAAATCGCCGCAGTAACAGCTTCTTTCCAACTTTTTGCCATCAATAATCATCACTTAGCTCCACTAGCGCCGCCCTTGCCTTTATGGCGGCTTTTTGGCGGGGGGAAATCTACTCCAAAGGAGAGCACTTGTAAATCGCTTAGTTATTTTTTGCCTAGTCAATGGCCGTTGGCAAAGTGTCAACAAAATCAAATCGGCAATTTCCCTATATTTTCAAAAAATTATCTTTTTAATTGACTCAAAAAAGAAAAGACATAGACTATTTTTTGTTAGACTGCCTTAGTTGCGCCTAACCAAGCCATTTTGCCTAAGGAGGTATGATATGCGCAGCTTCATTATTACCGCTCTGGCCCTACTTTTAAGTAGCTCAGCTTATGGGGCAGTACCGCTCTCTTTTACCCACCATGGAGTGCTTAAAGAAGATGGCGAATTAGTAAATGGCCAGCATACCATCCACGCAGCTATTTATAACGAACGTGACACTGTCATAGCCGAAAACGAAGAACAGATGGAAATTGAATCCGGCCTTTATACTTTGGTTATCCCCAATGTTGACGCTGCTTTAGTAGCTGGGGCCACCAGGCTGGAACTGGCCATAAGTGTTGATGGTGAAGAACTCTCGCCGCGTCTCCCTATCAACAGCGTGCCTTACGCCATAGCGGCCGAACATGCCGAAATGGCTAATAAAGTTATCTGTG
>JAEEML010000168.1 GCA_016283195.1 Deltaproteobacteria bacterium | reverse complement strand
TTAAATAAAGAGAATCTCACCAAGGTGCTCTTTTTGGCCTGTGGCACCAGCTATCATGCCGCTCTTTTGGGCAAATATCTCATTAAAACCTGGGCCAGAATACCCGTTGATGCTGAGCTGGGCTCTGAATACCGCTATAGCCACCCCATTGTAATGCCAGGCGAACTGGTGGTGGCCATCAGCCAGTCTGGCGAGACGGCCGATACCTTGGCGGCAGTGCAGGAAGCTAAACGCCAAGGGGCCAAAGTGCTGGCTATTACTAATGTTTTGGGTTCTTCTCTTAGCCGGGCCGCCACCTGGACGCTTTATACCCATGCCGGGCCGGAAATCGGCGTAGCTTCCACCAAAGCTTTTACCACCCAGGTGGGGCTGCTTTATCTTTTAGCCCTGGCTATCGCCAAAGCGCAGGAGCAAATTTCAATAGCCGAATTGCAGGAAACAGCCGCCGCGCTCCTGAAAATCCCGACCCAGATGGAAGAAGTGCTTTCTAAAGAAAAAGAGATAGAAAAGGTGGCATATGAATATTCCGAACGCATCCGTGGCACCATGTATTTGGGGCGGGGCATTTCTTACCCCATAGCTCTGGAAGGAGCGCTTAAATTAAAAGAGATCTCTTATATCCACGCCGAGGGTTACCCGGCCGGCGAGATGAAGCATGGCCCAATTGCCCTCATTGAACCCAAAGTGCTGAGTGTGGTGGTGGATGCCGGCGATGCCGTTTCCGAGAAACTTTTGGGCAATATCCAGGAGATAGAAGCGCGGCGCGGGCCGGTTATTGCCATTGCTCCCACGCGCAGCGCGGCTGTTTTAAAGGCAGCTGATGTGAACTTTGCTATTCCCGATGCGCCGGCACTACTTACACCATTACTAGCCATTTTGCCGCTGCAACTCTTTGCTTACCACATTGCCGACCACCGCGGTACCGATGTCGATCAGCCGCGCAACCTGGCCAAGAGCGTCACGGTGGAGTGATCAATATGTTGAGATTATTTTGTTGGAATTATTTAGAAAATAGTCTTAGTCTTGCTTATAAATGCAGCGTACAGAGCGCCGGTCACCTTCATTATGATTGGCGATGGAATGCAATATAGCCCGCCCGACATTTTCCTCACCATATTTATTTTGGCCGGCATCAAGGCAATAGTACTTAATAATTAAGTCGCTCTCTACGGTGCTGCTCCACAAATAGGCATTTACGCCTTTATCTAAATCTGTTTTGCCAACACCAAGATCTTCCCTGTAACCGGCAGGGCGCAGAGAAAATCCATACTTATCGGTGCCTCTGTTTTGGTGATGCACCCAGCGGTCGCTCTTTTCGATGAGATCAAGGAATATTTGTTCGTTTTCATCCTCTTCGTTTTCTGCCCCGGCAAAAGTTAATAGTTCTTTAAAATCATTATTATTTGGCAGGCGCCAGCCACTGGGGCAAACCTTCTTTGCTTCATCAAAAGTATAAATAAGGCCGTATATTTCGTCTTTGGTTGGGTCTCCCTCTACCGATTGGCCATTGATGCCGGTGCCATTGGCGCCGGGAGCTTTGTAACGGATATTTTCAGCCATCCAAATTTGCTCGCCGATGGTAACAACCTTATAGGTTACGGGATTATTTTCGCTTCTGTTATCGGCATAGCTGCAATCGCTGGCATTGGCTGCGCCTTGGTAAGTATCACCGACTTTGGTGCATTTTACGCAGTGTGCACCATAATTACCTTTTACGCATTTTTCACAGGTGGGGCCGGTAAAGCCGGAAACGCACATACAGGCGCCGCTGCCTCTTACTCCGTCATCACAGCCGCCATTGACACAAGTAGAGCATTTTTTACAATTTTTGCCGAAATAGTCGCGCTCGCAGGTATCGCAGCGGTCGCCGGTAAAACCTGTGGGGCAAACGCATTTGGCGCCTTGGCAGAGGCCGCTTAAGCACTCAGAGCCGAGAGAACAGGTAGCGCCGTTAGGTTGGCCGTCTTCGTTGATGATTAATTTATTTTGACAGGTACTATCTAAGCAAATCAGCGTATCAGAGCATTCTTCGGTTTTTTGGCAAGCAGCGCCTTCCGGCAAATTGGTGCGCGGGGTATTATCGCTGGCGGCATCGGAATTTTGGTCGTTATTATTGTTTGGCTGGTTATTGTTGTTGTTATTATTATTGTTGGATTGGTTATTGTTGTTATTGTTGCCGGTATTCGTACTTATAGATTTTGCTGGATGCGGTGTCGGTGTATCATCACCGCAGGCGGCCAGAGGTAGGGCTAATAACAAGACTGCTAGAATTTTTAGGCTATTTTTCAACATGTAAGCTCCTTAAAAATAAGGGTTTATACCCCACTTTGCCAGCGCATAGTAGCAAATTTATTAGTTCGTGTCACTTTTTTTTGCGTATTTTCTATGACTTTTAGACATATATGAGAAATTTTAGCGGGTGAGCTGACGGAGAGCCAGCTTAAAGAGCTTGGGTAAATCAGTTTCTTCGGCGTTTTCTTTTTGCAATTTACTAACAACTTTAGCTACTTCGCCTTGTTTATAGCCCAGATTAATGAGACCGGCAGCCACATCTTCAAAGAGTGAGCCCGGAGCGGTATTAAGTGCCACCGGTGCGCTGGCTACTGCTTCCGGCGGCAGGGAGAGGTTACCCAGGCGGTCTTTTAATTCCAGACAGAGGCGCTGCGCCGTTTTGGGGCCGATTCCCGGCACTTTGGCTATGGTTTTGGTATCGCCGGCCAAAATGGCTCGCACCACTTCGCCCGGAGTATAGGTAGAGAGAATGGCGAGGCCTGTTGCCGCGCCAATGCCATGTACGGCAATAAGTTTTCTAAATAAATCGCGCTCTTCCGCTGTGGCAAAGCCGTATAAAGTAATGGCGTCCTCGCGCACCTCTGTATCTATATGAAAAATAACATTTGAGCCGATATCGCCGGCTATTTGCAAGGCCTGAGTGGTGCAGAGCACTTCAAAACCCACGCCGCCGGCCGAAATAATAACTTTGCCCACACTTTTATAAGCCAGTTTTCCCTCTAATAAGGCTATCATGTTTAAACTCCTTGTTGTGGCCAAACGGCCTTTTGCCAAGCGGTAAATTCCGCAAAATCGAGTTGTTGCCCGGCATCGGAAAGGGCTGATTCCGGGCTTGGGTGCACCTCCACCATGAGGCCGTCCGCTCCGGCGGCCAGAGCCGCTTTCCCCAAGGGAATTAAAAGGTCTTTGCGGCCGGCGGCGTGCGAAAGATCAGCTAAAACCGGCAATTTTGTTTGCTCTTTCAGCAAAGGTATAGCCGAAATATCCAGTGTGTTTCTCGTGGCCTGCTCAAAAGTGCGAATACCCCGTTCGCAGAGAATGATAGCCCTGTTGCCCTCTTTGGCTATGTATTCGGCGGCATAGAGCCACTCCTCTATGGTGGCCGAGAGGCCGCGCTTTAAGATAACCGGCTTTTTTAACTTCCCAAGTTCTTTTAATAAATCATAATTATACATATTTCTGGCCCCCACCTGAATAATATCGATGAGGGGAGCGGCCGCAGCAATTTGCCTGGGATCCATTATTTCGCTCACCACTTTGAGGCCGTAGCTCTTTGCTGCTTCTTTAAGTATTTGGAGCCCAGGGAGGCCAAGCCCCTGAAAGCTATAAGGAGAGCTCCTGGGCTTAAATGCGCCGCCTCTTATGAATTTTACGCCGCTTTTAGCCAAAAAAGCCGCTACTGCTTCCGCTTGCTCACGGCTTTCTACAGCGCAGGGGCCGGCAATAAGAATCGGCCCTTGGGGCAGGGCAGCAGTTTCAGCGGCTTCTTTTTGACAAACAATGAGTTGGCGCTCTTTATTCTTCTCCATGAGATCCAGTGAGGCTCGAAAAATATGTTTAAAGAGCCGCTTAATTGTGGCATCGGAGAAGGGGCCGCGATTGGCGGCGATTAGGTCGCTATACATGGCCTCTTCGCGCTCCGGCACAAAAGTCGGTAGTCCCTTCGCGCTTTTGAGCTCTTGCACCTTTTGTACGAGGCCGGCTCTTTTATTAAGAAGGGCCAAGAGCTCAAGGTTGGTGGCCGAAAGTTCTCCTCTTAATTTAGTCAACTCATTAATTTCTTTATCTTTATTGCTCACTTAAAGCCTACTTTCTACGGCGGCGACAGTTGCTAATATGCCGGCCTATAGAAACAAAATAAGGTTAGGTAAAAACAAATTCTAAGGATGATTGCGCCCGATAAAAAGCTCCGGCAAGCCGTCGCGCAAAAGGTTATTCTTTAAAATATCCGACTCCTGGAAGGCCGAAGGTTGCCGTTTTCCTGGTTGGGCCGGTGGCTGACCGGCATCACCGAAAGCGGCAGAAGGCGGGGGCGGCGGAGTTTCTTCACGGTGGGGTCTCGCGGCTACTGTGGCTTGCTGGCCGCTTTCCTGGGCTTTGGCATGTTCCAAATAGGCACTGTATTCAGCCGCGCTGATGACGCAGGTTTTATTGGGATTAGCGTTGGCGATCATCTCGTTAGCGCTTTCCTGCGGCGGCTTAACTTCGGCGAATTCCTTCATTTTTGCTTGTTCGACGGCAATGTCGTCGGCATAGAATTCATGCAAAACGCGGCTTAATTGTTTGCGGCCGAAAATGGTATTGTTGTGAATCAAAAAAGGCTGTAAATCCTCAGCGAGATCGCTGGCCCACTGATAGCGCTCGTCTGGTTCTTTGGCCAGGGCCTTTCTGATGATGGCTTCCAGTTCGTCGCTGATGAGGGGATTATATTTTTTGGGATTTGGCACTTTGGCTTTAATAATATTGCGCAAAGTCTCCATATCGTTATCGCCGATGAAGAGCCTTTTGCCGGTGACCATTTCATAAAGCATGATACCGATAGCAAAGATATCGCTGCGGTGATCTATGGGCTTGCCGCTGATTTGCTCCGGAGACATATAAGCAAATTTACCTTTAAGTACGCCAACTTGTGTTTTTGTTTCGCGGTGCTCTGCTTTGGCGATACCAAAATCAATAACCTTTACCCAGCCATCGTAATTGATGAGCACATTTTGCGGGCTCACATCGCGGTGAACAATATTAAATGATTTGCCCTGGGCATCGCATTTGCGGTGTGCATAATCGAGGCCCTCGCAAATGCCGGTGGTGATAAAGGCGGCCTCCGGGATGGGCATGAGCTCATGGCGCGCGATATAAAGATCCAAAATGTGGCGCAAATCTTTGCCGGGGATGTACTCCATGGCAATGTAATAGCTGTCTTCAAACTTTCCCAGCTCATAAACTTGTGTAATATTAACATGTTGGAGCTGTACTGTCAGCCGCGCTTCGTCGATGAACATGGTGACAAAGGCATCGTCGCTGGAGACATCGGGCAAAATGCGCTTGATGGCCAAGAGGCGCGAAAAGCCCTCCACACCAAATTCCTTGGCTTTGAAAACTTCGGCCATACCGCCTTTGTTAATGGGTTCCAAAAGATAATATTTTCCAAA
The DNA here is from genome assembly GCA_016283195.1 of Deltaproteobacteria bacterium. Classification (GTDB taxonomy): domain Bacteria; phylum JAEEML01; class JAEEML01; order JAEEML01; family JAEEML01; genus JAEEML01. The sequence goes on along the minus strand of JAEEML010000168.1, from coordinate 24,190 downwards.
TATTATAGGCTTAATCACTACTGGCTCCTCAAATGGAACGTTACTCCTGCTGATAGATGAAATGCAGCCAATCCAGCTCGTTAGCTTCCGACATGCCGCCAAAACTTAGGCCGATGAGCACATTGCCGCCCAGGCGATCTTCCTCGAGAGCAATATGCACAACCTGGGCTTTATCTATATCAATGTATTTTCCTTCGGCCTCGTTAATAGTAATTTTAAGATGCAGTGCGGCGCCGATAGGCACAATTTGTTTGCTTAAAAGCAGCCCGCCGAGGCGGCCGATATTAACCAAAGACCCTTCCTGTGCTACGCCCAGATAGCTGTATGTTGTTGGTAAACTAACGCGATAGCGCAGAAAGGCTCTTATATTATTATTTAACAAAATCATCAAGATGCGCTGCGAAAGCACTTCCATTGAAGCGTCTTTTTCCGCACAGAAAATGGCATCTTGTTCTCTATTTAAAAGGGCCGGCTTATCGGCTCCCGGCAGGAGGACAGGCAAGAGTGAATAGCCGGTTTGCTCCCTTAGCTCAGAAATAATCGATATGGCTTCCGGTGCCAACTTGGGGCTTAGAAGCACCAAGTTATAAGTAGAATGTTTGGCCAGATTGAGGGCCTCGTCCACAGTGGCAACAGCATGGCAGGAAATACGCCATTTTTCCAGCACCATGCAGCATATAGCGGCATCCACAGCCGGCCAGCCAATCAAAAGCACACGGCGGTTTAATAGCTTAATTTGCTGAAAGAGGCTCATGTGCGGGTTTAATTCCAGGGTATTAAAGCGCGATTTCAAAGTGGTGGTGGGGTGGAGCAAAAGTGAGATGCGCTCTATGTTATATGGAGCAAAAAGAGAGCACTGATTGCCGAGTTCGGTGGCAACAGCCAGCGATTGCTCACTGAAATTCCCCAAAAGAATAACCAGCGGGGCATGATGATTGTTGACTATGGGCAAAATATCCGCGCTTGAAATATCGGCCGCCGAAATCATCAGCGGTGTATTAGGATCGGGCAGCTGGCCCTTAGGTAGCCTCAAAGTGTGGTAACCGGCGCGGTTTAAAAGGCGCTCCGGGCCTTCGGCATCACTTTGGTCCAAAAGACAGAGCTGCACAATATCCCCGGAATCTTCTTTGGGCTCGCTGTTATCATTGAGCAGGTTGGAAAAACTGTGGCTGCGTGCCGGATAGAGCGAGTTCATCAGCGAAGTTAAGGCGCCGCAGCTTGGAGTAAGCTGAAAAGAATCTTCCAGGGCTTCTTGAAATTGTTCGGCGGTTTGAAAACGCTTATCAGGATTGGGATTACAGGCTTTTTTAAAAAGTGGCAGCAATTTTTCTTTTAATTCCGCACTGATATTTGGGGCCGGCAAGGGCTTGAACTCCAGCGTCGCCCAGTAGGAATCCTCTTTTTTGGGGCGGAAGAAGGGCTGCACATTGGTGATGATTTCGTACAAAAGCACGCCGACAGCAAAAAGATCGGTGCGCCTATCAACCGGTTTGGCATTTATTTGTTCCGGCGCCAGGTAACCCAGGTGGCCGGCATTGAGCTCACGGTGCAAGTGGCGCGGCAAAATGTGTGTGGCTATGCCAAAATCGCTCAAAAGCACCTGGCCGCTGGTGGAGAGGAGCACATTGGAAGGGCAAATATCGCGGTGCACCAGGCCCAGCGGTTTGCCATCGGTGGCATGCGCCTGATGGATATATTTTAGAGCAGAAAGCAGGCTGTGAATAATGTAAATACCGATTGGCACCGGCAGCAACATATTGCGATTATCGAGGTTATCCAAAAGCGTGCCCAGGTCGCAGCCATCGACATATTGCATGACAAGATAATACTGCCCCTGATGAATGCCGGCTTCTAAAGTGCGCACCAGGTTAGGGTGGCCGAGAGTGCTCAAAAGATAGGCCTCATCGCGAAAATACTCGGCTTTGGCCGGGTCGGAGGCCGCCTTTTCGTTTAAAATTTTGATAGCCACCAGCTCATCATCGCGTTCCGGGTGAATGGAGCAGGCTTTGTAAACAACGGCCATGCCCCCATTGCCCAGGCGATTTAATAGCTGATAGGGGCCAATATAGCCCAGACGCCCCTTATCACCAGATATTAAGGAAAACTCGCGGAAATTACTTGAATTCTGTTTTGTGCTGATGATGCTCATCGGGCCACTCCTGACATTACTTCATAATAAAGCTTAATTAAAAGGGCAACAGCTAAATGTTATCTTTGGGGGCTGAATTCTTGGCTTTGGCAAACTTTTTTTACCGCTGGGTAAATTTTTTTAAAATTTTATCACTTCCCCCGTACCCCAATTCTTATTTTGTGTTATAGAGGGGGCGCGTAGCATTTGCCGCAAGGGGAACCTTATCCACCGTTTCCCGGCACGGAAAATCCCTATAGCATGGTAATTTAAGGAGTTTTTGAATGAAGAAGATATTGGTTTGCAAGGAGCAGGAGGCCCTCGAGACCAGAGTGGCGCTGATTCCTGCCGACATTAAGCACCTTATTCCTATGGGCTTTGAGTTTAAAGTAGTGAGTGGTGCCGGTATTAAGAGCGGTTTTAGCGACGAAGCCTATAAAGAGGCCGGAGCTACTGTTATAGCCAAAGAAGAAGACGGCTATGCCGATAGCGATATTATTGTGCGCATCTTAAAGCCCACTAAAATCGACGGTATTAAAAAAGATACTTTGCATATCAGCTACCTCGACCCCTTTAACGAAAAAGAGCTTTTGAACAAATTTGCCTCTCAGGAACTTATGGCTGTCTCTTTGGAGATGATTCCGCGGACAACTCTGGCCCAGAAAATGGACGTGCAATCCTCGCAAACATCTCTTGCCGGCTATGTGGCGGTGGTGAATGCGGCGGCCAAACTGCCCAAAATCCTGCCCATGATGGTGACTCCGGCCGGTACCATTAACCCGGCACGCGTTTTTATCATCGGTGTTGGTGTGGCCGGTCTCCAGGCTATTGCTACGGCCAAGCGCCTTGGCGCCCGTGTTGACGCTTTTGATACCCGCCCAGTGGTGGAAGAGCAGGTAAAATCCCTTGGCGCCAGTTTTGTGAAAATCGACCTCGGCGAGATGGGGCAAACAGCGCAGGGTTATGCTAAAGAGCTCACTCCTGAGCAAATTGCCAAACAAAAAGAGGCCCAGGCCAAAGTTTGCGAAAAAGCCAATATTGTTATCACCACAGCTAAGGTTTTTGGCCGCAAGGCGCCCCGCCTTATTGAGAAAAATGTGCTCGACCGCATGCAGCCGGGCTCAATTGTGGTGGATATGGCTGTTTCCACCGGCGGCAATGTCGAAGGTTCCAAATTAGGCGAAGATGTGGTGACCGAAAACGGCGTTACCATTATGAGCGGCGACCTTTTGGAGCGCCAGGTGCCTTATGATGCTTCCAAAATGCTTTCCGGCAATATCACCGCTTTTCTCACCCATGCCGGTTTTTATGACAAAGAAGCCAAAGAGTTTAAAGTGAATCTCGATGACGAAATTATGAAGGGCTGCCTTTTGACCAAAGACGGCGCTATTATCCACGAGCGCTTTAAAGGCTAAGCCTTAACTTATAGGAGTAAATAAGATGGATATAATGCTTATTTTTGTCTTTATTATCGCGGCTTTTTTGGGTATCGAGCTCATTTCCAAAGTGCCTTCGCAGCTGCATACACCGCTGATGTCCGGCACCAACGCCATCTCCGGCATCACCGTGGTTGGTGCCATTAGTGTGACGGCTGTGGCAGTGGGTGTTGGCGGTACTGCCGGCAAGGTTTTGGGCTTTTTGGCTATTCTCTTTGCCACTATCAATGTGGTGGGCGGCTATTTGGTTACCGACAGAATGCTCAGCATGTTTAAGAAAAAAGGTGATAAATAATGAATACTACAGTGATTACAATACTTTATATGGTGGCCTGTATATTCTTTATACGGGGCATTAAATTACTCGGCAAGACCGATACCGCCCGCAAGGGTAATCTTTATTCATCTATTGGTATGCTGCTCGCGGTTATAACTGTGCTCACCGAAAAAGAGGTGGTGGGCTCTTGGAATACTACCAATATTTTGGCCAACGGCTATCTTTATATTGCCGTAGCACTGGTGTTGGGTACGCTGATTGGCACTATTTGGGCCAAAAAGGTGCAGATGACCGGCATGCCGGAGCTGGTGGCTCTTTTCAACGGCTTTGGCGGCCTCTCCTCACTTTTGGTGGCTCTTGCCCAATATATTATCCACCCCAAGGGCGACTATTTTACATCGGCTTCTTTGGGGCTCACCATTGCTATTGGTGCTATTGCCTTTACCGGTTCTATTGTGGCCTGGGGCAAGCTCTCGGGCATTTTTAGAAAGAATATTGCCATTCCCGGCAAAAATGCGGTGAATGGCCTCTTTTGTCTTATCGGCCTAGCCGGCATTGCTCTTTATACTGTGAGTGGCGATATCAATTGTGAAGCCGATTTGGCCCTTTATGGCATAATCGCGGCTACCGCTATTTTCCTCATTCTCGGTATTACCATGGTCATCGGCATCGGCGGCGGTGATATGCCGGTTATCATTTCCTTCTTAAATGCTCTTTCCGGCCTTGCTGCTGCTTTTGCCGGCTTTGCCATCAACAATACCGTGCTGGTGGTTTCCGGCTGTTTGGTTGGCGCCTCCGGCCTCATTTTGACCCTCATCATGTGTAAAGCCATGAACCGCACGCTCTTCCATCTGCTCTTTAAGAGCCTCTCGGCCGGCCACAAAAAGAGCGGCGGGGTGGCCAAAGAGCCCAAAGCTGTTTCTATTGAAGATGCCTATCTTATTTTGGAAGCGGCTAAAAATGTTGTTATTGTACCCGGTTACGGTATGGCAGTGGCTCAGGCTCAGCACGCTGTAAAAGAGCTGTGTGATAAATTGGAAGCTAACGGCGCCGAAGTTAATTTTGCTATTCACCCTGTGGCCGGCCGTATGCCGGGTCACATGAATGTGCTTTTAGCCGAAGCCAATGTGCCCTATGAGCAGCTAAAAACTTCCGATGAGCTTAATCCGCAAATGTCTAATACCGATGTGGCTATAGTCATCGGCGCCAATGATGTTGTCAATCCCGATGCTATGAACGATGAATCCAGCCCGCTTTACGGTATGCCCATTGTCAACGCTTTTGAAGCCAAGACGGTCTTTGTCTTAAAGCGCGGCAAAGGCACCGGCTTCTCCGGAGTAGAAAATCCGCTCTTTACCAACGACAACACCCTTATGCTTTATGGCGATGCCAAAGCCACCGTTAGCGCCCTCGTCAGCGAATTTAGCGAAGAATAATTAAGACTTAAGTTAAGAAACAAAAAAAACTTATACCCGGTTCTTAACGTATTGCGGAGTAGAAATAGCTATCAGCTGCGGTAATCTTTTGGCAATGGCCTGATAGAGTTTGTTTTGGTCTATATCCATTTTGCCGGCCACAGTGGCCACTACATCTTCAATGCTGGCGGCCTCGGCTCGTTTAAGCTCCAAGCTGACTCTTAAAAAAGCGGCGCGTAAAATATCTTCTTTCATAAAAACCTCCTTCGCCACTTTAAAGTGACGCAGATTAAAATAATTTATACGGATTATGGCACTTCAGCACAACGGGCAAAATGTTAAAAAATGCTTAAATTGCGCAAGATAAGCGTGATAAATGTCACAATTTGTAAAAATTCTCCCGGATAAATGTTTGAAAAGCTCCAAGCTATTTGCTAAAAAATGATTGTCCAAAAGCGCACCTTAAGCCTATAGTAAAAAGGTCTGGATTGGCAGGCGCAATTTCCATGAGGTGCAAGGTGAAAAAGCGTTCTTTCTTTCTGGTGCTTGGTTTTTTATTTGTTCTTTCCTGTAATCATCATGACGAAGAGCTTGAAATTCCTGATAAAAATAAAAGTCAGCCGACTAAATGCGAAGCCGGTCATTACGGCCAAAAGTGTGAACCCTGTAAATGTGTCAACGGTACTTGCAACGACGGCCTTGAGGGTGACGGTTCTTGTACTTGTGCCGCCGGTTATAAAGGGCCGACATGTGCTATAGAATGTCTTGGCGGCCACGAAAATCCCTGCAACGGCAACGGCACTTGCCAGGATGACGGCACTTGTGCCTGTACCAACGGTGCCGGCGGTGATTGTTCCGGCTGCTCCGGCAACAAAACAAATTATCCTGCTTGTGATAAATGCATTATTGGCTACTTTGGCGAAAATTGCACCGAGCGCTGCCCGGGCGCGGGTAGCAGTGACGGCGTTTGCAGTGGGCGCGGTACTTGTAACGAGAGCGGCCGCTGTGAATGTAATAGCCATTTTGCCGGTGAGGCCTGTGAAAATTGCTCCGCCGGTTGGAGTGGGCCGGCCTGTGCCGATGCCAGTAGCGATGAACCGGCATTGCCGGCAGATTTTTCCGATACTATTATCAGCTGGCGCGGGACAGTGGGTACGGCGGCACTTTATGGCAATACCAACAGTTGGCGCAGCTTTACCTTTACCACCACTGCCGATTTGCGTGATAACACTCCAGCCTCCAAAGAGCGCACTATTTATGAACTTATTGAAGGCTTGCGACTTATAAGCGGTCATACTTATTTTGACGGCCTTTTTGCTCTGGCTATGAGAGAAGCTAGTCTTGATAGCGTTACCCAGATTGATAATTACGCTTTTAATAACGGCCAGGGCGTGCCCTGTAACTGTTTTAATACCGGCGAAAACTGGAATTACGTTTGGACGCGCGACACCTCCTACGCCATGGATTTAGGCCTGGCTCTCGTTGACCCTGAGCGCTCGATGAATTCACTGGCCTTTAAATTGGCTGATAAAAAACAGAGCGTCGGCGGTGGCGGTAAGCAGATTGTGCAAGATACCGGTAGCGGCGGTTCCTGGCCCATTTCTACCGACCGCGTGGTGTGGATTCTGGGCGCTTATGAGACGCTCAAATATTTGGATGGCTCCGCGCGCGATAGTTTTTATAACGATACCTATGATGCCATAAAAAACACCATCGAAGCCGATAGGGAAGTCGTCTATGACCCGGTGGAAAAGCTCTATGGCGGTGAGCAATCTTACCTCGATTGGCGCGAAAATACCTATCAGCCGTGGACGGCTCAGGACACTGTGCATATCGGTATGGCTAAAGCGCTTTCTACCAATGTGGCTCATTATATTATCTTAAAAGTGGCTGCCGAAATGGCCGGTGAAAAGGGTGATAGCACCCTGGCTAGCAAGTATGCTGGCTGGGCCGCTGACCTAAAGACAGCTATAGTGGAGCGCTTTTATCAGGCTGATAAGGGGCTCTTTGCCAGTATGACCGGCACCTATCTCGATAGCGGCGATGCCCATAGCAATTATGATTCTCTCGGCCAGTCGCTCGCTATTTTGTGGGATGTGGCTACCCCGGCGCAGGCGGCGCAGGCCATAGCCAGTTACCCGGTGGTGGAAGCCGGGCCGCCGGTTATCTGGCCGCAACAGCCGCGCACCTGGATATATCATAACCGCTCCATCTGGCCTTTTGTCACCGCATATCACTTAAGAGCGGCGCTCAAAGCACGCAATAGTAAAGTTGTGGATAATGCCATGATTAGCCTTATCAGAGGTGCGGCTTTTAACCTCTCCAATATGGAAAATTTTGAATTCACCAATTTAAAGGCCTGGGCTGATGATAAGCGCACCGATTACCAAGGTAATGAGCTTTCCGGGCCTAAAGTCAATTCGCGCCGCCAGCTCTGGTCGGTTGCCGGCTATATCTCCGCGGTTTTGTATGGCATTTTTGGCCTGGAAACAACGCAAAATACCGTTTGGTTTAACCCGGCTATTACGGCATATATGCGCAATGTCTTTTTGGCCGGGAGCAGTGAAATTCGCCTGCAATATTTTAAATATCATGGTAAAAATATTGATATTACTATAAAATTACCTAAACGTACTGAAGATGTAGATGGCTTTTTTATCATGGATAAGTTGACACTTAACGGCGCTCTTAAAAGAGATCCTTTAAGTGCTGATGATTTGCAGGATAATAATGAAATTATTATTACCATGAAAGCCGAAGTTGCCAATGCCGGCGCTACCATTACTCTCAAAAGCTGCACCGAAGATGCCGAATGTTACGCGCCGCAAATGCCGCTACTTCCTGCCGACCATGCTGTTTATCCCATTGCTCCGGAAAACGGCAAACTCAAAGTCTCTTTTAGCACCCAGACGGCTATGGATGTCGATCAGGGCAACACCTTTAATATTTACCGCGACGGCAAATTGGTGGCGACAAAAGTTACTTCCCCCTGGGTTGATCCCGATTCCGCAGATTATGCTCAAAAATCATATTGTTACTCGGTGACAGCCGTAAATAAATATGGCAATGAGAGCCACCATGCCAAGCCGCTCTGCTATTGGGGCGATAACTTTGTGCGCGCCGACAGCAACAAATACGATGCCTCTAAATTTAGCGAAACGCCCACCGCCAGCGACCATGACCGCTCCCACTTTGGCGATTGGGGCAGGCCGAATGAAACCTTAACCGTGCCTAATGTTAAACCCACCGAGAGCGGCGATTATCTGCTCCTTTTGGAATATGGCAGCGGGCGGCCCATTGATACCGGTATTACCTGCGCTGTGAAAAAGGTGACCGTGACGGAAAACGGCGGCAATGAAGTGGCAAGTGATGTTGTCTTTATGCCGCATCTTGGCAGCGATAACTGGGACAGGTGGGGCGAATCCAGCTTTATGCCGCTAACTCTCGATAAAAATAAGACTTATACCGTGACAATCAGCGATGTCTTTAATATGTCTTATTTTGACCATTTTGTGAGCTACACCGGCGGCACCGGCGGCGGCAACGAAGTTTATAACCGCGTCAATCTTTCCACTGTTAAATTGCTGCTTAAAACTATCAAATAATATTTCGCCAAAAAGGCGGAAAGCTCAATCTTTCTCCTTGCCGCTTCTTGGGCTTCGTGCTAAAAGTTTTCCTCGGTTTTAACCCTTTTGAGAGAGGTGAAAAATGGATAAAACTCAATTGGCCGGAATGATTGATCACACTTTACTAAAAGCTAACGCCACGGTGGCCGAGCTCAAGCAGCTCTGTGCCGAAGCCAGGGAATATTCCTTTAAAACCGTGTGTGTTAATTCAGCCAATGTGGCCCTTTGCGCCAAGGAGCTGGAAGGTTGTGTTACCAAGCCGATAGCTGTTGTCGGTTTCCCCCTGGGAGCCATGAGCAGCGCGGCCAAGGCTTTTGAGACCGAGCAAGCTGTGCGCGACGGCGCCGCCGAGATTGATACCGTTATCAATGTTGGTGCTTTAAAGGGTAAAGATTACAGCCTGGTTTATGAAGATATTTTAGCTGTGGTAAAAGCCGCCGGTGACCGCCCGGTTAAGGTGATTATCGAGAGCGCCATGCTGAGCGATGATGAAAAAATTATTGCCTGTGCTCTCTCCAAAGCTGCCGGAGCCGCCTTTGTTAAAACTTCCACCGGCTTTGCCAAAGAGGGCGGTGCCAAAGCTGAAGATGTGGCTTTGATGCGGCGCATTGTTGGCCCGGAGATGGGCGTTAAAGCTTCCGGCGGCGTGCGCACTTATGAAGATGCCATGGCCATGATCGAAGCCGGAGCTAGCCGCATTGGTTGTTCTGCCGGTATCGCTATTGTAAACAGCGCCAAGTAAAGAATGAATTTCTTAAAAAATCCCACATCTTATACGCTTTTTCGGCGCCTTTCCCTTTCTACTGTGTTTTTGCTCATTTGGGGCGGCGGCACATTTTTGCTGCTGCGTTTGGTGCCGGAAAACTGGCGTACGCTCTCCTTTGCTTGTCTTTGCCTTATGGCGGCTCTCGTGGCTTTTTTGGCTCCTATGGGGCGGTGGCGCTATAGTTTTTCGGCTATGCTCACCGCCTTTATGCTGCTTTTGGCCGGAGATAGTGCCGCTCTTGCACTCGGCATTGGCAAAGCCGGCGCTTTGCAAACGCACATGGAACCCTGGCTTTGGTTTGGCATAGCCCTAACAGCGCTTTTTACCGGCTTTGTCACGGCCATAAAGTGTAAGAGGCTGGGCTTTTGGGAAAATTTAAGCGCCGCCGGCCTAGCCGGGCTACTCTTTTTTATCCATGGGCAATATGATTTACTCGGCAAAATAGCTCCCAGCAAAGAGCTGACCACCAATTTTTTGGCTACTATTTTGCAGCAGGGGCCGGGCATTATTTACCTGGGCAATGGTTGGATGCGCACTTTTGCTCTGGCTCTCCTCATTACCCTGGTGCTGACTTTATTTGCCTCATCTATGTGCTATGTGCTCATAAATACCCGCCTGAAAAACGGCTTTGAAAACTGGATTGGTTGGCGCTACCTCATGGCCCGTCGCCGTCAGGGCTTAATTAGTTCCACGGCCTTTATCTCCATTTTGGGGGTGATGCTGGGAGTGGCTTCGCTCATTGCCGTAACCGGCCTGATGAGCGGTTATCAGCGCGATGTAACAGAGCGTATTTTAAACAGTAATGCTCATTTAATCGTGCAAAAATACGGCACTGATTTTCGCGAATACGAAGATATTTTAAAAAAATGCCGCACGGTGCCCGGCGTTATAAGCGGTTCGCCGTTTGTCTTTAATGAAGCCATGGTTTCCACCGATGGACACATGCAAGGTGTGATGCTGAAAGGTGTTGATCCGGCGCGTATTTCCCAGATTACTAATGTAGCCAATCAGCTGCAAAACGGCGCTACTTTGGATATGCTTTACCCTAAAGAACGCGGCGGCCCCAATATTCTGCCCGGCATTTTTGTCGGCAGCGAATTTTTGCAAGATATGAATGTCAGCGTTGGCGATGTAGTGGCTCTTACCACGCCGGTGGGCATTTCTAAAGTTAAAGGCAATACGCCTAAAAGAATGCAATTTGTTATTGCCGGGGTTTTTAAAAGCGGCGTTTTTGAATTTGATCAAAAGCTTATTTATGCCGATATAACGGCGGCGCAGCAATTTATGGGCCTTGATGGCACGGTTACCGGCCTGGAGCTCAAAGTTAAAGATGCCGAGCGGGTGCAGGAGGTGGCCGCTAAAGTAATAAATCGCCTTTCCGGTTATCCTTTCCGTACTTTGGACTGGCGCGAGATGAATGCCGGCATTTTTATGGCCTTAAAAATTCAAAAATTAGTGATGTTTTTGGTGCTTATTTTCATCATTATTGTAGCGGCTTTTAATATTGCTTCCACGCTTTTTATGGTGGTGGTGGAAAAGAGCGATGAAATAGCTCTTATGAAGGCCCTCGGGGTGAGCGATGCCTCGGTGATGAAAATTTTTATGGTGGTGGGCTGGATTATCGGCCTTACGGGCACTCTTTTAGGTGTGGTTTTGGGGATTGCCATAGCTTATATATTAAGCGGCGCCCATTTTCAGCTTTCGGCACAAGTTTATTTAGTGGATAATCTTAGTGTTTTATTAAATCCGCTGGAAATTACCGTCACCGCCTTGGCGGCCCTCATAATTTGCCATCTGGCCACTGTTTTTCCCTCTTTGCAAGCGGCGGCGGTGCGGCCGGCCGTTAATTTGCGGAGTGAATAATGGCAGAATTAAAAATTACAATTTTAGGTAGCGGCGACTATTGCAACCATGGCGGCCGGGCTCAGCAAGCTCTCCTTTTGGAGCACGGCGGGGAAGGGCTCCTGCTCGATTGCGGTGCCAACACCAAAGCGCAGATGGAAAAGCTATCTATTGGTTATGATCGTTTTCAGCGCGTGTTAATAACCCACTATCACGGCGACCATTTTGGCGGCCTGCCTTATATGATTGCCGAACTTAATAATAATCCTGCTCTCCTAAAAGGGCCGCTTAAAATAATTGGCCCTGGAACCACCAAAGAGCATGTTGAAGCGCTCACTTTAGCCATGGGGTACGGCGCCGGCGATCCTGCTGTAATTAAATATGAAGATTTTCCGCCTCAGGGTTATAGTGATACTTTTGGGGCTATTAGCGCTCTGCCCATGTTGCATCGCCCGGAATCACTGGGCTATAGAATCACTGCCGCCGGCCTCACCGTGGCTATTACCGGTGATACCAAATGGTGCGAAAATATTCCGCTTTTAGCCAAAAATGCCGATTTGCTCATCATTGATGTAAATATGTCTCAGGGCTCCGGGCCGCATGTGAGCCTGGCAGAGCTCATGGCACACCGGGCCGAAATTAGCGCGCGCCATATTTTAGCCGTGCATATTGCCGATTTGGGGCAGAATTGCCCAATCCACCAGGCAGAAGACGGATCTATATGGCGGCTTAATGAGCACGAGTTTAAGCGCTTTAGCTAATGGGCTTTTTTCGGACCTCTCCTCCTAACTCATTGGATTTTTATGAAAATCGCCCCTCCCCCATGGAAGGAGGGGCTCCGCTCAAAGGCAGGCAGAAATTTTACCTAGTAAATGGAAAACAGGCACCTTGTGAGGATTTTTTCTCAGCTGGCGCTAGTGCGCCATCTGGCCTTAGGGCTGGTTCTGCTAATTGATGGGAATAATTTTAGAAGAGAGTTAGATTGTAGTTAAATTTCTCAAACATATCATTGGCATAGAGTGGGCACTCTTGTATCCGCACCCAAATGGGTTCCACTACGCTTTCGACTTCTTGCTTTTCCCAGTCGCTGTATTCAATGTAGTAAGTATAGGTTGTCGGCAGATAGATTTCGCTGTGGTTGTAGAAGGTGAGTTCCTTGTTATTGAAGGAGATAATAGCATAGTCATAGCCGAGCTCATTATTGGGGTTATCTTGGAAATAGGCGCCGTAGAATGAACCATTTTTGTAATCGCCCCAGGTAAAATCATTATAACCAATTAATGTAAAAGGAGTGCCGCCGTTGGTGGTGCCACGGAGTGCGGATTTAATGAGGCAATCTTCTGTGGCAACATCGTAGGTAAAAGATAACTCTCTGGTTTGCCCATAATTATCGATTTTGACGCTGACAAAGGCCACAACGACATGGCCGGTATCTTTATCTACGGCCGGTGTACCTTTTTCCATGGCAAATTTATACATGGTACTATTACGCGCGTTAACAGTTATATTGCTGCTAACTGTGGTTTTCTCATCGATGGTGGCGATGATGTTAACCTCGCCCGGAAAGAGGGCAGTGACCAGACCGCTCTCATCGACGGTGGCGAATATTTCATTATCTGAGCTCCAACTGGCACCATCAAAAGCTGAGCCGTTTTTATAAACTTGTAATTGTATAGTATCACCAACAGTTAAACCATTTTTTACTTGAGTTATTGAGTAGTTATCACTATTGTCGTTATTGTTGTCAGTGTCGGTAACAGTATCTGCATCAGTATTATTATTGTTGTTATTATTATTTGTATCTGTATTTGTATCAATATCTGTATTATTGCTGTTATTATCAATAATCGTATCTGTATTTGTGGTGTTATTGTTATTGTTGCTGTTGTTGTTATTATCTGTTTTTTGTTTTATTTGGGGGGTGTCACCATTTTGGTGAGTATCGTCGCCACAGGCAGAGAGAGTGAGAGTAATCCCTAAAAGAAGCAGCATTGGTTTAATAAATTTCATACAATATCTCCTTAAATAGGTATTAATAATATATAACTTACGGAAATAATTATGGTTTTAACCAAATGGCCGGGCGAATGGCGGAAACTTTGTTTTTAAAAAGAACTTCGCTGCCAAAAGTGCCGTCGGCATTAATTAAATCATGATGACCGGAATAAGAATTGCTGTCTTTTTGTAGCCACCAGCGACAATTGCCATTGGCTCCCACCTCGGCGCCTTTTTTCAAAACATGGGCCGATGGCTTGGCCGCGCGAAATTCTGCCGGCACCATTTTGAGAACATCTTTATCGCTTAATACAAAGCTTTCTTTAACATGAGCTTTTTCCTCTTTGGTAAAAGCTTTTTTGACAAAATCTTTTTTTGTCCAAGAGAGCAGGGTGAGGGCCGCTTCTTGAATAGCTACATTGGGCAATTTGTAATTAGGCTGAAAATCATAAAGTTCCAGGTTATTTTTGGCTAAGGCCAATATTTTTTTGCCTTTAACAAAAACAATTTGCCATTCAATGGCTTCTGGACCGTTAGCTTCATCGCCATCTTGTTCATAATGGCCAAGTTTAATTGTATCGCCAACTTTTAGTGCGGCAAAATCAATTTGTTCATCTGCTTTTGCAACTCCGCTTAATGTAAGAGATGTAATTAATACTGCTAACAAACCGGCTAATTTTTTCATGGTAACCTCCTTAGTAAAGCCGCGCCACTTTTATAATAATTTTAGGATCGTGGCAGTGATGGAGATCACAGTGGAGAATAGAACTGAGTGTTAAAAGCATTTAATTTTTGGCAGTCAAAAATGGTTCAAGCATGCAATTGCGGCCTTGGTAGTTGATGGTGATTTGGGCTGAAATGGTTTTAGTAATGATGCATGATTTAACAACAGGCAGATGATGGGGAAGGGCGGAATTTGGAAAATATTGTTTTGGGGAAAGACTGTCCAGCCTCCGAAGAATAATCTAGGTGTCCAAGAATTAATTGGTTGTCACACACATACCAAACTGTGTTGACTTTGAAGAATAATTACTGTAGTATTGTGCGCAATTTAAGATATCCTTTCCAGAAGGGATAGAAACCATGGCTCCAGATTCAACGCTAATAGCTCATAAGGAAGAAGAAGGCTCGCGGGTGCAACCTACTATTGACTCATCACCACTTGCCAGGTATAGAAACGAAGACTCAACCTATCAAACACTGGAAGTACACTTACTGGAAACCGGTAACTTGTCTCAATTATTTTCTAAAAGCCAAAACTTTTGTGACATTGCCAAACTGGCAGGCCTTTTGCATGATGCTGGCAAGGCTTCTAATGCCTGGCAGAATTATTTAAAAAACTCTGTTGGCGGAAAAACGCAACAGAAAAAAGACCATGCTACAGCTGGTGCAAAGCTTTTGCAAAAGCAAGCGGAGAATAAGATTCTAGCTGCTACAGCTATTCAAGCCGCAATAATGTTTCATCATGGTTCTGGCCTTCCTGATATGATTGCTCCAGATGGACACTCAGAATTTTTTGAACGATTGCAAAAAGAATTGCCCGATAACGAGCTGGAGGAAATAGAAGAAAAACTGCCAGCCAAAGTAAAATTGGAAATCAGCAAATGCTTGCAAAGCGATAATTGGAAAAATGATGCTCGGCCTGTGTTGTTGGATGCTTGTAAAAATGGTTGTTATAAGAATTCCAACGGCAATATTGCTCCCAAGCAGGTTTGTTTCAATATGGGGCTGCATTTGAGAAATCTTTCCAGTTGCCTTATTGACGCTGATAGAACGGACAGCGCTGCCTTTGAAGCCGGAGAAGTGCCTTTATATTCAGAAAGCATACCAGATTGGGAAAGCCTGCTTAAGCGTCTTGAAAATCATTTGCAATGTTTTTCAACTAACGGAAAACTTGGACAAATACGCGAGGAAGTATCAAAGCGTTGTGCTGAAATTGGGCGTGGTGAAAAAGGAATATATACTTGTTCTGCGGTTACTGGCGCCGGTAAGACACTGGCTTCACTGCGTTTTGCCTTGGAACAAGCTAAACGTCACGAGATGTCTCGCATTTTTATTATTGCCCCATATACATCTATTATTGACCAAAATGCCAATGTGATAAGGAGTGTTTTGGAAAATGCAGAGAATAAAGGGCAGATAGTTCTTGAATGCCACTCCAATCTGACCAGCGAAAAAAAGAAGGAATTGCGTAATTCTGAGAACGAGTATGAGAAATATGAAGCAACATGGGATGCACCTATTATTGTAACAACTATGGTGCAGTTTTTAGAAACTATGTTTGGTGCCGGAACAAAAGCAATTCGCCGTATGCACCGATTGGCTAATAGCGTTTTAGTATTTGATGAAATACAAACGCTTCCCAGTAATTCTACCTATCTCTTTAATTGGGGACTTAATTATTTGGTAAAATGCTGCCAATCATCTGCTCTTCTTTGTACGGCTACCCAACCTTGCCTTGATAAAATTGGTGAAGAAATGTTTCATCTCGATATTGATGATGAAATCATTAAAAACCCCTTGGAGCATTTTTTATCTTTGAAGAGAGTAACTTTTATCGACAAAACAGCCGGTGGAACATTTAAGTCTTCGGTTCAAGATGTGTATAATTATATAGAAACGCAAATGAAATTAAACAATAGCTTTTTGGCGGTAGTAAATACAAAACCGCAGGCAAAAGAGCTATTTAGACTCATAAAAGAAAATAATTGCGCTGACTTTGTCTATCATTTGAGTACCAATATGTGTCCCTCTCATCGTCGTGCTCAGATAGCCAAGATACAGGGGCACCTTAAAAATGGCGATAAGGTTATCTGTGTTAGCACGAGGCTCATTGAAGCTGGTGTTGACCTTAGTTTTGGTGGTGCTCTGCGTTATATGGCGGGCTTAGATTCTATTATTCAAACAGCAGGACGGTGTAATCGTAATAATGAGCTTACTGATGAAAATGGTAATAAGATAAACGGCACGGTGGCCATATTTGCTCTTCAAGATGAAAAAATAGGCTCACTAGCTGAACTTAAAATCGGCCAGCAATGTATGGAGCGTGTGTTACGTGAATTTAATAGTATTGGGGAAGAAACAGTGGAGCTTATTCATCCACGGACGATAGAAAGCTTTTTCTCCTATTATTATGGCAAATTTTCATCAGAACTCCTTAGACACGCTGTAGCAGAGCATGAAGCTACTGTTCTTGATATGCTATCTGACAATAAGCTGGCATTTGAGGAATACAAACGAATTAACAGTAATAAAAACTTGAGGCCGATGCCATATAAACAGGCATTTAAAACAGCATGGGAAAATTTTGAGGTAATTGCTGATATAACTACAGGAATTATTGTCCCTTATGCCCACAATGACATTGCAGGCAGGCTTTGTGCTTTGGAACGTGGTGAAAAAGATTACGGAAAAAAACTTCGCTTGCTGCTCAGTGAAGCTGGTCAATATTCAGTAAATGTTTTTTCAAATCAATTAAAGCGCCTAATGGCTGAAAATATGATTTACGAAATTCTACCGGAAAGTGGCATTTATGCCCTGAATGATGGCTTTTATGATGATGAGTTTGGGTTATCATACGAACTATGTAATTTTGACAGTTCGCCACTCTTTGCTTGAAATGGGACTGGAATTTTTATGGTAGGTATGAAATACTGGCTTTTAGTCGCAGTGATGCGTGAATTGAAACTGTCAAAGGTCGAAATTGGCAATCGCGAGATTGCCATGTAGAAGAAAAACTTTTGTCAAAGGTCAAAATAATAGCTTGACATAGTTTTTGCGTTGGTACATATTGTAACGCATTCCCGCTCAATGCGGGAAAAGTAGATAAGGCAAAGCATTTGCCTATGGCTAGAAAATGGAGCGATGAACGTGAAAGAAAACAGTATTGAATATCGGCTAAGTGGCAGATATGCCCTCTTTACGGATCCGATTACAAAAATTGGCGGCGAAAAGAATACTTATCATATTCCTACATATGAGGCATTAAAGGGCATCACTCAGAGTATTTATTGGAAGCCAACAATCATTTGGATCGTAGACAAAGTTCGCATTATGCACAAAATCAGTACTGAATCTAAGAACATAAAGACTCTTTTATATAGTGGTGGCGGTAATGACCTCTCGGTTTATACATATCTAAAAGATGTGGAGTATCAAGTAAAAGCTCATTTTGAATGGAACTTAGAACGCCCGGATTTAGAAAAAGACAGAAACGAAAACAAACACTTTGATATTGCCAGGCGTTCATTGGAAAAAGGGGGTAGGCGTGACATATTCCTTGGAGCTAGAGAGTGCCAGGGTTATGTTGAACCATGTAATTTTGGTGAAGGCAGTGGCTTTTATGATAATGAAGATTTGTTTTCATACGGCTTAATGTTTCATGGTTTTGATTATCCTACAGAAGTGGCTACTAAAAAACTGATCGCCAGATTTTGGCAGGCAAAAATGGAAAAAGGAATTATCGAATTTCCTAGACCGGAGAATTGTTCGATTACTCGTGAAATTAGAGATTACAACGCTCAAAAACCGCTGGTGTCGGAGGAAGAGTAATGAGTTGGTTAGTAGAACTTGCTAAAGTTTACGATAACACACAGGCAAATGCCGATAAACCAATTCCGATGTTTCACACGGCCAACAATGCCTCGGCTACTATAATGTTAGATGGAGATGGAAACTTTATTAAAGCTGAATTAGTAAAGAAAACCGACACCGATCGTGTAACCATTATGCCCTGCACTGAAAGCTGCTCGAACCGTACCAGTGGAGCTGATGCTTATCCATTGTGCGATAAACTGGAATATGTAGTAGGGAATGAGACCAAATACAATTTGTATAAAAATCTTTTAGAGGCTTGGGCAAATTCTCAATACGGAACCAAAAAAGTAAAGGCAGTTCTCGCTTATGTTTCTTCCAAAACCTTGATTCAGGATCTTGAAAAATCGCAAATATCTCAAGATGATATTAGCGATTTTATTCGTTGGGAAGTTCAAATACCAGGTGATAAAGATTCCTGCCTTTGGAAAGATCCTGTTATACAAACCAGCTGGATAAATTTTTATAATTCGTCTGATTTTGAGCAGTATTGTAAAACCAATTTTGCCCCCAAAGATGCAGAAAAGCGTATTAGAAAATCAGGTTTAGACTATGTTGATGGTGAAATGGCTAAAATAGCTGCTTATCACCCATCAAAAATTCGTAATGCCGGAAGTAGTGCCAAAATAATTTCTTCAAACGATACTAATAATTATACCTTTAGAGGTCGCTTTTTGGATGATAGCGAAGCGTGCCAAATAAGCTCAGATATAACTCAAAAGGCTCACTCGGCTTTGCGTTGGCTTATTAAACGCCAAGGTGTGGCTCTTGGTGAAGGCCTTTCGATAGTTACCTGGAATGAGGCAGGAACTAAAATACCACCGCTTACAGCAAGCAGTACTGACTTGGATTGGGATTATGGCGATGATGTAGAAAAGGAAGACGGAAAAGGAGTCTATCAGACCTCTTTGGAGTTTGCTAAAGCAATTAATAACCGTCTTCAAGGCTATTATGGCAATATTGAACACCCAGAGCGCATTATGGTTATGGCTATAAAGGAAGCAACGCCTGGACAAGGCCGAGTTTCAATAACACTATACCGCGAATTACAAAATTCAGATTTTTTAGCTGCTTTGGAAAACTGGTATACCAAGCTCTCATGGGATGTAACCTATTGGCCAAAAAAGAAAAAGGAAAAAGGAGAGAAAAAAACTCCACCAATACATACTACAGGTACACCATCACCAAAAACAATCACCGAATGTGCATATGGTGAGCAAGTAAATGCAAAACTTGTTGAAAAAACAGTACTTCGTATTTTACCATGCATTTTAGATGGCAATCCGATTCCTCAAGATTTAGAAACACAGTGCGTAAAATCTGCATCGAACTTATTAACTATTGAAAACTACAGACGCAGTATAGTACTGGAAACAGCTTGTGCCGTTTATAAATATAACAGAATAACCAAAGACAAGGAGGAGTACACTATGGCCTTGGAAGAAGACAGAACCAGCAGGGACTATTTATATGGCAGGCTGCTTGCTGTGGCGCAACAGCTGGAAAATGCAGCTTTACAAAAAATGCAGGAAAGCAGAGAGACAAATGCTGTAAGGTATATGCAGCAGTTTTCTATCAAGCCTGCTACAACTTGGAAAATTCTTTATGAGAAAAAGCTGCCAGCTTATAAAAAGCAGCTCGAACCAGGATTAAGAGAGTGGTTTGAACGCAAAATTCAAGATATTACAGCATTATTTAAGACAGATGACTATATAAACGATAAAGCATTAAGCGGAGAATATTTGCTTGGTTACCACTGTCAATTAAAAAGTTTTAGAACAAAATCTGATGGCTCCAATGGTCCATCAGTAGAAAATATGGAGGATTAATATGGCTACCTTGGAAAACAAAATTGATTTTGCGTTGGTGTTTAGCGTAAAAAATGCAAACCCAAACGGAGACCCGCTTAATGGTAATATCCCACGCATGACATTAGATGGGCATGGAGAGCTCTCTGATGTTTGCTTGAAACGCAAAATAAGAAATCGTTTGTTGGATTTTGGTGAGAAAGTTTTTGTGCAATCAGATGATTACAGAAATGACGAATATCGTTCTCTGCGTAACAGAGCTGAAGCGATGCTTGGCAAAGCCATAAAGAATGAAAGCGAATTGCGAAAACTGGCTAACGAGACATGGATTGATGTGCGTAGCTTTGGCCAAGTCTTTGCCTTTAAGGGCGGAGAGGGTAAGGGTATCTCAGTTGGTATCCGCGGACCGGTAACTATTCAACCGGCCTTTAGCGTTGATGCCATCAATGTAACCAGTTTACAAATTACCAAAAGTGTAAGTGGTGAAGGCGATGGCACTAAAAAAGCTTCCGATACTATGGGCATGAAGCATAGTGTCGATTTTGGTCTCTATGTTACTTATGGAAGCATAAACCCACAACTAGCGGCACTTACAGGTTTTAGTGCCGAAGATGCCGAAAAGATTAAAAAAGCTATTTTGCACATATTTGATAACGATGCTTCTTCTGCCAGACCTGAAGGAAGTATGGAAGTTATCAAGCTATTTTGGTGGAAGCATGATTCAAAAGCCGGTCAATACTCGGCTGCCAAAGTGCATCACACCGTAAAAATAGCAAAAAAAGATGGTGTACAAGAAGCCAAATCTGCTGATGATTACGATATTTCAACGAGTGATCTTAGCGGACTTAAGCCAGAAGTTCTAACTTTTTGATGTACCAAGAAGCTGATTATCTGCAAATAAATGGCTTGCAACATCTCTCCTTTTGCCCACGCCAGTGCGCTCTTATCCATATGGAGCAATATTGGAAAGAAAACTATCTTACTGCTGGTGGGCAAGTTGACCATGAAAAGGTACATAGCGGGCTACTTGAATCACGCAAAAGAGTAAAAACGGCTAGGTCGTTGCGAATTGCTTCCAGTACCCTGGGGCTAATCGGCCAAACCGATGCGGTGGAATTTTATAAAGATGGCACCATATTACCCATAGAATACAAGCACGGCGAACCGCAGAATAATACTAGCAATGAAGTGCAGCTTTGTGCGCAGGTGATTTGCCTGGAAGAGATGCTACACACAACTATTGAGCAAGGTGCGCTCTTTTATTTTAAAATCAGGAAACGCATTTTGGTGCCCATGACTGCTGAATTACGGGCCGAGACTATTGCTTTGGCTCACGAATTTCATCGTCTGATAGATAGTGGCATAACCCCAGAAGCTTGTTACAAGCCGCATTGTAAGGCTTGTTCATTGCTGGAGGAGTGTTTTCCAAAATCAGCCGGAGCTAAAAAATCGGTGAGCAGCTATTTGGAGAAAACAACCAAACAGCTTGAAACAGAGTTTGCTTAACTACTCCAGGAGGCTTCTATGCAGCGTTTTTTGAACACACTATATATAATGACGCAAAAAAGTTACGTGCATAAAAAAGGCCAGGCAGTGGAGATAGTTGTTGGTGATAAAGCGGTGGCCAGTATTCCCTTTATTACTCTTGATAGCATTGTGATTTTTGGCAACGTATCTGTGAGTCCCTTTCTTTTGGGTGCCTGCGCCGAAAACTCGATAACCATCAGTTACTTAACCGAGACAGGTAAATTCTTAGCCAGAATACAGGGGCCGGTGGCCGGAAACATTTTGCTAAGAAAAGCTCAATATAAGATATCCGATGATCCGCATGAGTCGGCTATGGTGGCCAAATACTTCATTACCGGTAAAATACTCAATCAGCGTACCGTTTTGCAGCGTGCTTTGCGTGACCACAAAGACAAAGTGGATGAAGTAAAACTAAATGCGGCTATTCTAAGCCTTTCAAGTGCCATAAAAAGTATAGAAAGAGAAAATGATTTAGACAGGTTGCGCGGCATAGAGGGTGATGCAGCAGAGAGTTATTTCAGCGCTTTTGATGAACTTATTGTGGCGCAAAAAGATGATTTTGTCTTTACATCGCGCAATCGGCGCCCGCCTCTGGATAATGTGAACGCTATGCTTTCATATACTTATACTTTGCTATATCACGATGCCATTAGCGCCTTGGAAGCTGTGGGCCTCGACCCTGCAGCCGGCTTTTTACATCGTGATAGGCCGGGAAGATTGAGTCTGGCCTTGGATTTGATGGAGGAATTTCGGGCTTTTTATGCTGACAGATTGGTGCTCTCGTTGATTAATCGCAAAGAAGTCACGGCCAAACAATTTGAGACCTCTGAAAGCGGAGCAGTGAATATGAGCGAGGAGGCCAGAAAAACCCTCATTAAAGCGTACCAAGAGAAAAAGAGCACTGTTTTAACCCATCCATACCTAGAAGAAAAAATGTATTTGGCAATTTTAATTCACACGCAAGCGCGCCTCTTGGCTCGCTATTTGCGCGGAGATATTGATGGATATCCGGTTTATATTTGGAAGTAGGCGCTATTATGATGATGCTTGTTAGCTATGATGTGGCCCGTGATGAAAACGGTGAAAAACGTTTGCGTCATGTAGCCAAAATTTTGGAAAACTACGGCCAGCGTGTGCAATATTCTGTCTTTGAGTGCCTGGTTGATCCGGCGCAGTGGGTGGAATTAAAGGCTAAACTCTTGAAAACTATCAATAAAGATTATGATAGCCTGCGCTTTTATTCTCTGGGAGCCAACTGGGAGCACCGGGTTGAGCATGTAGGGCAGAAAAAGCCAATAAATCCGCAGGGAGTACTTATGTTTTGACAGTTTTGCAGATATGTTGAATCATAAAATTGTGATATGCTAAATTTTGAGGTGTATTGTGAGTTCAATTATTAGAGATCAAATTCCAGCTGATTATCTCTCATGGCGAGATAGTATAATTAAGCAAATCCACACCGGCCAGCTAAGAACTATATTAAATGTAAATGCAGAAACACTTGAAAATTATTGGGAAATTGGCAGACAAATTTTAAATGTACAGGAAGAAAAAGGATGGGGTAGTCATGTAATAAAACAACTCTCGATAGATTTGGAGATGGAGTTTGGAAAAAATAACGGCTACTCAGAGCGTAATCTTCGTTCGATGAAAATTTTTGCCGAAGAATACCCAGATTTTCCAATTTTGAAACTACCTGTGGATTCTTACGAAGATACTACAATTCGGCAAGCGCCACTTGCCAAATTAAGCCAAGACGGTTCAATAACAGAGATATCGCTTACTAAGATAACTTGGTATCACCATATTTCGCTTATTTCCAAAGTAAAAAACAAACGCGAACGCGCCTTTTATATTTTAGAAACTGTCCGTAATGGCTGGAGCCGCGATGTAATGCTTATGCAGGTAAATAGCAACTTGTATGAGAGAACTGGCAAAGCTATTACCAACTTTGGAGAAACTTTACCTGAGCCACAGTCTGATTTAGCCAAGGCTGTTTTTAAGGATCCTTACAACTTTGGTTTTATAAAACTATCGGATCGTCAAAATGAACTCGATGTTGAAAGTCAACTAACAAATCGCATCAATGATTTTTTGCTTGAGATGGGTAAAGGATTTGCCTATGTAGGACGTCAGTATCATTTGCTGGTCGATGGAGATGATTACTATATTGACCTTTTGATGTACCATACTCGTTTGCACTGTTATGTAGTGGTAGAATTGAAAGCTGTTGAATTTATACCAGAATTTGTGAGTAAACTTAATTTTTATATTTCTGCTGTTGATGACCTAATAAAAACACCGGAGGATAATCCGACAATCGGATTACTTTTATGCCGTTCTAAAAGCAATATCAAAGCTAAATATGCACTGAGAGGTATTACACAACCTCTTGGTATTGCTGAATACGAAACAGAACGAATTATACGGGAGGTTAAATCATCTCTGCCAAGTATCGAAGAAATCGAGAAAGAACTTTATTCCGCGAACCCTTGGCAAACAGACAAAGAATAAGCTAGTTGCCAAAAATATTTCCTTGTATTATAAGGAGAAATTGGTGAGTGACTAGACCATAATATAGGGTTCGCGGAAGTTCTCTGAAAACTTTATATATATTAGCTAGTTATTTTGCTACTGTCGCCCCCCGCGCGGGGGCGTGAATTGAAACCATTGTAAGCAAAGCCTTCCACAATAGCATGGGCACCGTCGCCCCCCGCACGGGGGCGTGAATTGAAACTCCGCCGGCCGCTGCACCACCATATTATAACACAGTGGCC
>JAEEML010000167.1 GCA_016283195.1 Deltaproteobacteria bacterium | reverse complement strand
AGTGGCGCTTGCAAAAAAGTAAATGGGCAAGAATGCTCACAAAACAGCGATTGTTTAAGCGTAGCCTGCGACCATGGCTACTGTGTGGCTTCTTCTTGTGGCACTTGTAAACAAGGTAACTCAAGCGGCACTTGCAGCAACACCCCTTCAGGTACCAATAATGGTTGCGGAGCTGGTTACACCTGCGACGGCAGCGGAAATTGCATCAAGACCAACGGGCAAACCTGCTCCTCTGGTTCTGAGTGTTTAAGCGGAATTTGTAATGTCCACTGTTGCGCAAATTCGTGCCCAACCACTTGCACAACAACTAATGGCCACCCGGCAACACAGTCATATACCTGCAATACCAGCGGAAGTTGCGCAGCAGATACAGTGAATGACTGCGGAGCAAACTACTGCTCCGGTGGTTCACTTTACATACGCGGTTGCTCAAACGGAAGCTGCACAACAAGCTCACCGCAAGGTTGCGGAAATTACATTTGCAGCAACGGTGCATGTAAAACCAGTTGTTCCTCCAACAGCGATTGTGCCACCGGCTATAAGTGTAGTAGCGGTACTTGCGTTATTGATGATGGTGCACCCAATGGCACTCCTTGCAGTAACGGTAGCACCTGCAGTAGCGGAATTTGCAGTCAGGACGGTTACTGCTGTGCTACTGTATGTCGCACTTTTGGGGATTGCAAAAGCTGTTCTACAGGAACATGTAAAAATATCAACAACGGTGCTGGAAATTGTGGCTCTGGCTACTGTTGCAAAGACGGAACATGCACAAGTCAAAATGAAACTTTCTGCATGCAACACTTCTAATAAAGCACGGCTACATATAAAACCATATAGTCACTAATATTTTCTGTTTTGCTAATAACTTCATTTTCTGTTTTCGCCATTTGCTCCCTTTGGCCCCTCCCTGCATCGGGGAGGGGCGATTTTCTTAAAAATCCAACAAGTTAAGAGGAGAGGTCAAAAAAAAGCACACAGCGTTCTAGGTGTATTGAACTAAATAATTTGGGTGTCCACCCTCGCAAACAGGAAATAACTAGCTTACAGCATATCCACCGGGTCTATATCCACAATCAGGTGCACGTTTTTTTCCACACACCCATCAATATCGCTAATTATTTTGCCCACATGAGCCCGCTTTTGGCACTTGATAAGCAACTGATAGCGATATTTGCCATTTATGCGAGCTATGGGCGCGGGAGTCGGCCCCAAAATGGTAATGAACCCTGCCGGCAAGTTGGAAGCGGCAATTCGCCTGTTTAAAAGCTCTGCCACTTTTTGCGCGCTCGCGCTGACAGGAGTCTCCTCCTCCCCCTCAAAGCGCAACATAGCCAAATGAGTAAAAGGCGGATAACCAACCTCTTCTCTTATAGCGAGCTCTCTATTCCAAAAAGCGCGGCAATCATGCTTAAGAGCCGCCTTAATAGCAAAATTCTCCGGGTCAAAAGTTTGCACTAAAACCCGCCCCGGCAGCTCACCGCGCCCTGCCCGCCCCGCCACTTGTGTAAGCAGCTGAAAGGTGCGCTCCGCCGCCCGAAAATCGGGAAAGTTGAGCGCGGCATCGGCCTGCACCACTCCCACCAGCGTAACTTTAGGGAAATCGTGCCCCTTGCTCACCATTTGCGTACCAAGCAAAATATCCACCTGCCCAGCCTGAACAGCAGCCAGCACCTCTTCCAGGCGCTGACGGCTGGCCGCGGTATCGCGATCCAAACGGGCCAGGCGGGCCGTAGGAAAAAGGCGCTGAATAGTATCTTCCAGCCGCTCTGTCCCCAGCCCCAGTTTCAAAAGGCGCTCACCTTTACAAGTCGGGCATTTATCCGGCATGGGAATTTCGTAGCCGCAATAGTGACATTTTAAAAGATGGCGCTTTTGATGGAAAGTAAGCCCCACCGCACAATTAGGACAAGTAAAATTATAGCCGCAATCCTGGCAAATAACATAAGGAGCAAAACCGCGGCGATTCAAAAAAATAAGGCTCTGCTCATGGCGCTCCAAATTATCTGCCAGGGCATTAATCAGGGGCTGCGAAAGCTGGCCGTCAACAGCTTTGCCCACCTCACGGCGCATATCAACAGTTTCCACCAGCGGCAGAGTCTGACTGACAGCCCGCCTCAAGAGAGCGAGATAACAATACTTGCCCTGTAAGCTATTGTGGTAACTCTCAAGAGAAGGAGTGGCCGATCCCAAAATAGCCACCGCCTCATTTACCTGCGCTAAAAGGAGCGCCAAATCACGGCCGTTATAGCGCGGCTCCTCACCTTGCTTGTAAGAATAATCGTGCTCTTCATCCACCACCACCATACCAAGATTGGCCATAGGCACAAAAAGAGCACTTCGCGCGCCCACCAGAACATCAAGCTCACCTCTGGCCGCCCGCTCCCAGATAGAAAGCCTGGCTCCGGCCGAAAGTTCGCTGTGCCAAAGCCCGATGCGATCTTCACCGAAACGCAGCATAAAACGCAGGCGCGTTTGCGGGGTAAGAGCTATTTCCGGCACCAAAACCAGCGCCTTTTTACCCTTAGCCAAAACTTCGGCAATGGCCTGCATATATACTTCGGTTTTGCCGGAGCCGGTAACACCGTGGAGCAAAAAAGGACTAAAGCCGCTGTCGATTTTATCAGTAATAGCTTTAAGTACAGATTTTTGTTCATTATTTAGCGGCAGCGGCGCAGCCAGTTCCGCCTCGTTTTTAATGCTTAATTCGGTTTTTCCCTGCTCACTTAAAAGGGCAAAAGCGCACTCCACAAAGCCGCGCTCCTGTAGCCAGTTGACTTTGGCATAAATACCACCGCCGCCAAGAGAGGCCAGAGCCTTTTCCTCATCCTGAGGCAAAGAGCGCCAGAGCTCAATAGCTTTGGGAGCTTTAGTAGCCAGTTGCCAGGCCATTTTCTCAAGCTCTTTTGAGTAAAGAGCCTTCACAGTGCGCACAATACGCGGGCCGCTCTCTTTTGCGTAAAGCACTTCAAGCAGATTTTTGGCGAGCAGGCGCTTTAAAACCGGCTTCAAAAGCGTTAGCGGCTTTTTTAGCTGCCGGCTTAGAGCCAATTGGCTAACGGCGCGGCCCTCTTTCAGTAGCGCTATAACAGCCTCCTCGCTTGAGCCCAGGCGGCATTTCGCGAGGGAATCCGCAAAATTAGCGGCAAGGCGATATTTTTCCTGCCCCTTTTGGTTAGGCGGCAATGAGGAGAGCAAAAGCTCGCCAACCGCCACCTGATAATAAGAAGCGGCCCGCATCAAAAATTGAATATGGCTCGGCGGGAAAGGCGAAAGCGTTTGGGCAATACCTTTTATCTCTTTGATTTCAAAAGAAGAATTTTCCGGAACATCTTTTAAAATTTCTACAACATAGCCTCTTGCACTGCCATTTCCCAGCGGCACAATAAGCGGCGTTCCAACCTGTAATTTATCTGCCAGTTGCGGCGGCACAAGATAAGTAAGGGGCTTTTTAAGGGCTTGTAAAAGAGCCACCTTAACGGCAATTTGGGGCATAAATTTTAATTACCTTGCAGAGTGCTAAAGAAGGTAGCCGGTAAGTTATTATTTTTAGAAGCTTTTTGCACAGTTATAGTAACAAGGTGCTTGCCGTCGCAGCGATAAGTTACTTCAGCCGGGAACCAGTTCCCCACCGTTTGCTCATCATAGCCGCGGAGAAACACTTCATAACTATGCTTTTGGCCATCAAAACCATTAGCTGTAAAGCGGTAATAGGCCGGAATGCCAGTCTCCTTAAAAACCCATAATTGGTTGCTATCTTTTTCTGAAGGCTTGCCGCCAATCATCTGCACAACTTTGCCGTCGTAACGATGATAGGATTGCTTATCCATATTAATATTTAGGCGTTTAATGGCCGCTGCCACAATATTCATACTCTGCTCAACTTTGTCACCGCCGGGGAAAAAGAGCGAAGCTAAAAGATCTTCTTGGGGAAAGAGGGCAAAAACACCACTTGGAGCATTAGTCTTGCGCACCCGCTTTTGTTCCACCAAAAGCGCCGTGGAACCAACTTCTTCGGTTACTGAGAGGCGCATATTCCCGCCGCCGGCAAAATAAAAACGCCCTTCAAGACTCTGTGCCGCCGCTGTATCCTCAAAAAGTGAGAGTTCCAAATCGAGAGTGATGTCTTTAAGAGCCAACTTTTCCCTGTTTCTCAAATACTGCTTTATCAGCGCCGAGGCCGGCAAAATGTAGGCCCCGGCCGTTTCGGCCAGCATAGTAAAAATCAGTAAAGAACCAACAACAAGAAGCGCTTTATTCACTTTCATAGCCACCTCGCCAAAAAGCGCATTTACTCTACAAAAGAGAGGGATAATTGCAAGAATAAACTCACCATACCCGCCTGAATACTTTTGGTTACCATTTTTTTACTTTTAAGAAACTCAACTCTGTGGTAGTAAACTCGCGGTGATTTATAAACTTGTCACCATGGAGTTATCGTGAAAAAATTTAAATTATTTTCGATAGTTGCTTTGCTTTTTATTACTATTACCTCTTGCAAGAACGAAGGTGATGCCGAAAGTTCGCCGGCAATACCGGTGGTTCCCTACCCGGC
This sequence comes from Deltaproteobacteria bacterium, assembly GCA_016283195.1. GTDB lineage: Bacteria > JAEEML01 > JAEEML01 > JAEEML01 > JAEEML01 > JAEEML01. The sequence continues at coordinate 63,419 of JAEEML010000167.1, read as the reverse complement.
CGCTGCCGATTCCAACGGCGCTATCAATAAGTCCGGCTTACAACTCTTTTTAGGCCAGCACTTACTCTCAAACCTCAAAACGGTTTTGCTCAACCTGGCCAGCCAATATGCCCCAATGGAGAATATAGGCGGCAAGCCGGCTATTTCCGTAAAATTGCCCGGGGTCAGCCTTGATGCCTCCAGCGATATGCCCATTTCCTTTGCCCTTCGCGATGGTTGCCTGGGTGACAGCACTTCCGATAACGGCCTTACCGATAGTTCGTCCGATGCCTCTTCCGATGCTGCTTCCGATAGCCTGATTGCTTACGGACTCTCTGCAGAAGAATGTGCTACCGATGACAACCCCGACACCATTCCCACGCACACCTCTCGCATTTCTATAAATTTGGAAGATTTGGAAAAATCTCTCAGCATCCGCTTTGTGGAGCCGGATGAAGGCCAAGGCCTGGCGCTTGAAGTAACTATTGATAAATTGCCTATTTCCGCCGATATAGCCGCCTTCTTGGATCTTGGCGATATGCTGGGGCTTTCCGGTGCTTGCCTGATTGGCAACCGCGTAAATACCGATGGCTCAACCGATGCCGCCATAACAATAAACCATGTTGGCGTAAAAGTGGCTCTGGCCTCGCGCGAAGTAGTTGACGGACACAGCCTCTATATCGCTCTCGAAAGACGCGATATTTCTCTTATCGGCCCGGATGTGGATTCTTTCCTCAAATAGCAAGTCACGCCGTGCGATGGCACAAAGGGCCTTTGCTTTGATCCTTATTGTGTGGATCATGATTGTCAGGAGCTCTGTCAAACGGCCGACCTATTAACACAAATACTTGGTAACCTCTCCGGTTTATTAGAAAATTTCCTAATCGATTTAGTAGGTGGTCTTGTTGATCAATATGTCACGCCGCTCTTCTCGCAAATTGGCAATCTTATTCCCTTGCCTCTGGAGACCTCCTTTAACCTGGGCACAGCGCTCGGCAATTTAGGCACTCCCTTTGCCGATCTCTACCTCGGAGTGGATATAGCTGCTTCCGGCATTGAAGCTCTGCCAACGATGCCAGCTTCAAGTGCCGGTATTTCTTTGGATTTTGGTCTCACAACCGATACAGCGTCCTGCATGATGCCTCTCGGCACTGCTCCGGCTTTGCCCCAAGATGCCCCCAAGCCGGAATTTAGCGGCTATCTGGTTAAAGAAGATATAGACGGGCAAACAGCCCGCCCCTATGAACTCGCCATTGCCCTCTCGGAGCGCAATATTCAGCAAGCCTTATGGGCCTTTTTAAACGGCGGTATTGCCTGCATGTCTATTTCATCGGAATCTCTCTCCGAATTGGCCGGCGGCTTTGCTTTAACTTCCGGCCTGCTTTCGTTATTTATCCCGGAGCTCTCTGTTTTAGGCGCCGGAAATAGCCCGCTTTATTTGGAAATTGCTCCTAAAGCCTGGCCGGAAATCACTCTTGGCAACATGGCCGCCGGTGAGCACCTCCTCAATTTATCTATTCCGGCTATCACCATTTCTATTTATATGCTAACTGCGGATCGCCCCCTGCGCCTGGTGGAACTTAGCCTGGAAATCGGCGCCGGCCTCTCCATTTTGCGCACCGCCGATACTCTGACTATCGCCATAGATAAAATAGATTTTGTCACCATAGAAGAAACTTACAATCAGCTCTTTCCCAATAGTAACATAGCGGAATTATTGCCTGAAATACTTGATTCTCTCGGCGGCCAGTTCTTAAATGGCATTACTATACCTTTAGATATAGAAAATATGCTGAACGGACTTATCGCACCTATCGGCTTACAAATGGGTATCGAAGAAATACGCACCGAGCCGGGCACCAAAATTCCCGGCCAGGGCAATTGGCTCACTCTTTATGCCACTGCCTCCGCAGTAGAAAATTCCTCAGCCGAAAGCAGTCATGTTGAAGATGCGGGAACCGAAGAAGCGGGCGCCGGTAAAGCCAGCTTAAAAAGAGCTGCTTATCTCTCCTCAAAAGCGGTGGCCGGTGATATTATTAATGTCACCACTCCCAAGGCCGGCAAAGCTCTCGCCTACCGTCTTGGCAAACAGCCCTGGCATATTTTGCGTTCTAAAAAAGCGCAAAATAGCTGGCAGTTGCCCCTCACTGTTACATCTTTCCCCGGCACTTACCAGGTGGAATTAATGCTCTATGATGAAGCCCCGGGAGCTATTTTGCCTAAGCCGGTGGCCAATTATGAGCTAAAAGCGGAAATTGTCCCAAGGCAGCTTGCCACACAAGATGCCCCGGACGTTATAGCCACCGCCAGCCAGGATAACGCCGCCAAAGAGGATTCCGGTTGTAATGCCGGCGGCGGTACACCGGCTCTATGGTTCCTCTTACTGCTCGCCGCAGCCAGCTTGTGTCGCAAGCTCAAAAAGCGCGGTATTTATTCTCTTTTTGCTCTTCTTGCTCTGGCCGCTGCTTCTTGCAGTTCCAAGCTGCCTGCCACCTCCGAGCCGGCAGATGAAGCCATAAATATGCCGACTATAGGCGGCTACTGCGCCGCTACCGCTAAGCTTAGCCCTCCAATCATTAAAGCTGGCGAAAGCACCACGGTCACCTGCGCCTTAACCGGCGAAAAAACTCCGGCCAATGTAAAATGGCAGGTTATGCTGGATGAAGCTGCGCAGGAATGTGCCGACGGCACCTGTCAGCTCTCACCAAATAAGAGCGGCGATTATACTGTCACTTGTAAAGCCAGCGGCTGTGATGCCGGCAAAGCCAGGCTGACAGTCACTCCCGGCGCAGCCAAAACATTAAAAGTAAAAGCTGCACAAAATAATATTACTGCCGGCGATTACACTACTTTAGAGTGCCTCGCTTATGACGCTTTTGATAATGAAATCTCTATAAATGGTGCCGATGTCAGCTTTATTTTCCCCGACGCCATAATTGCCGATATGGATAAAATAACAGCTCTAAAAGCCGGTGATTATATTCTTAAATGCAGCTATAACGGCCTTGAAAGTGCCGGCGAAACGCTAACTGTAAGTACCGGAAAACCGGCAATTATTGAAACAATTGCCACTCCGGATTCTTTTAGAGCCAGTATAGAGAGCAGCGAACTAAGCTGCCTGGTAAAAGACAGCGCGGGCAATGTTTTAAGCGGCAATGAATGTCAATTTGTTTTTATGCCGTTAAACCCGGCTCAATTAGCTTCCATCAGCTTCACCGGCAACATGCTGACAGCCGAAACTGCTGGAGAAATTATGATTTTTGCTTATATTCCCGGCGGGATAGCCGATAATAGCCCGGCTGTTGTCTCTGTTCTCCCCGGCTTGCCGGTAAAATTAACCTGTGCTTTTAACGAAGTTAACTGTGCCCCTGCCGGGCGCCCGTTAAACATCGGTTGTAAGACTTATGACGAAGTTGGCAACATCACACCCTGGCCATTAAATTATGAAGTAATAAAGCAGGATAACCCCATTGATGGCGACACCGATTATCTCTCTTTCAGCGCTGATAACCTGCCCGTATTTTTGCGCGACGGTCTCTATACAGTAACTGTAACTCCGCTTGATCCCGAGGGTACACTCGATGCCGGTTCCGATTTGGAATACAGCCTCAATGTAATAGTTGATCAAACAGCGCCAATTATAACCACTAATCCCGGAAGCGGCAGCGTAGTCACCAGAGGCAACGATAGCATCTACAATATGGGTATCACAGCCACTATTTCTGAGCCATTAAGCGGCCCGGCCACCCTTATTTTCGACGGCTCTTCCATCACCGCCGACGCCGGTGAAAAGAAAAATCTCTCCAAAACTCAGCAAAGCCGCTTTGGTCTCAATCTTATAAGTGCCAGCGCCGAAGATGCCTGCGGCAATAAGCACTCGCAAACAAGAGCCTATTTAAGAGCCGGCAAGTATTATCCCAAAGCCACCGAAGCCTTACCGGAAGCCCACATCAATAACGGCCTGGGCCTGGTACTTTCACAGGAAATGCTCGATGACGGCAACCGCGGCGTTATCACTAACGGTAAATGCACTGATGAGGAATGTTATGATGATATTGCTTCCATGATTGAAAACATGATTGGCTCGCAACTTGGTCCGATGATTAACACAGCTCTCGATGCCATGGGTGATCCTAATGACCGCTCCGGTTGCGATTCAAGCCCAGACAGCAATTGGCCCACCACAGGCTGGCTCAAACCACGCGGACCATGCGCTAAAAAATCATGCACTTTTTCAAGCGGTTCTTATTCTCCTAGCTCAGGCGACAATGGATTCGGCATACGTAAATCAGGTAATATCTACATAGAATCACTAAAAATCAGTCAGGTTTCAATTATCGATGGCGGTATTCGCTTAAAAGCCTATATCGGTAAAAATGACAGTACTGACAGCCTCAGAGTTCCTCTAAAAATTTATTATGACAACACTTCTTGTGTACTTGGTTTTGCCACCAACACTCACTGGGGTATAGGTGGCAGTGTAATCATGGATAGCCTAGATTTCAGTACTGATTTAAATATCACCATAGTGAATAATAAGCCAAAAGTTACAATAACAAAAACCAATATTGAATTTGATAACTTAAATGTTTCAATTGATCCATCTAGTGACAGTGTAATATCTGGTATTTTAGCCACCATCGGTTCTGGCATAACAAACCTGCTGGTTTCCATCTTCGAGGGGCTAATAGAGGACCTAATCGGTGGTGTTATCAATGATCAAATTCCTCCGCTGCTGGAAGATTTCCTGGCCGGCTTTGTCATCGGTACTTCCTTTGAGTTACCGCCGCCCTTCAGCGTCTCTTTGGCTCTCGATTCTTATATGTCGGATATCTCTTTCAAAGCCGGAAGCAAACCCTACGGCATTATTGGCATGGCTACTCAGTTTTATCCCTCAAATGCCGGCATAACAAGTTCCACCGGCGTACCGGGCCACATGGCCACACCGCCTGCCGAAACTGGCCTTGACAGCGGCATGGCTATTAGACTTTCCGATGATTTCATCAACCAAATTCTCTGGGCTGTCTGGTATGCCGGCGTGCTCAATATGGACCTTGGCGACCTGGTAGCCGCCAGCGGCATTAACGGCCTGGGCCTCAACATGAAAGCCGAATTACCGCCGGTTATCATGCCCGGCAGCAAAAGCGGCGAAATTGAGCTGGGCCTCGGCAATTTGCTTATAAATGCTAATCTCGATATAGGTGCTCTGGCCGGCCAGGCCGGGCTCCCGCCGCTCAAAGTTAAGCTCTATGCTCATGTATTCTTGCCCGGCTCTCTGGCGGTAAATGACGGCGCCTTTGGCTTTAAACTCTCGGAAACTTCCCCGGCCCGCATTATCACCGATGTTTTGGAAGTAAACGGCGACACCGCCAATTTAGAACAATTCTCCGCCCTCTTAAACCGGGTTTTGAGCCAAATTCTGCCCAACCTGCTCTCTTCGGTGCTCACTAATATTCCTCTGCCGGCTATCGATCTCTCGGCCATGGGGCTAACCGGCATACCGGCCGGCACCAACCTCACTATCGAGCTCGAAGATCTCACACGTCCCGGTGAGATTTCCACCCGCATTTCCGGTGGAATTTCCATCAGCACCAATAATGAATAAAGCTGCTTTATCTGGGCTTTCCGCCACCCCGCCTATTGCGCCGGAAATTTGCGCGGCCTACCGGTGCCGTGAGACGACCTGCCAAAAACTGGCCGGGGGCCTCATCAACCAAACATTTCTGCTGACTCCGCCGGGCACCAGGCCGTTTATTCTCCAGCGCCTAAGCCCAATTTTTAAAGCTGCTGTTCTTAACGATATAGAGGCTGTTACCGCTCACTTAAAAGCCCATGGTTTAACAACACCAAAGCTCATAAAAACAGCTGATAATCAGCTTTTTGTCAGCGATAATGAGGGCTTTATTTGGCGGGCACTTACTTATATTCCCGGCCAAACATTTTTAGCGACTCCCACTGCCCTACATGCCGAAAGCGCTGGGAGATTACTTGGTGAGTACCACCGGGTTTTATCTGATTTTAATTATAATTTTCAGCATATACGCGAGCATGTGCATGATAGTCCCTGGCATTTTGGTGAGCTTAAAAAGGTCCTTGGGGCTACACCTGATTTTAGCGGCCTGGCAGATCTAAAAAAACTGGCCGCCGCCATTTTAAAAGAGGAAGATAATCTCCTTGATTTTAAAAAATTTTCTATAGGCACTCTCCACGGAGATCCCAAAATAGCCAACTTTCTCTACCATGAAACCAAGGCCCTCACGATGGTGGATTTGGACACTTTTGCCCGGCGCGCGCTAATCACGGAACTGGCCGATGCCCTGCGCTCTTTTGCCGCCCCGGCCGAAGATGCCGAAAATGCCGCTTTTAAATTTGAATACTGGGAAGCTTTTTTAACCGGCTATGAGCAAAGTAACAAAGATGCTTTGATTCCGCTGAAGCCCTTTCTGCTGCAGGCTGTGCGCACCATTTCCCTGGAACTCGCCGCCCGTTTTGCCAAAGAAGCTTTTATTCCGCAGAATTTCGCTTGGGATAGCAGCAAATTCGCCTCAGCCCATGAGCACAATCTGGCTCGTGCCGCCGGCCAATATAATTTAGCCATGACGCTACAGATTTAGTATATTTTCTGTGGACAAAAGCGCCATAAAAAGTAATATATGGACTCTGTTGGCTCTTGCTCTTAAATGCTGCACCAACTCAGTAAGACACGTTAAATTTGGAGGATATAATGCAGTTATCAAAAGAGATGAAGCGGGTTTTAATAGGTTATGCCGGTTTACTACTTGGTTTTATTATTGTTTTTGCCATCACCGCTTCGATCATCATGAGTGGCATTGATGAGGAATCGGCCATTGAGCAGGCCATTGGTGCCGCCGAATCCATGGGCAGCGCCGGCAGATTTTGGGCCATTGTCGCTATACTCGCCAGCGCTTTTATGGCTTACCGCGCCATTTCTTCCATGGAAAAAGCTCTAAAAAGTGCCCAAGATGAGCTGGCTAAAACCAAAGAAGCCGCAGAAAGCGAAGAAGCTTCACCTGCCGATAACAAAAAAGCTAACGAACTCCGCCAGGCTGTCAGCAAAATAAACGGTCACCTGGAAACAGCCGCCAGCGAAAAAATTGATTATTCAGACCTTAGCGGCACTTTACAAAAAGCTAAAAATACCATTTTCACCGGTGTTGATGCTTTCGACAAAATGGCTAATACCACGCACAGCACATCGGCTGCAGCTATGGAACTTGTCGCCAGTAGCAGCGAGGTAACCGAACATATTCAACAAATGTCCGAAGCCACCGAAGAAACATCCAGCAATATTGAAGAAATGACCTTCACCATCAAAGAAGTGGCCAGAAATATTGATGAACTTTCTGCTCTTTCCGAAGAGACAGCCGCGGCCATGAATCAAATGGATGCTTCCATTCGTCAAGTAGAAAACAACGCCATGGAAACAGCCAAATTAAGCGAAGAAGTCAACAAAGATGCTGATCACGGTGTGGATGCCATCTCGCGCACTATTGCCGGTATCAACCGCATTAAAGAGACTTCCGAATCATCTACCGAGGCCATCAAATCGCTGGAATCCAAAATTGAAGAAATCGGCGCTATTTTGAGCGTTATTGACGAAGTTGCCGAGCAAACCAACCTCCTGGCTCTAAATGCCGCTATTATCGCTGCTCAGGCCGGTGAACATGGCCGCGGTTTTGCCGTTGTCGCCAACGAAATTAAAGATCTGGCCGAGCGTACCGGCAATTCCACTAAAGAAATTGCCGCCCTCATCAAGAGCGTCCAAGACGAAACCAAACATGCCGTCGGCGTTATTGAGCAAGGAACTGTTCATGTTGAACAAGGTGTTACTTTGAGCTACGAAGCCGATAATGCTTTGCGCAAAATTCTGGAGAGTGTCGGCCACTCCATGATCATGATTAAAGGCATTGCCCAAGCTACAGTTGAGCAAACCCAAAGCTCCAAGCAAGTAGCCGAAGCTATCACCAAAATCGCCCAAAATGTCCAACAAATATCCATGGCCACCAATGAGCAGGCCAGAGGCAGTGAGCAATTGGTGCAAGCAGCCAACAAAATGCGCCTTATTTCCGAACATGTTGAGCGCAGTTCCACCGAGCAAAGCAAGGCCTGCCAGGATATCAACAATGCCCTCTTAGAGATGAATCAGGTTATCGGCCACGTTTCGGAATATGCTAAAAACAGCCGTAGCAGTTTTGACCAATTTGAGACAAAGTTCAGCTCTTTTATGAATAACCTTGATTCAGAGAATCAAGAAAAAATGAGCAATCTCAAGCAAATAGTATCTTCCACCCTGTCTAAAGTTGGCTAAAATATTTCGCCTTTTTAATTTCCTACAATTATTATGTTCGGGGTCGGCTTCACAGAAATTGTCGTTATCTTAATAGTGGCACTCATTGTGCTGGGCCCCGAAGAATTGCCCAAAGCAGCAGGCAAAGTAGCACGTTTTATAGCTGATCTCCGGCACACAGAGGCCGAAATAAAACGCGATTTATTGGAAATGCCGCTCGAGAATAACGACAAAACACCGCCCAAAGAGCAAAATAATGGCTGACATAGAAGCAAAAAGCGCGAAAGAAATGCCCTTTACCCAGCATTTACGCGAGCTTAGGTCGGCTTTTATCCGCAGTTTGATTGTGGTTTTTCTGCTTGCCCTCGTCTCCTTTGCCTTTGCCGAGCAAATATATGCCGTTTTGGCTAAGCCTTTAACCACCATCGCCGATGCGCATGGCTTAAAAATGGTGGTTATAAGCCCGCTGGAACAGGCTTTTACCTATATAAAAACCGCCCTCTTTGCGGCTGTTATTTTGGCTCTTCCTTACCTTTTGGGAGAAATCTGGCACTTTGTGGCTCCCGGCCTAAAACAGGGCGAAAAACGCTTTTTATGGCCGGTTATCACCATTGGCACACTGCTCTTTCTGGCCGGTATTACCACCACTTATTTTTTTCTTTTACCCTATACTATGGAGATTATCATCGCCTGGCTGCCGGATAGCATTGAAGCCACTATTTCCATGGAACGCTACTTCTCTATGGCTATTCAGCTTTTGCTCGCCTTTGGCCTGGTTTTTGAAACGCCGCTCATTGTGGCCATGCTCATTATATCGGGCATTATTTCTCCGGAGCGCCTTAGTAAGTGGCGGCGCATATATGTGGTTTTGGCCTTTTTGATTGCCGCTCTTTGCACCCCTGCCGACCCAATAAGCCAAATTGCCATGGCTATTCCGCTCATACTCTTTTTTGAGCTGGGCCTCATTCTAGGAAGGATTTTGAGAAAAGATGGGCCTAAAGGATAAATTAATCCGCCAGCTTGGCGATACTGCTCCGCATAAAAAAGAGCCTGTCGAAACCCCTAAACCAGTAGCAACTTCTTTGCCGGACTCAGCGCCGGTAACCAGCTCAAATGCCGCCAGCGAAAAACGCGCTATCTTAGCTGATTTACAAAAAAAATTACAAAAAATAGCACCAACTGTCATTGGCACTGAGCCCTTTTGTTTTACCATCAACGAGCCACTTGATCCCCCGCAGGAAAGAGAGCCCAAAAATTCTAAAAGCGCCGTATTTGATCCCGAGTCGCTCCCCGGTGCCCATGTGGAAAATAGCGCCGCCGGAGAAGTTTTTTATGTGGATAGTTTTTATGATCTCCCCTATTTACACGGCGATATTCTGCTCACCTCCAGCAGTGCCGCGCTAAATGAACTAACGGCCAATATCGCATGCTTTGCCAAGGATTTGAGCGGCGCACTCTTTTTTGACCTAGAGACGACCGGCCTGGCCGGCGGCACCGGCACTTTGCCGTTCATGATCGGGGCGGGCCGCCTCACGGGCAATTCTTTCCAAATTCGCCAATATTTTGTGCGCACTCCGGCCGGCGAGGCGGCAATGCTGGCCCATTTTATGGCCTTTTTAGGCTCTTCTTCTCTGGTGAGTTTCAACGGCAAAACTTTTGATTTGCCGCTACTTATAAGCCGCCTCATTTTAAACCGCCTCGCCGGAGATTTGGAAAATCGCCCCCATCTGGATTTGATTCACCTTTCCAGGCGCCTTTGGCGTACGCGCCTCAAAGAGTGCAATTTAAAGCGCCTAGAAGAGTGCGTCATGGGTATTAACCGTTCCGATGATGTAGATGGGGGCGAAGTGCCGCAAATATATTTTGATTACCTGCACGGGCGGCCCGCCCCGCTCATGGAGCGCGTATTTTACCATAATAAAATAGATATACTTACTCTGCTCGCGCTCACCACAGCTATAGCCAGGCAAATACGCGCTGCCGCCGCCGGCCAGGCCCAAGCGGAAGACCTTTACAGCTATGGTCGCCATCTGTGCAAAGAGGGCGCCCCGGAAGAAGCGGCTGCAATATTTGCTATGGCCGCCGATAAACGCTTTAAAGATCATGATGTTATGCTCTCTAATCTCACAGAGCTGGCCTTTTGCGTGAAGCGTCTCAAGGGGCGCCCGGCCGCTATTTGCCACTGGCAACGCCTGCTCGAGTTAGCCCCCGGTAACCACTTGGCCATGCTGGAAATATGCAAATATTTAGAGCATGATCTGGCTGATTACAAAGCCGCGCTCATAATGGCCGAAAAGTATGCCTCCCTGCCCTTATCTCACGACGAGCGCGAAGCAATAAGTCACCGTATTCAAAGATTAAATGATAAACTGAGCGGGATTTAAAAAGTCTTAACAGCAGGAATTAAAAAGCGGCTTAATCTTCCAGATTCTTCATAACATTGGCATCGCGATGACCACCCCAGGTACCGCTTATCGGCCTACCGCCACTTTCTTCTATTCTGGCTTTAGCTTTAAAGGTACCATTAACTCGCGAGCCGTCAACCCCCATAGAACCGGCGCGATAATCAGCACTGGGATCTGCTTCGATAGGAGCCTCACATTCCATGTCGGTAATATTGAGATCAAGAGCCATGGTTTTCATTTTTTGCTCAAAAATAGTGGCAGCAGCGCTGGCAGCCGGCTCACATATAGTGGTGGTTACGCTCTTGATATTGGCTTCAAACGGGCAGGCGGCAGCGGCAATCTTACAAGACAATTTGGAAATGCCGGTACCAAGCCCATCGCACATGAGACCACCCAAACTTTCGCGGGTACAAACATCAACTTTACCGCTGGCATCCGCTTTTGATGAACAGAGCATCTCTCTAAAGGATTTGTAGCTGAGAGTGCTGGAAGCGGATACTGTCTGAGCAATCAAATCGAGCATATTTATAATAAGCGCCTGAGTTTCCATCTCGGTTTTACGCCCTTTAAAGAGAACTTTGGCACCATCATTTGTCGGCTCGCCATCATCAATACCATAGATATATTCGCCTTCAAAAGAGTTGTTGTAAACACCGATGCGGATATCAGAATCGCTCCATTCATTCGATACGCGCCCGTCAACACCCACATTAACAGCAGCGCAGTCAGGCCAGTTCGGCGAGTTGCGGCCCATACCCTTGCAAGCCGGCATCGAAGGCAGATAGAGAATCACATTTTCCCATCTTTCACCGGCATAGAGATAAGTACCGGGGCGCTGAACTATCTTACCGTTGAGATTCAAACTCTGCATCGGCTGCGAAACAACCATGGCGCCATTGGCTCGCATATCGTTAAACAGGTTGATAAAATCGCCAAGCACATTGATTAAATTGGTAATCCACGGTGGCACATATTCTTTAACCACACTCTGTATAGCCGATTGGAGAATACCGGCGCCGATAGCGGCTATTATACCATTTCCCAATTGCTCGGTCATTTTGGCAGCCAGCCCCTGGCCGGTAACAAGTTGCAAGAAGGTGATAACCTCGCCAATCGGGCCACCAGGGCCAAAAATACCTAAAATTTCAGTTAAATCCATGTGATATTTGGTGTACCAGGTTCCCTTTACAACCAGAGGGCTATCAGGCAATTCCCATGGAATACAGTAATGCTGCTCGGTATCACATTTGTGCACAGAGGGGCAATCTTCATCTTTTTCACAAGCATAATGGTAAATACAGTAATTGCCGGCTTGCTTGGAAGCAAAACAAACTTGGCCTTTGCAAACTCCTTCGGGAGAGCAATAAGAACCGGCAGCACACTGGTAATCGCCTTCACACGCTGTAGAACCACCATTACCGGCATTACAAGAATCATCACCGGAGCAAGAGACAAATTCACAAACACGATCCTGGCCTTTGGCGCTACACACCAAACCGGCAGGACACGGCGGATTTTCGGCTGTCGGTTTCTCGTGCTCTTCGCAGGGAATAGGCGGCTCACCGCATTTATGGTTAGCCAAGCAAATTTCGCTATAAGAACAATCTTCGTTTACTTCGCAAGCGCCGCTAGTGGAATCGACAATTTCATAAGTTATAGTGTGTGTAGAAAGCTCTTCCACGCCATCCACGCTGACTTTTATCTCATGAATACCTGTAGCCACACCGGTAAAGAAATAAACAGTGGCGAGGCCCTGGGCATTGGTTATTAATTCGGCAGAGAGTTTTACATCTCTTCCGTTTTCAACAGTGCCGTTTTCATCTTTGCTGTCCAAGGTAAACGGATCCGGCCTAAGCCCCATGTGAGCAGAATCCCATTTTTGCTGGCCGTCGATAACATTCAAAGTAACTTTTTCGTTGGCTATGGGGCCGCCGACCTGATTGCGCACATAAACACGAATCATATCGGAACGAGCCATACCCAAACGGCGGGAATTACTGCCTTCTATGACAATATTTTTTTCTACGTCTTTAACTTTTAAAGAGAAGGTAACACCGATATCCTCATTGATGGAAGCACTCACCTGATAATTGGAATTACGCGCTTCCGGAGAGATATTCACCTCCATCATCGTAAAACCATCGCTATCGGTTGTGGTAATACCGCCCTCATCACTCAATTTGAGAAAGGTTTTGGCATTGCCGACAACTTCCCATTTGACAGTCTCATTTTTAGCCGGACCGAGTTCGTCTTCTTCGTAAAGATCGGCATCGGCACCTTCGGGCACACTGCGCATAGCCAGCACGCGCAAAGCGATGGTTGTATCGCGGAAAGCTGCCATACTGGCATTGGAGCTGGAAATATCTCCATCCGAGCTGGCGACTATCAGGCTGAGCACGGGATCCGGCCGATTTTTCTTGGGATCCGGCGGCTTGCAACCGGTAGCCAGCGTTGACAATATCAACATGGCTGTTAAAATTTTAAGCTGTCTCATTTTTTACCTCCTCCGCATAACGGAAAAATCCGCTACTTTAATTATCGCAAAATAGTGCTCACTCGCCACTATTAAAATGCACCAATTTAGCTATAAAGAGCCCCGGTGTCTCTCTACCAGGCAAAATTCTGAGAGAATTTACACATTCAGCATGAAATTGGCTACCACGCCAGGCCGTAAGACCGGGGACAGCCGGAAGCGGGGCCTTAAAAGGAACGCAATGAAGAGAGGGAATTTTTTGCAAAATAGCCGAAAGCTGGGCTTCGTTTTCCTCCGGCGCAAATGAACAAGTACAGTAAACCAGCGTACCACCGGGCTTTAAAGTGCGGCAGGCCGCAGCCAAAATAGCCTTTTGTTTGCCGGCAACTTCATGAATTTTATGCATATTCCAATGGTTATAGGTGCTAGCGTCACCGGCTTTAAAGCGCGCTTCCGATGAACACGGCGCATCCACCAGAACCCGGTCGAAACGGGCCGGCACTTTGCGCCCTAAAAGGCGGGCATCGCTTTGATAAAGAGCCACCTTGGCTCCGGCAGCCTCCACCTGCCCTTTTAGTTTGAAAAAACGCGGGCGCACTGCTTCCACTGCCGCTAACCGACCGCTATTTTGCAAAATATCGGCAATAAGCAGTGTTTTTCCCCCGGGAGCGGCGCAAGTATCCAAAACTTCCATATCCGGCTGCACATCAAGGGCCAAAACCGCTGCCATGCTGGCCAGACTCTGGATATATATTTGCCCGCCTGCGGCCAGATGGTGATGGGTTAGTGCTTCGCGCTCCTCATACGGCAGGGAAAAAGCAAAAGTACCGAGTTTGGGCTCGGGATGAAAGCCGGCCGCGGTAAGCTCGCTTATTACGTCTTTTACAGTGGCTTTAAGGCGATTAACCCGAAACGAGGGCATAGCTCCGTGAGTGAAAAAATCTACCAGCCGCTCATGGTATTCCGGAGGAATTATCTCCTCGATACGTTCCAAAAATTCTTGCGGCAAATCCAAATTTTTCAGCATCAGCTCATGACCCCATAACTTTTTTAGAAAAAAACATCAATTATCTGGTAAAGGGCTTTGACCTTCCCCAAGAAATAGGTATAGGTATTATCGCATCTCTCCAAAAGAGAGACAAGGCCAAACAAACATTCTAGGAGCTGAAAAATGAGTTATTTGGTACCAACAGTTATTGAACAATCAAACCGCGGTGAAAGAGCTTTTGATATTTATTCCCGCTTACTTAAAGATCGCATTGTCTTTATAGGCGAAGAGATAAACGACACCATCGCCAGCCTGGTGGTGGCACAGTTGCTTTTTTTGGAGGCCGAAGATCCGGACAAAGATATCAGCCTCTATATTAATTCCCCGGGTGGCGCCGTAACCGCCGGCATGGCTATTTACGACACCATGCAATATATAAAACCGGATGTTTCCACTCTCTGCCTGGGCCAGGCAGCCAGTATGGGCGCCGTGCTCTTAGCCGGCGGCGCCAAAGGCAAACGCTTTGCCCTGCCCCACTCGCGCATTATGATTCACCAACCGTCGGCCGGTTTTCAGGGCCAGGCCACCGATATTGAAATTCATGCTCAGGAGATCTTGCGCATGAAGAAAATTCTCACCCAAATTCTGGCCGACCATGCCGGCAAAGATGTGGAAAAAGTGCGCCAGGATGCCGAGCGCGATTTCTTTATGAGCGCTATGGAAGCCAAAGAATACGGCCTCGTTGATGAAGTCTTTGCTTCCCGCAAAGGCGAGCCGCCGCGCCATGAAAAAGAGGAAATCACCGGCGAGGAAGATTGATTTAAAAGCGCTTTAAATAGTTACACTCCAACTAAAGGAGCGGCAAGTGGAAGAAATAAAAGAAGAAAAATCGCCTGCTAAAAAGTATCCGCTGGGCCGGGCGATTGTTTACACCGCCTTTGGAACTGTTTGCCTTTTTATGCTCTTTGTCCTCGTGCGCGCTATGGTGGTGGGAGCTTTTTTTGAAGAGCAGCACCAGCTGGAAAACAGAGTTTTGACCCAGGAAGAGCTCATCAAATGTAAAACCGAGCGAGCAGAGCTTTATAAAGACCTGCATCAGCAATTTAGCGAAAAACTGGCTACTCCAAACGACCCGCGCACACTGAAAAAGTTTTGGAAAGACTGGCACCAGGCCTGGCAAAAAAAGCTACATGACCTGGATGCCCGCTGTATTACCGCTAAAACTCCCGGGCAGCAGGAGATGAGCCGCGCGATGGGCGAAGTGGATATCGGATATGAGCTTCTTATGGAAAATTACCAGGATTACCTGCTCTCTGCTCTTTTAAAACTGAAAAAAGCTGAGGCTGTTCAGGCCAAAGAAATTACCGAAGCGCCACTCGCCCCTTAACCTTCCCTATTTTCTCCTAAGCAGGAAAAACGCTCTTTTACCCGATATGCAAAGGCATCCAAAATTGCTGGGTCAACGGGATCACCGTTTAATTGCAGCGAGATAGCTATTAAGCGCTCGGCTTTTTCCACTTCTTTTAAAGCCGCTTCGGCTATTTTGGAAGGCATACATTCCAGCGGCCCTACACTGACCACGCCCAGGACTTCTCCCTTGCGATAATCAAATGTTGGCCCGCCAATGGTGAGGCAGGTTTCGCCGTAAAGCTCATTCGGCATATAGGGAGCGGCAGCCGCAAGAGAATCGGTAACAGCGGTGCGCTCTTCCCAGTGCAATTTTTTAGCCGGAACGGCATATAAGCGGCTGAATATTGTTTTTTGTACCGCGCTGCTTATGCGGGCGGTAAAGGGATTATAAGGAGTTGGCAGGTGGCCCTCGCCGTAGCGACGCCTTTTGGCCCAATCTATGTATTCCATCCACTCGCTGAAAGCCGAAAATTTTACTCTGATGCCGCGCTTTTCCAGCTCTTCAATCACATGGTTATTGGCAAACGGATCGCAGCGCACATATATCTCACCGGTCACGGCCACTGTGGGCAATTTTTTACTAAAATCCTTTATTTCCGCTAGCTTGTCTGCCGTTTCCGCCAAAAGATCGGTAAGGCCGAAAATATTGCCAAATTGCACAGTTGCCAGCGCGTGAACTATATCCGGCGCTTTTTCGCTCTCCATCATGGTGATCAATTTAGCAAAAGCCGCGGAGAATATTTTTTGCGCCGCTCCGGCTTCCTTTTCAACCGGCCGCGTGTGGTAAAGCATATCCCAGAGCAAATCGCCGGTGACAAAACCGGCCAGAATTTTAATGGCCGCTCCGGTACTAAGTCCCTCAAAATAGTTATAATCAGGCGGACTTACAATGCTGATTTTTTGCTTTAAGTTAAGTTTTTCAAAAACAATTTTATCCAGCATATTGTAACAGCCCAGGCGGCAGGGGCCATGAGCCAGCGGCATTAAAAAGGCCAGAAATTCCGCAGAAGGCCCCTTGGCGGCGCGCTCCAATATGCCGCCCAGAGTCAGAATCATCGGCAGGCATTCTTTGCCGGAGGTGTATTTACGCCCCAGCTCCAAAGTTTCGCGAGTCGGCACCGGCAGACACTCAGCTGTAAGCCCTTCCCCGCGGAGACCGGCGGCAGCCACTTCGGCGCTATGCCCCATGCGGGGGATAAGCAGTGTTTTCTTCTGGGTAATGGTAGCGGGCAGAGAAATATTATTTGCCAATATCTCTGTAAAATCGTTAGTTTTTCGCGCTGTGGCGGCTATTCTCTCAGCCTCTTCTTCGGCCTCCACACAGCTTAAAAAGGCCTCAAGCCTGGTTTTAGTGCCGGCATCGCCGCTATGGCCGTCGGTTTCTATAATAACGCAGGGCTTGTTCTCCATAATGTAAGTAAAAAATTGCAAAGTAAAGCTATCCGGCCCGCAGGAATAATTGGAGCAAAAAACGCTATAAACTCCCTTGTGGCGGCGTATTTGGTGGGCTGCTCTAAGCGCCTGCTGGCTATAACCCCAGAAAATATCAGCAAAAACAGGCGTATCATCATTTACCGGATAGCAATCAACCGGTATGGCCAGAGCCCCTTGAGCGCGCAATATATTGGGCACATTGCTGTTAAGTATATTGTTATAAATAGTATAAGAACGGCCAATAACAACCACCGGAATTATGTGCTCTTTAGCCGCATATTCGAGAGCTTTTTGCCCTATTGCCTTACAGGAGGCGTAAAAGCTTTTTTGTTTAACAAGCGCCGCTTTATAGGCCGCTAAAGCCGCTTTTTTATCGGCGCCGAGGCTGGCGGCCAAACGCTCGCAACTATTTATAAACATTGGCGATTCGAGATTGCCGGTACCCATATCGATAACCGGCCGCAATAGAACTGTTTTTTCGCTTGGCGGCAAAGTAAATTTCAAAAGCGCAGCACTGGCCTGGGAAAGCGGACAAGCGGTGGAATAAGGCTCGCTCTCAGCGCGCGGAATATCGCGTAGCATCGGCAGAAAAAGGTAATCCGGCTGCTTTTCCAAAAGAGCAGACATCACGCCGCTATAAAGTTGCAGCGGCGCACAATAGGGAACACTGGCCTCCTCGATGCCGCGTTTTAAGGCTGCCGTATCGCCGGGCGGACTAAGGAGCAAATCAAAACCCAGCTCATAGATAAAAGTTTTAAAAAATGGGTAGAGGTTGCTCAAAATAAATTCGCTGCTCATAGCCACCAGCGGCCGGCCGCGCCTTAAAAATTCACTGTCATCATTTAGGAGCCTAGAGCGCTCTCTAAAGGGATCGGGTGCCAAATCGGGCAACTTGCGCTCTCTGGTGCCGCGGTCATAGAGCGAGCAACTGCCGCCCCAGATAAAGCGCTGCTCTTTATTTTCCAGGAGAATTTTTAATCTGTCTATACGGCAATGGTTGCCCGGCTCACCGCACCCTTTGGTGGAATTACAGATAAAATTATCTTTCAGCACCAGCTTGGCCGAAAGAATCTTTTGCAAATCAAGCGGATTATGCTGCGATCCGGCAAAAGCGCGGCCGGCCAGAATGGCAATGCCCAGGCAGCCGATAACTCCCGGATGCGGCGGCACCACCACTTCACATTCCGTGCGCCTGGCCACAGCGGCGGCCAAAGCTGCAGCGGCAAAGGGCATTCCCTGGCAAAATATGCGCTTGCCAATTGAGCGGTTGCCCTTCACTCTGTTTAAATAATTTTGAATTACCGAATCGTAAAGGCCGCTGATAATCGCCCCGGTATCAAAGCCGTCCGCGATGGCAGCATCTATATTTTCGGCCATAAATACCGAGCAGTGCTGCCCCAAAGAGACAGAAGAAGCAGCTTTAAGAGCAGCTTCATTCATATCGCTAATACTGGCTATACCGGCCAGGCGCACACCCTGCTCTTCCAAAAACGAGCCGGTGCCGGCGCTGCAAGCCTCATTCATGGCGGCATCAAAAATCTGCCCATGATCAAGGCGAATATATTTGGCATCCTGACCACCTATTTCAAAGATGGTATCCACAGCGTCATCATAATAGGAGGCGCCAGTGGCATGCGCGGCTATCTCATTGATAATATATACATATTCTTCGCCGTAAGCGATTTTAAGCAGCGAGCCGACTATCTCCCGACCGGAGCCGGTGACGCCAAAGCCCAGCACTTTTTCGCTCCGGCCGCCGGCTTGCAAAAAGTTTTTTAAAAGGGCTATAGAGGCCCCGAATGGATCACCGTTGGTTGGTAGATATGAGCTCCAAAGCGGCTTTTCCTGTGCTATATCATAGGCCAGAAGTTTGGCGCCGGTTGAACCGATATCAAAGCCCAGCACCAGTTTTTCCTGCTCTAACAGGCCGGGCATGGGGTAATCCAGGCGCTTTACTTTAGCTGTAAATTGGCTTAGCGGCGCCAAAGACCAAAATCCGCTATTCTCCGCCGGTTTGAATAAAGAGCTCACATCCGGCGGCGCTTCATAGCCATGCTTTTGGGCACATAAAGCGGCTCCGAGAGCTTCATAAAATAGTTGATATTCTTCACTTACCGGCAAAAGTGTCATTCCCCGCCCGGCCAACATGGCCGCGAGCGTCTTTTGGATACGCGGCGCTTTGCTCACCCCACCGGCCAAAAGCACCTCTTTGGGCGCCAGGCGCACCTTTACGAGCGCCAGGACATTTTCACACACGGCATCAAAAAGACCGGCCAAAATGCGCTCTTTGCTCTCCCCTTTATTGGCCAAATGGGTCATATCGGTTTTTAGAATAACCGGGCAGCGGCCGGAAAGCTTGGCCGCCTCTTTTACATCGGCCACAAGGCTACTCGCTTCTTCTACACTCAGAGAAAAACGCTCCGTAAGTTGGCGCAAAAAATTGCCCGTTCCCTGCGAACAGCGGCTATTTTCCTGCCAATTTTCCCGGTCTTTATGTATTTCCAAAACACCAAAACCGCGGCTACCGATACTGATAACCG
The DNA here is from genome assembly GCA_016283195.1 of Deltaproteobacteria bacterium. Taxonomy (GTDB): domain Bacteria; phylum JAEEML01; class JAEEML01; order JAEEML01; family JAEEML01; genus JAEEML01. The sequence goes on along the minus strand of JAEEML010000167.1, from coordinate 43,882 downwards.
TAACTTCTTCTTTTTGCGGATAAATATGGCGCACACCGGCAGCAAGAGCCACAGAAACCGGCACATTTTGAGTATTGCAAATACGAGCCAGCCGCCCGGTAACAGCCGCTCCGGCAAAAGTGGTATTTTTATGCTCTAAAAACCATTTTTTAAGCACTGTCTGGGGGTTTTTAAAATGCGGAATCAGCTCACATGAAGAAATATTAAGCCGATTATCATCATCCTCATCAAGAATAGCTATTTTAATATTTTCCGCACCTATATCCAGCCCAACAAAGGACTTAACCATCCAAATTCTCCTCAAAAACAGTAGCCTCTGCCAATTCTAACTGCTATACTTACGGCCTTGGTCGTAACTGATAGAGGCCGCATGATGAATACTAATTTCTCCTTTTTAAAGCAATTTAAAAGTTGCCCCAAAACATTTAACGGCTCTTTGGATAAATGCCGCCCGCCGGCGGAAACAGTAGCCCGCATCAAGGAAACTCTGCCTCTTCTTTCGGCCGGCAAACAACTTATATCGGAAAAACGCCAGCCGGTTATAAACGGCAGCTATTCATTTAAAACTTCTTTTGACGGCTTTGCGGCCAGCGGCAAAGGCTTGGAAGAAGCGCAAGCTGAGGCCAGCGGACTTATGGAACTCGCCGAGCGCTTAAGCTGGCTCAATTTTGCCTACCGGGATGCTCCGGGCTACCGCATAGCCAGCTATAACGAGCTATCAGAGGAAAAAGGGCCTCTACTAAGTGCCGATTATTTTTTGGCCAATTTAAAGGATAAAGCGGCTTATGAGCACCTGCTGCCGGAAATTCTCGCCATGCCGCAAAAATGGATAAGTGCTCAAAATTTAACCACAAGCACTCTTGAAGCATATCCTATTACTTGGCACAATATAACTTATACCTCCAACGGCCTGGCCGCCGGCAACCAATTGCCGGAGGCTCTGGTGCAGGGCATTTGCGAAGTAATAGAGCGGGAAAATGTTTGCCGCCTCTTTATGGATGAACGGCCGCCGCGCCGGATAGACCCTGCCTCTATTAACGATACGGATATTTTAAATATTCTGCGCGCCGCGGAAGAAGCCGGCATTAGCCTGACTATTTTAGAAATAGGCGCGAAACTTGGCATACCAACTTTTTGTGTTGCCGGTGTCATTAATAATAACAGCGATTCTATTATTTCCAAGGGAGTTGGCCAGGGCTGCCACTTAAACCCCAAAATGGCGCTCATTCGCGCGCTTTCGGAATATTTTGAGAGCCTTTCCATAAAGAAAAAGGAGTTTGCAGAGTGCGGCACGGCTTTTGAACGCATCGCCGCCTCCCTGCCGCAAAACCACAGCGGCTTTCTCGCCACCTACAACCGCCACATGCTGGAGGCAGCCAAAGAAACTATCTCTTTTGATTCATTAGAAAATAAGGCATCTGGTGATTTCTGCGACGATTTGCTTTACCTGGTTAAAAATCTGGCGGAGGCCGGCTATGAAGTAAGTTATATAGATATAACCCATCCGCTTTTAAAAGTGCCGGTAGTGCGTGTCTTTGTGCCCTTTATGCGCACCATGATCAGCGGAGCCATTTATACTCCCAGCATGGCTATAGCCCAGTGTCTGGCCGAAAACGGCGATTACCAGGCAGCTATAAAGCATTTTTACAGCTTTATCCAGGAAGATCCTGTGCAGCAAAAAATTTACGCCTCGCCGCTGATGATTATGAGCCTCTCCGGTTGCAAGGCGCATCCGGAAAGAATTTTTTCCCATGATTTTCAAGAATATTATATCAAAAGCACCAAATTTAAGGACAAAGCCGCCAAGCTCTTCTCGGCGCTTTCTCCGCTTTTGGAAGCCGAACTTGGTTAAAAACTATTAAGAATGGCCGAAACTTTATGGAGTGCCTTCTGATAGCCCAAAATCGCACGGCTATTTTCCCCACTGTTTTTTTTGAGGTATTCCAGGCGGCTTTGGAGCCCCGCTTCCAATTGTTTCCAGGCATGTAAAACTTGCGGTTTAAGTGCCAAAAAGCGTGGACTGCCCTCTTCTTCTTTTTTCCAGGTAACATAGAGTGCGCCGGCTTGTTTTTCCAGCTGAGCCAGTTTTTTAGTGCTGGGTACAGGCATCGCCCCGCCCGCAACTTTTGGGGCAGAAGCTTTGGGCTTTTGCGCTCTGGCTTGCAGACTAACGCCGGAAATATCTCTGGTGAGCCCGCTGCGCCGCCTCGGAGCGGCTTTTATCACCGAAACAGCCTCTTTGGTGGTGTAGCCGCCCAAAACGGGGAAACGCACTACCTGCACCGCCAGATTGGGATTAGGACCGGCACTTTTAGTCAACTCCTGGCAAAGAGCTATGAGCTCATTTTTTATGGAAAGAGGCAAGCCCTGCGAATAAAAAGCCAAAACTTCGGCTACCGATGGCCAATCGGCTATTTCGCTCACCGCCAAATCCAAGGGATTATCAGGCAGAGAGCTGCCGCCATCATCCAGCATAGCCTCGCTCATCATGCTTTCAAGATCACTAATTTGCCCCTCTAAACTCATGCCATACCTCCAAAACTGTGATCTTAAGCACAAAATCCCGCTGTGTCAAAAAAGTTCCTATTGCCCTAAAGTTCGAGAAGTAGTAATTTGTGGCGTATCCTGTTTCTGTGTTCAACTAACCAGGAGAAATATCATGAAGGAATTTTTAGTTTGTAACCTGTCGATGTTGTTGTTCTTAACCTCAACTGCCATAGCCATGACCCCAAAGGAGATTTACAAAAAAAGCGGCCAGGGCGTAGTACTCATCATGGGCTCTGATGACAACAAGAGCGCCAGTGTCGGTACCGGTTCCATCATTTCTGCCGACGGTCACGTCATCACCAATGCCCATGTTGTTATCAGCGATGAATCCCAAAAGCCATTTAAAACCCTCTATGTCTTTTTAAAACCGGAGCGCATTACCGGCGACAACAAAGTCGATTTGCGCCAGCGTTATCAACTTTCCTGCTCCAACTGGAGTCCCAAAGAGGAGCTGGATCTGGCTCTGTGCAAAATTTTTAACCCCCCGACCAATCTCACCACCATCAATTTTGCCGACCCTGATGCCGTAGAAGTCGGTGACTCGGTGGTAGCCGTCGGTCACCCGGAACAGGGCGGTCTTTGGACTCTCACTACCGGCACAATTTCCACAGTTATTGCCAATTTTAACCGCATCAAAGGCAAAGATGTCTTCCAAACCGAAGCCTCTGTTAACCGCGGCAACTCCGGTGGCCCACTTCTTGATGACAACGCCAACATGGTTGGTATCAACACCATGATCGCCCGCAAATCAGGCGATGGCCTCACCATCACCGATATCAACTTTTCTTTAAAATCATCTGTAGCTGTAAATTGGCTTAACTCTATCGGCACCAAAATAGCTTACGCCACCAAACAGGAACAGGAACAGGCTGCCCAGGCCATGTTAGCCAGTACAGAAGTTAAAAAAGCAGAAAATAAAGCCGTACCAGCTCCGGCAGAAGCTCCCAAAAACGACAAGCCGGCAGAAGTAAAAGTAAAAGATGAACCCAAAACTGCCGCCACCGAAACTCCCAAAGAGCCCGAAGCACCAAAACCGGCTACTGTAGCCCAAGCGGAAGACAAGCCGGCTAAGCCGGCTACTGCTCAGGAAAAACCGCAAATCACCATCACCGTGACTGTCGATAGCAATAAAGACAAACAAAAAGTTTCCCAAAAAATGGAGAATGTCCCCCCGCCGTCAGCAAAAGTTCAGGCTAAAGAACAAGTACGCGGCCAAAAACTAAATCCTGAGCGGGCCAAACCCCATTACGAAACCGAAAAGCGTCCATATACCTTCGATGATCTCATTGCTTCACAAATGAAAGAGATGGAAGATATGATGGATGAAATGCGCGCCAAAATTAAAAAATCAAGAAAGTAAAAAGCCTGTAGGCATATTTATAAAGGAGGTTCTATAATGAAAAAAATGGTTAACTGTGTTCTCCCCGCTCTGCTCTTAGCTTTTGCCCTGCCTGTGGTTTCCTGCGGCGGCGGCAATCGCACCGTACAACGCACTTCGGCCGATGAAGTCACCGATTACAGCGGCCGTTGGAATGATACCGATGCTCGCCTGGTGGCCGAGGAAATGATTAACGATTGTCTCTCCCGCCCCTGGCTGAACAAGTTTAAAGAGGAAGCAGGGCGCGCCCCGGTAGTGCGCGTGCGCCTCGTGAAGAACCGTTCGCGCGAACATATTGATGTCAATGTTTTCACTAAGCAAATTGAGCGCGCTTTGCTCAACAGCGGCGAAATTGAATTCAAAGCCAAAACCGATGAAATCAATCAACTGCGGGCCGAGCAGGAAGAAGGCGCCTCTGGCTTTGTCTCCGATGACAGCGCCCCGGATATCGGCAATGAAGCCGGCGTGGACTTTGTACTCATTGGGCAAATTAATATGATGCTCGATCAATCAGACAATTTGCAAGCCAAAACCTACCAAATCACCATGGAACTGCACAACACCACCACAGCTAAAAAAGCCTGGATTGGTGAAAAAGACATCAAAAAAATTATCAAACAAAAGAAATCTACCTGGTAAATTTAGTCACACAGCGGCGGCCCATAACAGCGCCGTTTGCTGATTCATCCGCCCGTTCCGTCTGCCCGCAATTTATCGCTAACCACATCTATTGAAGCATTTTTGAGCAAAATTCGCTTATTGCGCGAGCTGGCGCCGCTTAGGAGAAGAGCATCGGCGGCGGGAATACCGCAAAGGCCGGCAAGAAAAGAGAGAACCATCTTATTGGCGCGCCCGCTTTCCGGCGGCTCAGTGACTTTTACTTTTAAAAAATCACCGTATAAACCGGCCAAAGTTGTTTTTTTGCTACCGGGCACAACCCAAACAGTAACTACAACACCTTCTTTATGGGGCGACAAAAAAGAGGCGGCCATTTTTTAACCGGCCGAAACTGCCGAACGCGCCATTTGGCCATCAAAGCGCACGTTTTTCGAGGCATTTAAATAAGTGACATTATCATTGCGCCGCGCCTCTTCAGCGAGCTCGTCATTTAGCGCTAAAAGCTTGCTATGGGCGCTGATAATCCCCCTCAGGCTCTCCTGAAATTGCATTTTTTGACGCTTTAAATCGCCCAGCTCTTCGGTAATGGCCACCATGCGTTCATGCGCGTTTTGCAAAATCTTTTCGGCTTTTAGCTCGGCCTCGTTAATGAGAATTTCCGCTTCTCTCTTAGCTTGATCGCGCAATTCGTCAGTGGCTTTTTGGGCGGCCAACATAGTGGCTTTAATAGCCGATTCGCGCTCTTTGTATTGAGTAATTTCGCGGTCGCGCAGAGCTATTTCATCTTTTAAGCGGCGATTTTCGGCGATAATCTCTTCCATTTCCGAGGCTACAAGCTCCAAATATGAGGCCACCTCAACCGGATCAAGGCCGCGAAACTTGCTTTTAAATGATTGTTGTTGCACATCAATCGGCGTGATTTTCATTATCTTCCACCTTTACTGCTGCCACCAACGGGCCGCATTTCTTTGTCCAAATAAGATACTGCCTAGGCGAATCCAAGTCGCCCCGGCGGCAATAGCCAATTCAAAATCGGCGCTCATGCCCATAGAGAGCTCTTTAAAAGAGGCTTTTAAGGGCAATTTTGCAGCCAGTTCGTCGCGCATTTTGGCCAGCGCGGAAAAATAGCCGCTAAGCTCACTTTCAGTGGCCGCAAGGGGTGGCACAGTCATGAGCCCACAAACTTCTATATTGGGGTAGTCCAAAAGTTTGCTAATAAAATCATGCAATTCTTTTGGAGGCACCCCACCCTTTTGCACCTCGCCGCAATTAACTTCCACCAAAACTTTTTTGGCCTCTTTGGCATGGCGACCAAGCTCTTTGGCCGTTTCCAGAGAATCAAGCGAATGGATAAGAGCGCAGTTTTCCAGATATTTGGCCTTGTTGCTCTGCAAATTGCCGATAAAATGCCAGGAAATAGCCTTTTCATCAGCAAGAGCCGCCATCTTAGGGCGCAGTTCCTGCACATAACTCTCACCAAAAGCACTGAGCCCAGCCGAGAGCGCTGCCCGACAAACGGCCGGCGGCATAGTTTTGGTAACAGCCAGAAGATTGACCTCGCAGCGCTGGCGACCACACTTCTGGCAAGCCAGAGTGATGCGCTCTTCCACTGCATAAAGGCGATCTTTTATGACTTTTTCACTTTCCATAACGCTAAATGGCCCCCATTTGCCTGAGCCCGCCTAAAACTTCGGCGAGCGGCAAACCAACAACATTGGAATACGAACCGGAGACTCTGTCAATTAATGTGCCACCAAGCCCCTGGATTCCATAGCCACCGGCCTTGTCAAAAGGCTCACCGCTGGCAATATATTTGGCTATTTCCGCCGCCGAGAGTTTTCTAAAAGAAACTGCCGTACTCTCCACGGCAACCAGGCTTTTATCGCCATGAATAATGGCCCAACCTGTGTGAACCTGATGTGTCTGCCCCGATAGGAGAAGGAGCATTTTTTCTGCTTCAGCGTTGTTTTTTGGTTTTCCCAGCACTTCACTGCCAAAAACAACTGTGGTATCGGCCCCGAGGACAAAATCGGCAGCCGCCGTTTTTTGAGCTACAGCCAACGCCTTGGAATAGGCCAAACGCTTTACATACTCTGTCGGCTCTTCGCCAAAATGATGTTCTTCGTCGATATCCGCCGTTAAAACTTGGAATTTTAAGCAGGCACTCTCAAGTAAAAGACGGCGCCGCGGTGAGGCAGAAGCTAAAATCAGCATATTTCCTCCCAAATCCGGCAGATTATTTAGCTAAAAATTAGTTAATTGCAAAAAATCGGCTATTTTTAATGGACAAAATTCTTCTTATTCCGATAATTGGCGAGAGCGGTGGTGTTTATCACCGAGATGAGGTGGCTGATGTCAGCAATAGGTAGCACAGGTAATATGTTGAATCCCCTTACAAGTGCCAATTACCCCGATCCGGCGGAAAATACGGCTATTCAGCCCGGCGAGCAGCAAATATCCCCCGAAGCTGCCACCGAAAGCGGTGCTAAACCTGCTGATGTTGATACTCTTGACTCCGGTGCTACCTATGGCCAGAGCCTCTTGCTGCGCGGGCCGGCGGCCCCCAAAAAGCCAATCGGTAATCTGCCTCTGCCAAAATACCAAAAGCCGGCCACTCTCAAGGAAACCATCAAGAGTTTGCGTCCCAAGGGCACCATCATTAACGAGAATATTGATAAAGCCGTAAACGACGGGCTGGATAAAGCCGCCGATGCCGCCGAAGATGCCCTTAATGATTTCGCCATTAAAAAACTAAAAGAGCATTTGGAAAAAGGTCTGCCGGAAGTAAAAGCCACCAACATGAGCATGGTTAATGACCATGTTTACGAAAATAAACCGGTAGCTTATACCGATGCCGACGGCAAAATTCATGTAGCCACTTTCAGCAAAAAAGAAGAAGTTGTCGTCACCACCAAAGAAGATGGCACCGAGACCAAGGAGACCAAAACCACTTGGTATGTAAACGAAGGCGGTGAGCAAAAAGAATTAAAAGCCTCCACTTTTAATGCCGCTTTAAAACAAACTTTGCCTGAATCTTCAAAAAATTGCTGGGTTATGAACCAAGACTCTTCCGGTAATGTTTACATTGAAAGAAGAGTGCGCACCGCCGGCGGCGAAAAAATGAAAGGCTTTATCAGCGGCACACAAAAAGATTATTCGCTGGTTAAGCAAACTTTTAAACTCAAAGGCGATGAAGTTATTACTCTAAAAGCCGATGCCGATGAAGAAAAGCTGGCTGTTTCCGCCTCTTCCCAAAAACTGGGCCTCACCTTGGATACGCGCTATAATTTGCCCTCAATAATGGGCTTTGGCGGCAAAATGGGCGACCAAAACGGCGCTATTTGGGCAGCGGCGCGCAAATCAATCGGCGATAATGCGCAGCTCAGCCTGGCTTATGGCTACGCTCCGGAAAATAATGAGCACATGCTGGCTATCGGCGCCAAATGGCATGAAGATGTGGTTTCTTATACTTCTCCGGCCGAGGATTTGAAATTCAATTCATCTATTGACGGCACTCTGTCAACACCGTTTTATTTTGATAATTCCTTTGAATTCAAGGCACTTATGAGAACGCTCATGGACAGCGACGCTGATGTGACCTGGAAAAACAAGTTGGACTGGGATGCCGGCAACGGCCTTTCCCTCTCAGCCGGTTACACTGCCAGTTTTGATGCCGCACACACTGTAGCTAATATTATTTTATCTGGTGGCGGTGATTTTTCGCCGATAATCAACCAATATGCCGAATTTGGTCTTAAGTACAACACCAAAGACCTAAAGCTCTCTGCCAATGCCTATATGCCCATAAGTATTAGCGATACCCGCTATGAGAGAAGTTTCCGCTGGGATGTAAAAGCCGAAGCCGCTCTTAAAAACGGTTGGCAATTGAAAGGCTCCGCTGGTGGGGCTTTTGATTCTGAAAGTGCCATCTTCAATGCCGAGCTTGGCATCAGCAAAAAAGGCGCTTATGGCTTAAACTTCAAAGCTTCGGCTCATACCAATGAATTTGCCAGCGCCACTGTGACCGCTTTCTTCACTTTTTAAGCTCTTTTTTTGTAGACAAAAAAAATTTTCCACCGATAATAAATGCACTTAGCAGGTTTTTACTGCTACGGAGGAGGTTTAGATGTCAGCAATAGGTTCTGCCAATAATACCGTAAACCCGCTTTATACTAATACTTATACCGAGCCGGTAGCAGTTAACGATGCTCCGGCAGCCGATAAAACGGAAGGCACAAAAGAGTCGCAAGCCACAGGAGAACCTGTTGATACTATTGAAAAATCAGCCACTCCGGCCAAAAAGCAATCGGTGGTAATGACTGCCAAAAACAGCCTAGTTGAGCCTAATTATCATAATACTAAAGGTATTATCAGCCAAGGCGCCAAATTCGATGAAACCTGGCATTCTGTAAATACCAGAGGCAAACACATCCAAAGCGACCTGCCGGATAATGCTACTCCGGAAGATTTTCGCAATTGGATTCATAACAATCTCTCTGATGCCTCTGATGTAGCCTCTATCTGGGCTGATAGCTTCACTTATGATTACAGCCACTGCCTTGATGTTTTTGCTTACTCGGTGCTGGAGGCCTTTCAAAGCAAGAAAGGCGTTTGCCGCGAAGATGCCATCACCAAGACCTATATGCTGAATGAACTCGGCTATGAAGCCAAAGCCGTGGCTTATGCCGAGCCCGATTGTTTCCACGTTGTCAGCTTTTACAAAGACAAAGATACCGGCAAATGGAATATTGCCGAATATGGTAAAATTCACGAACTTGGGGCCGATTCTTTTGAAGAAGCGCTAGCTAAAGCCCTCCCCTCTGCCAATAATTTCTGGATTTGGAACAACGCCGAAGCCGATAAGAGCGCTTATGTGGAAAAGCGGGTGCGCACTCACCATGGCGAAGAACTCAAAGGCTTTATCAGCGGCACGCGTGATGGCAGCAAATATTCTATAAATATCGACAACAAAGACGGCAAGCCGGTGTCCTTCGGCTTTGATATTGATAACGAAAAAGCGGCCGGCTCGGTCAGCTTCAACAATATCGGCTTGCAAATTGATGCCCGCTATAATTTGCCAAGCTTGGGAAATTCCGGCATAGGCGGCAATATGGGCGGCCAAAACGGCGCTCTCTGGATTGCCGCGCGCGAATCCTTTAATGACCACTTCCAGCTCAGCCTGGCTTATGGCTATATGCCGCAAATGGGCGTGCGTGATGCCGGCGATTCAGGCAGCACTGCCTCACCGATGCACATGCTGGCTCTGGGCGCCAATTGGAATACCGATATTTATGCCAACTCCTGGAAAGACAATACTCTGCGCTTTAGCTCCACTATGGACGGCACAGTAGCTATTCCCATTTATTTCCACCAGGGCGGCAAGATTGAGTCTCTCGGTATGACTATCATGGACACCGATATAGATGTCACCTCGCACAACCATTTTGAGTGGGATGCCCGCAAAGATTTAACTTTATCTGCCGATTATACCATGAGCGTGGATGTGGCTCACAGTGCAGCTAATTTGCTGATGGGCCGTTTCCAGCAGTGGACACCGCCGGCAATCAACCAATTTGCCGAAATAGGCGCCACCTATCATCGAGATAATTTTGCCCTCTCGGCTAACCTTTACGCGCCGATAACTATTTTTGATACTCGCTATGGCGAGGATTTCCTTTGGAATGTTCAGGGCAAAGTAACTATTAAAGATGATTGGAAATTAACCGGCTCCATAAGCGGCGGCTTCACCTCCGGCAATCCGCTGGTAAACGCCTCAGCCGGGATTTCTTACAAAGACAAGGTCTCCCTCAACTTCGGTGCTTCCGGGCTGGATACTCCCAGTTCACGCTCCTTTAATGTGGGCGTGAAGATCAATTTCTGATTAAAATTTCCAATAATTTTCCGCTAAAAAAGTTACAGCGATACCGCTTCCGCAATGAGCCGCGCTGCCTGCTCCGGCCGGCCGGTAACGTCGATGTGGATGACATTTTTCTCTTTGCGAAACCAGGTGCGCTGGCGGCGCACGAAGGCCCAGTTGGCATTGACGAGAGCCGGTAAAAGCTCCTCTTTTTTGATTTTGCCTTTGAGATAATCGCAAGCCTGGCGATAGGTGAGCGCATTCCACACCCGCCACTCTGGAGAAACCCCGGCCTGCCAGAGATTTTGTATTTCTTCGCGCAGGCCGCTATCTACCATGCCCTGCTCCCGTTTAGTCAGCCGCTCATGCAGCCAGGTGCTCTCGGCATCGAGCATAATCACCGGCGTCCCGGGAAAGGGCTCTTCCTTAAAAGCGTGCTCAGCTCGCCATAGACTCGCCGGCTTGCCGCTTAAGAGCGTTATTTCAATAGAGCGAATTAAGCGCGGGATATTATTGCCGATTATCGTTTCGGCACTTGGCGGATCCAGCTCCATAAGACGGCGACGCAAATAGCCCGGCTCCGCCTTTTCGGCATTTTCCAGCTCGGCGCGCAGGGCCTGGTCGGCCTCCGGAGCCTCGATAATGCCGTGCAATAAAGTGCGCAAAAAGAGGCCGGTGCCGCCAGCAATAATCGGCCATTTACCGCGCGCCAAGATATCTTTTATTACTTTAGCGGCATCTACGGCATATTGGGCGGCATTATACTCGCCGCCGGCCGGCACCAGGTCAATCATGTGGTGGGGAATACCGCGGCGCTCTTCTATAGTGGGCTTGGCACTGCCGATATCCATTTGGGCATAAACCTGCACCGAATCGCAGGTAACCACCTCGCCGTTATATTTTTCGGCTAAATCAATAGCAGCTGCCGTTTTGCCGATGGATGTCGGGCCGACAATAGCAATAACTTTGGGGAGAGCCATTAAAGTCCGGTCGCTCCGGGCAGCTCTTTTACCAGCTTTTCGGTGCCAAAGAGATTAGCTCCGGCCATAGTCCACATGCCTTCCATAGTGCGGCCATCCGGGCTCACTTTGTAAAGCACCAGGCCAAAAAAGCTGCCTTTGCTGTTAGTGTAAGCCACAGCAAAGGTATCGCCATTTAAAAGGCCGGTGCCAAAATTGCTCTCTTCGCCAAGCGTCCAACTAACTTGATAAGTATCATCGGTTTTTTTAATGACCACTTTGCCGGTATATTGGCCATTTTGCCCAGGGGTATTGCCGGTAACCGTGTATGTGCCTACAATATTTCCCTTGAACTCCTTGGCATTTTTCCCGGCTTCGGCCTTGGCAGCAGCAGCGGCTTTGGGGGCGGCAACAGCGCTACCGGCACCCAAAGAAATTGTTAATGCTATGGCTGCCAGCAGAGTAGTTATTTTGTTTTTCATGCGTTTTCTCCTTGGAAAAGCCCACAATTTGGGTAGTATAGCCCATAATTTTGGGGGAATAAAGCCCCTTTTTGAGATTAAAGCGATGCAAGCAGAATGGCTTAATGAAATAAAAAAGCGCGCTGCGGAGTTTTGGACGCCGGAACGTCAGGCCCACCTTTTGGGAGGGCGCCGCCTGCTACTCCACCCCGTGGATGATGCCCCGCTCTGGCGCGCTATGGGGCTCATGCAGGCGCATGGAGAGATGACGCCGGAAAGTATGCGTAAATTTTGGCAAATTTCGCAAATGGTGCGGCTGATTCTCCCCGATTTACAGGCTCTCAATCAAAAATATGCCCAGCCTGTTATTATTGATTGCGGCTGCGGCCGCTCTTATTTATCGCTTCTTTTGGCCTGGTATTACCGCCATTATCTAAAGCACGACGCGCAGATTATCGGCCTGGATTTTAATGAACCGGTGATAAAGCAGTGCCAGAGAAGAGCGGCGCAGCTTGAGCTTTCCGAACTTATAACCTTTAAATGCCAAAAGCTGGAAGAAGCAGAGATTCCGCAAAAAATCAATGTATTACTGGCTCTTCACGCTTGCAATACAGCCACCGATTGGGCTCTTTTTTACGGCATAAAAAATAAAGCGGATTTTATCGCCGCCGCCCCCTGTTGCCAAGCCGAACTGGCTGCTTTTTGGGAGAAAAAGGCCTTGGAAAAAGCCTCAGGCCCGCTGGCTGTATTCATGAATACACCGCACTTAAGGCGCCAAAGTGCCGCTACTTTTACCGATGCCCTGCGCCTTCTTTTGCTGCGCATTAATGGCTACAAAAGCACGGCTATAGAGTTTGTGCCTGAGGAAAATTCTCCTAAAAATACGCTTATTAAGGCTAGTTTTAACGGGGAGCTTGACTTAGAAGCCGAGATGCAATTTAAAAGCCTCAGGGAGCTGGCGGGCTCGCCTTGCTTAACTTTGGAAAAACTCTTGCTACAGGCAGAGATGAATGTTTAATAAATTAGTTTTTTTATTAGTTTTTTTAGCTACTCCGCTTATTGCCGGCTGTGCCCACACGGAGGTGGCGCAAAAAGCGAGAAAACTTGATAATTGCCGGCTCATCAGCGCTAGAGCCGCTTGGCAACAAAATACTTATGAAGCGCAATACAGCGCTTTGCTGGCCACTTGTGATAGCGCAGACTGGCGGCTGCTCTTAAAGGCCGACTGGGGCACTACAGCTGTTGATATAGCCTTTATAAACGGCAAGTTAGCTATCATAACCAAGCCGGCACCATTATCTGGAAAAATTTTGGAGGCTTTAGCGGAGGAGCTGTCACGCCACCTGAGCGCCGCCATTATTCCCGAACAAATTGCCATTAATTTGCCGGAAAATAGCACTCTCTTAGAATTAAATAAACTGAGTGAGCGCCTTTTGCCGGAAGCACAAGCCCAAAATCTTTTTAATCTTTAGAGCATATTATGACTGAATTAGATAATCTCATCGAAAAAGATAAATTAAAAGAGGTGGCGCCCTCTTCATACGAGGCGCTTTTTTCCCTACCTGCTTCAGCCGGGCTTTTTAAAGGGCACTTTCCGCAAAAAGCCATTGTGCCCGGAGTAGTACTTATCGAAGCACTGCGCCAGGCAGCCGCTCTGGCACTTGGTAAAAAAGTTACCATAAAGGGGATAAAGCAGGTAAAATTCAAGAGTTTGGTTTTACCGGACGAAATAGTTATCATCGCTTTTAATATTAAAGATGATGACGGCCTTTACGCCATTAAAGCCACTTTAAAATCTGGGGATGAGCTAAAGGCCAAGATGCAAATAACCCTGGCGGGAGACGAAAATTCTACCAATTAAACAAATTATTGACTATATTGCGCCGGAAATGTGAGCCACTGGCTCCGGGAGCTTTTTATGCAAGAAAGATTACAAAAGATTATAGCCGCTGCGGGGATTTGCTCTCGCCGCGATGCCGAACAACTTATTTTAGACCGGGCGGTAACCGTCAACGGTCAGGTGGTGACTACTTTGGGCACCAAAGCCGATCCCGAGGTAGATATTATTGAACTACGCGGGCATGGGCGCTTAAATTCCGAACAGCAGGTTTATATTCTCATAAATAAGCCGCAAAATGTGGTAACCACAGTGGATGATCCCCTGGGCCGCCGCACAGTGCTGGAGCTTTTGGACATGGTAGCCGGCAAAGGCAAAGGCCCGGCCGACCTGCCCCGCCTTTACCCGGTGGGCCGCCTCGATTTTGACGCCGAAGGGGCGCTCATTCTCACTAACGACGGCGAATTGGCCCACATGCTCATGCATCCGCGCCACAATGTGCCCAAAGTTTATGAGGTGAAAATCAAAGGCCAGGCCACCGAAGAAGAGCTAGATCGCCTGCGCCGCGGAGTACGCCTGCCTGATATGAACGGCGGCCTGGAACCGGCCACTGCCCCCGCCGAGGTGGAAGTAATCAAGCTTGGCAGCAGCAACTCCTGGCTTAGAATTACTATTCATGAGGGGCGGCACCACCAAGTAAAGCGCATGTGCCAGGCTATCGGCCATTTTGTTATTCATCTCATCCGCGTAGCTTATGCCAATCTCACTATAGACGATTTAGAGCCCGGACACTGGCGCCATCTGGCACCGGCCGAGGTAGAAAAGCTCAAGGAAATTGCCAAAAACGGCCTCGCTAAAGGCGGCAAAAGAGCACCAAAGCGCCACTTTACCGCCGCTCCAGGCCAAGAAGCGCGCTCATTCTCCGCTGCGCATAAAAATGGCCCAAGTAGCCAAAGTGAGCATAAGCCGCGCCGCAAAGATGAGCCAAGAAGCGCAAGACAAAGCTCGCATAGCGCCGGCGAAACACCGCGCGGAATGGGCAAACGCCAAGAAGAACGTAGCGGCCGGCGCTCGCAATATGCCAGCCGGCAAAGCCGGGATAACAACAACAGGCGCTCAGATAACAACTCTCGCCGTTCCGCTGGCAGTGCTCGCCGCTCCGGGCCCAATCAAAGGCCAAATCAGCACTCTACCGGCCGGCGCGGAGGCAGATAATTGCCCAAAGCCAAAGTTAAGCTGCTCATCATCGGCCTGGACGGCCTGGATCCGCTCCTCTTGCAAAAATATTTTACGAGTGGCCTTTGCCCGGTGCTGGCAGCTTTTAGGCAAAAAGCGGCTTATACTACCTTTTTACCCACTTTGCCGGCTGTCTCCCCGGCTATCTGGAGCAGTTACTTTACCGGCCTTTTGCCAGCCGAGCATGGCCTTATAGACCTGCTATCGCGCAAAAATAACAGCTACACGCTGACGCCATGCACAGCCCTGGAACGCGGCGTACCAACTATTTTCCAGCAGCTGGCAAATAGAGGCCTTAATGTGGCCGCTCTTGGCTTTCCCGGCACTTACCCGGCCGAAAAGGCACCAACTCTTTCCATGCTTAGCGGTTTTGATGCTCCCTGGACGCAAAGTGCCGGAGAAAATGCTTTTTCATCAAAAGAATTTGCCAATTATATTCACAAATTAGGCGGATGGAATTACAATGTGGTAAATGAGTTTTTGCCTATTGGCAACAGTGCGGCTATGGCGCAAATGCTCCTCTTTAAGCTAAAAAATGATTTAAAGCAAAAAGAGCACATAATTACACATCTTCTGCGGCAAAAAAATTGGGATCTTTTTGCTTTTCATCTGCAAACAGCCGATACAGCTGCCCACCACCTTTGGCACCTTAGCGATCAAAATTCCCCGCTCCATCCGCCCAAAATGCCAGCCGGCGATCATCTAGCGCAAGTATATAAAATGCTTGATAATTTTGTTGCTAAAATTTTAGAACTTGTCGGCCAGGAGACCAAAATTATTATTCTTTCGGACCACGGCATGGGCGGCAGCAACGGCACGGTTTTGCACCTCAATAATCTGCTGGAAAGGGCCGGTCTTTTAAAATATCTACCGGCTAAGGGCGCAAAAATAACGCCGCTGAATCTGGCCGAAAAAGTGCTTAGGAAAATTCCCGAGGCGCTAAAAATCGCCGCTTACGGCCTGGATTTCAATCCCAAATTGCTCTCTGCTGTGGCCTCTTCTTTTACTAAGAGCCCCATAGATTTTAAAAACACCCAAGTTTGGGCCCAGGAGATAGACGCTTCCCCAGCTCTCTTTATAAACCTGGCCGGGCGCGATCCTGTGGGCAGCGTCACGCGCCGGGAGCTACCAAAGTTGCAAGAGCGGCTAAAAGCGCTTTTGGCCGATGTGCGAAATCCTCTAACCGGCCAGCCAGCCTTCTGCCCTCCGATAGCTAAAGAGGAACTTGCCGGCTCCCCTGCCTCCACATGCCCCGATTTTTACCTGCCATATAATATTGATAATGCCGGCTACCGCCTTTCCTGCGCTCCTTCCAGCCCTGGCGGACCGGTTTTCAGCTACAATAAAAGCGCTGCCGGGAAAGGTTTTGGTATGCCCGGCGTCCACCGCGGCGGCGGCATTTGCTGGATATATGATAAAGACATAGCCATAGGCCCCATAGCGCCTATAGCTGCCAGCGATCTTTATAAAAAAATCGGCGAATTACTGGATATTGCCATGGATCCGCCGCAGCGGCAGGAGTTAGCCGGTGCGGCAGCATCAAAAGAGCAGGAAGCTGCTATCACGGCGCAACTAAAAAGATTTGGCTATTTGGGCTAACTAGCGAATTACCTGGCAGACTGGCTAAATAAGAATTATCTTGAGAAAAGTGGGAGAGGCAGAAGGCTATAGTTATTACTTGATCGGTACTTTGATGGATTTAACCGGAACGGCGCTGCCTTCACAGAAGGAGGGGAAGCGCCAGGTGCGCATTTGATTCTTTAAACACTCGGCAAAACCGGTGGAGGCTATATCTGCCGGGCGAACTTGCGGAGAGCTCAGTTTGCCGCTCTTTTCAACGGTAAAGCCAATATCCAGAGTGAAGGCAGAGCTGATTTCGCCGCGCTGTTTGGCCGCCGGCAAACAAGACTTAAGAGCCACAGGCAATTTAGCTTTAACCACGTTTTGAATATCTGCACCTTCAGGCCTTTGTTTATCACAGGAAGCAGCGGCAGGAGCAGGAGCCGGCTTATTCTCTTTAACCGGAGCAGGAGCCGGCTTATTCTCTTTTTCTCTGGTTGCCGGCTTGGGATCTTTTTTGGTCGTTGTCTTGGTAGTTGTCTTAGTGCTTGATTTGTCTTTGGCAGTATCATGCTGTTTGTCGGCGACAGGAGCAGCAGCTTGGGTATCAGCCGGAGCCGGAACGGGCTGAGCAGCCGCCGGCTGAGTCGGAGCTGGCTGAGCCGGCTGGGCAGCAGGTTGAGCCGGAGCCTGAGCCACGGTCTGCGGCGGAGTAGCCGGAGTAGCCGGTTTTTGGGTAGAATTCCAATAAACAAAGCCAACGCCGCCCAAAACAGCCACCAGGAGAACAATAATGACAATCATCAGCCCTTTATTGCCGCCGGAGCTGGGCGGTGGATAGCCGCCGTAATTATTATAAGCCTGAGCCGATTGCGGCTTTTGAGCAAAGGGGTCATTGGCCGGAGCGGCAAAGGGGTCTGCGGCACTGTTACCGGCAGCTGCAGCTGCTTCACCTTCACCGCCGCCCTCACCAAAGAGACCGGCAAGACCGGCAGGAGCCGCCGGTGTAGCTGCGGCCTCAGCCGCCTTTTTCGCTTCTTCCTCGGCGCGTTTTGAGGCTTCAACTTCTTCTTTCACCAAAGAGGCTAAATCAGAAGCGCCAGAAGGTTTCCAATCAACATTGTCACCGCCGGCGGGAGCTGAAAAGCCACTCTCCCACTCACCAGACTGCGCGGCAGCTGCCGGTGCGGCGGCCGCCGGAGCACTTTCGGCACTGGCCTTGGGATGCGGTTTACGAATAACCAGAAAAGCCAGTTCCGGAATCTCGGCCAAGGGCATCCAATCACCCATACCGGCTTTCCAGCACAAGGAATCATCATTTAGTTCCATGGTGTCCCAGTGGGCTTCAAGTTCTTCAATTGTAATGGGGCCAACCTGCTGATTATTAAGCAGAGAAGCATACCATTCACCCGCAGGAGCGGCTTCACTTGCTGCTTCACCGGCATCCGCCTCTGTGGCATCGGTAAAAGAAAGATCATCACCGGCTTCACCGGAAGTCGGCTTAACAATTATGGTGTGCCCGCATTTTTTGCAGGTAATTTTTGCACCGTGCTCGCCAATTTTTTCATCGGCAACTTGATACTGGGCATTGCATTCTTCACATACGACTCTCATTGTTCTAACACCTCTTCATACAGCGTCTTATTGACAAAAACAGCTTATGCGACTAGCCTTTGGCGCACTTTGTCCCTGGTGATTCCAGTGGAGGCCGGAATGCGCACAAACTGCTACTATCTATCCTTATAGAGCAAGGTTTGTCAATTTATTGCTTGTTTTAATTGCTATGAGGTTACAAAAAAATTATGTACCCAAACGATATCGAAGCCCAAAGGCACCCTTTTTCGTACAGTTATGAAGAATTAAAAGATTTTTTAGCTGCCCATGACTTCCCGGCTTACCGCGCCGGTCAGCTTTTTGAATGGTGGTATAAAAAAGGCGTGGCAAGTTATGAAGAAATGCTTAATTTACCAAAGGATATGCGTAAATTATTGGCTGATATTCTGCCTTGTCCCCTCCCCGCTTTTACTCATAAAGAGCAGGCACCTGACGGCACAACAAAATACCAATTTGTAAAGAACCAGCGCGGTTTTGAAGCCGTTTATATCCCGGCGGTGGCCGGTTCAAAAACCAACACCCTGTGCATCTCCTCTCAAAGCGGCTGTCCTTTAGGCTGCCGTTTTTGCTACACTGCTTCACTAGGTGCCGGGCAAAATCTTGAAGTATCTGAATTTATAGGCCAATATTGGGCTATTTGGCGCGATTTAAACTTTCCCAAAACCGCTGCTGAAGGCAAAGTAACCAACATTGTTTTCATGGGCATGGGCGAGCCGATGCTCAATGAAGAAAATGTGCGCCGCGCTGCTTATTTATTTAATGAACAAAAAGGATTAGATATTTCCAGCCGCCGTATTACCATTTCCTCGGCCGGCATTTTACCCGGCATCGAGCGCCTTAGTAATACTCCATTTCAGCTGGCCATTTCGCTAAATGCCTCGTTTGACGAAGAACGTTCGCAAGTTATGCCCATTAACAAGCGCTATCCGCTAAAAGATTTAGTTGCTCTTTTGCGCCGCTATCCCTTGCCTAATCGTCGCCGAATAACTATTGAATATGTTTTGCTAAACGGCGTAAACGACACAGTTCAGGATGCCAGGCGGGTGGCCGATTTATTGCGCGGGATTCCGGTAAAAATCAACCTCATCCGCCTAAATCCGCATGAAGCTACTATCTACCGGCCCTCTACTCCAAAGCAGGTGGAGATTTTTCAGCAAACACTCATGGATGCCGGTTACACCGTGATTGTGCGCCAACCGCGCGGCTTAGAAGCTCATGCCGCCTGCGGGATGCTTGGCGCTTTTGATGATGCGGCAAATTGTCAGGAAGAATAATGCGGCGCAAAAGTGACAGTGCATTTCGTCTTTTTATCAAAAAATTTGAGCGCTTGGGGCGCCGTTTTTTAAGTGGCGCTCTGGCCGCCCTTTTTGGCACCAGGAAAAAATATTCCCAAATTCCGCCAGCGGAAATAAAGCGGGTCCTCATTTTTAAAATTGATGACCGCCTGGGTAATTTTATTTTGCTCTCGCCATTTTTAACTCTTTTGCGCCAAAGGCTGCCACAGGCGGAGATAACCTATTGCGCAGCAGCTAAAATGGTACCGCGCCTGGAAAAACACCCGCTCATTGATAAAGCTTACGGTTTTAGAAAATGGGCTTTTTGGTCGCCCTACGGCTGGCCGCGTATGCTCATGCACCTCAGAAAAGCGCATTTTGACCTGGCTATAGACTGCTCCCACCCCCGGGGTAAATCTTTAACCCATGCCCTGCTCACCCGTTTTGTGGGGGCCAAATATACCATCGGCGTAAGTAAAGAGCCCTTTGACAGCTATTACACCTCGCCGGTAATTATTCCGCCGGAAATAAAGTCTGAAATGCGTGAGTACCCCTGGCTTTTAGCACCAATTGGTGTAAATCCGCAAGAAATACCGGCGCTTAGTTACTATCCAACTATAGATTCAAGCGCAGTATCACCGGATATTGCCGCCTGGCTGAAAAATCCTCCGGGCGTGATTATCAACATGGGCGCCGGCACCAAAGACCGCTTTATAAGCACGGATTTTATTAGCCAACTGGCTGAATTTTTTGAGGAGGAGCAAGAAAAGACATTGCTCACCTGGGGGCCGGCGGAAAAGAGTTTGGCTCTGGCAGCACTGCCAAACGGCAGTCAATATGTGGCTGTTGCTCCGCCCACCAATGTTGATGAGCTCTACTATTTGATGGCCAAAGCAAAATTAATTATTTCCGGCGATACCGGCCCAATGCACCTGGCCATCGCCAGCGGCACGCCCACAATCGGGCTTTTTGTGCGCGGCGATCCGGAGCGCTTTGGCCATAATTATGCACCGCACAAGGTAATAATTCTCAAAAACAGTGAGGAAGATTTGGAAAAAATAAAAAGCCATTATTTGGCATTAGCCCATAATTAACCGAATTAATAAATATTTTTTGCCTATTGGTTTATTTCTTTCTCTGTGATAAGAAGGGGCGGCCCGATTTGTAAAACGGGCAAGTTTACGAGGGAAAATTTATAATGAGTGACGCATTAAACGAAGAAAACTTATCCAAACAGGAGATTGGCGCCCGCGAATACAAGGCCGATCAAATTAAAGTTCTCAAAGGATTAGAGGCAGTTAGAAAACGTCCTGGTATGTACATCGGCGACACCGATGACGGCACCGGCTTGCACCACATGGTCTATGAAGTTGTCGATAACTCCATAGATGAAGCCATTGCCGGTTACTGTACGCAAATAGACGTAACTATTCATAATAATGATTCCGTCACCGTTGAAGATAACGGGCGCGGTATCCCTGTTGATATGCACCCGGAAGAACACAGAAGCGCCGCCGAAGTCATTATGACCGTGCTCCATGCCGGTGGTAAATTCGACCACAGTTCTTATAAAGTTTCCGGTGGCTTACATGGCGTTGGCGTTTCGGTTGTCAATGCTTTAAGCGAGCAGCTCATTCTGGAGATTTATAGAAACGGTAAAGTTTATCGCCAGGAATATTCGCGCGGCGAACCGCTGGCCCCCATTGCCGAGATCGGCACCACCACGCGCACGGGAACCAAAGTCACCTTTAAACCGGACCGCACCGTGTTTGTGCCGCCGGATCAAAAAGGCGATTTTAAATTTGTGCCCGATTACGGCGAGGACGAAGATGATGACGACGCCCCAGCCATAGAAGCTGCCTCTTCCCAAAACGCAGAAGGAGCAGCGGAAGCAGCTACAGGCGCCGACCAGGATGCGGCAGCCGAAACAGCCGAGGAAAAGCTGGAAAAGGTTTCCATAGATAAAATAGATGAAGCCAAAGCCGGCGAAAATGTATTTAAAAGCCGCATACTTATGGGCCGTTTACGTCAACTGGCCTATCTCAATGCCGGTGTAAAAATCACCTTTACCGACGAGCGCGATCCCAACGGCGAAACCGAGGTTTATTGCTTTGAAGGCGGCATTCGCGAATATGTCAAACACATGAACGAAAACCGCACCGTTTTAAATGCCGAACCTATTTATATTTATGAGAAAAATGACGACGGCGTTATTGTCGAAGCCTGCCTCCAATGGAACGACGGCTACAGCTCCGGCATGGAGAATACGCCGGTTTATACCAATAATATCCGCAATAAAGACGGCGGTACCCATTTAACCGGCCTCAGAATGGCTCTCACCAATGTCTTCACCTCCTACATTAAGGAGGCCAAGGAAGATATTAAGGCTAAAGCCACCAAAAAATTTAATGCCAAAAAGAGCGCCGGCAATACTATTGAGATCAAAAATGAAGACGTGCGCGAAGGTTTGGTTTGCGTTTTGAGCGTCAAAATGCCGGATCCAAAATTCAGCTCACAAACTAAAGATAAGCTGATTTCGTCGGAAATTCAAAAGATTGTCTCTGATGTTATTTCTAAAAATCTTGGTGAGTATTTCCACGAGCACCCCGATGTGGCCGCACCGATTATCGAGAAATCCAAAAAAGCGGCCGAAGTGCGTGAGACAGTGCGCAAAGCCCGCGAGCTGGCCCGCGCTCAGCGCAAAAATTACCTTGATGATGCCGATTTACCCGGCAAGCTCACTGATTGTCGCAGTAAAAACCCCGAAGAATGTGAGCTCTTTCTGGTTGAGGGTCTCTCCGCCGGCGGCTCGGCTATCAACGGGCGAAACTCCTATAATCAGGCCGTGTTACCGCTGCGCGGCAAAATTCTCAATGTGGAAAAAGCCCGCATTGATCGCGTACTTACCTCTGCCGAAATCAAGGTGCTGATTAAAGCTATAGGCACCGGGATCGGCACCGAAATAGATGGCATGGACGGCTTTGATATCAGCAAGTTACGCTATAATAAAATAGTTATTATGACCGATGCCGATGTCGATGGCAGCCACATCAGAACCTTACTTTTAACTTTCTTCTTCCGCCAAATGCCGGAGCTCATCAATGCCGGCCATATTTATATTGCTCAGCCGCCGCTCTTTAAGGTGAGTTACGGCACCAAAAAGATAAAATTACCAAACGGCAAAACCAAAGAGGTGGAGGATTGCATCTATTTTAAGGATGAGGCCGAGCGCGACCGTATGCTCTGGCATAAAGCTGCCCACACTTACAACATTCGCGTTCTTGGCACCACAGGCCAGGAATTATATGAAAAAGATGAGTTATTGCAGCTATTTAACACCTACAACAGCATTTCCAGCCGCTTGCAAAAGATGGATCACTTTTTGGATAAGCGCGTTTTGGAAGGCATTCTCTATATCCAGGATAAAGAGCACCAACTGCGCGATATCAGTGAAGAAATGGTAGCGGCTATCAGTGATTATCTGGCCACTTTCTACCCCAACTTGCAAGCTGATTTTAAGATTTCTCAAGATGAAGAGCACAACTGCCTGGAAGCCATGGTTTATCTGGAAGAAGACGGCATCCGCCGCGAGTGCCACATGGGCTACCATTTCTTCCACAGCCCGGAGTTTTCCGATCTTTTGGATTTAAATGAGAATTTACAGGTATTTAAAGATCATGAACTGCGCCTGGAACTGGCCGATGGAGCCAAAGCCAATTTTGCTACAGCCCAGTTTACCCGCATCTCTGATGCTCTCGATTTTGCTGTTTTGCAAGTAACTGCCGCCCAAAAAATTTCGCGCTATAAAGGTCTTGGTGAAATGAGCCCCGAGCAACTCAAAGAAACCACCATGGATCCGGAAAACCGCACCATGTTACAGGTGACCATCGAGGATGCCATTGAGGCCGACCACACCTTCAATTTGCTCATGGGCGATTCGGTTGAACCGCGGCGCGAGTTTATTGAACAAAACGCTAAATTCGTATTAAATTTAGATATTTAACCAGTACATTCAGGATTTTTTATGACCAGTACAATCTTCCTAGGAACCGGCCATTATGTGCCGGAAAAAGTGGTAACCAACGATGAGCTGGCGCCGCTCATTAACTCTTCGGATGAGTGGATAGTTCAGCGCACCGGCATAAAAGAGCGCCATTATGTCGATTGGGAAAATAATCCCATGAGTACCAGCGATTTAGCCGCCAAAGCAACCTTGGCAGCTCTGGAAAGCGCTAATCTCACTCCGGCCGATATAGACCTCATCATCTATGCCACATTAAGTTGTGACCACGCCTTCCCCGGTGATGGCGTTTACTTGCAAGTAAAAGCCGGTTTCCCGGTTGGCACACCCTGCCTGGATATTCGCACCCAATGCACCGGCTTTTTGTATGGCCTTTCCATTGCCGATGCCATGATCAAAAGCGGCACATATAAAAAAGTGCTTCTGGCCTGCTCCGAAGTACAATCCTCCGGCCTCGATTTTAGTGAAGAAGGCCGCGATGTTACACCGCTTTTCGGCGATGGTGCGGCAGCCGTGATTTTAGGCGCCGCCGAAGATTCAGACGGGCGCGGCGTTTTAACCACCACCCTCGGTGCCGATGGCAATTTGGCCGATGTTCTTTGCGTAAAATACCCCGGTTCCATGTATAACCCACGTTTTTCGCAGGATATGTTTAAAGAAGGCGACCGCGGTCGCTATCCGCAAATGAATGGGCGCCTTGTTTTTAAAGAGGCGGTAACCCGTCTGCCAGTGGTTATCAACGAAACTTTGCAAAAAGCCAGCCTCACCATTGATGATGTCACTCTTTTTATTCCTCATCAGGCCAATATCCGGATCAATGAAGCTGTGGCTCAGCGTCTGGCCATTGCCCCGGAAAAGGTGGTGCACAATATTTCCCGCTATGGCAATACTACGGCTGCCTCCATTCCTCTGGCTCTTGATGAAACAGTGCGCGCCGGCAAAATAAAAGCCGGTGATGTTGTGCTTTTTGCCGGATTGGGCGCCGGGCTTACCTGGGGTGCCTCAGTTGTAAGGTGGTAATATTATGCGTATTTATTGTGGTAGTGATCATGCCGGTTTTGAACTTAAAAATCATTTAATGGAGCTCTTAAAGAGTGAGCGCGGCCTCGAAGTAAGCGATAAAGGCACTTACTCCAAGGATTCGTGTGATTATCCCGATTTTGCCCAAGCAGTCGGCGAAGCTGTGGCCAAAGAGCCGGATTCTTTGGGCCTTTTGGTTTGCGGCAGCGGCATTGGTATTTCCATAAGTGCTAATAAAATTAATGGTATAAGAGCTGCGCTTGTCTCAGATCCTTATGCCGCCTCCCTTTCGCGCCTGCATAATAATGCCAATGTTATTTGTTTGGGAGCCCGCCTCACCGGGCCCGACATGGCCTGGGAATGTGTAAAAGCTTTTTTGGATACCGCTTTTGCCGGCGGTCGCCATGAAAAACGCGTTGCCAAAATTGCCGAATTAGAAAAGTTATAAATATTGTATTTCATTGTTTTTATAGAGGTTTTATATGGCCCGCTCACATAAAAAGAGTAAACAGACCGAAGAGGGCATGAGCCTTTCGGCCACTGTTTTTAAAGAACCTGTTTTGCCCCTCTCTTCCACTATTTTAGATGAAAAACTGGCGCAACTCGGTATCTGGGGCAAAGTGCTCACCGCCCTCATAGAATGGCTGCCGGTTATTGCCGTTCTCTTCTTTTATGCCCTCTTAAAATTCTATGGAATGCGTGCCGCCTCTTCAGATGAAAATATCTATTTTTATATGGGTTGGGCCATGGTTGACCACGGCGCAATTCCCTATAGAGATTACTTTTTTGCCCATCCTCCGCTACATGTGCTCATTATGGCTGCCTGGATTGCCCTTTTTGGTTTTCAGGTTGAAACAGCCAAAATGGTACCTTGGATAGCTTTTGTCATCAGCGCTCTTTTCTTCCACCGTCTGCTACGCACCGGTCATGGGCGTATTGCCAGCATTATCGGCATGATTTTATATGTTTTTGCCTATGATGCTCTTAGAGCTTCGGCTCATTTTACCGGCATAAATTGTACTATTATGTTTTTAGTGCCCGGAATGTGGGCAATTTGGAAATATAAAAATGCCCTGGGCGGCGCACTCCTGTCGCTGGGCGCTCTTTGCGGCACTTACCTCATGCCTGCCGGCGGCCTGGGCCTTTTGTGGGTAGCTCTTGGGCGCGGCAAAAAAGCCACCTGGCGCTATTTGGCCGGCCTCGCCATTCCCTACTCTTTAGTCACTATTACCGGCATGATTTTGGCCGGCCCGGCTAATTATCTCAATATGCAATTCCGCTACCATGTTATTAAACCGGAACAGGGCGGCGAATCCTGGAAGCGCTTTTTAGAAATAAATTATGACAATAACTTATTAGCTCTCGCCATGTGGGCCGGCGGGCTCTTTATCATCGCCACTATTTTATATCGCCTTTTCAGCCAGTCTCATTTTACTGCCAGTTCGTTTATAGGCTCTATCCGCGAATGGGCCAAAGCTTCACCGCATCGCGTGCGCGGTATTTATGCTTTGGCCATGGTGCTCATGTATTTAACTTTTTATTTTAATTTAAAGCGCGTTTTTCCCTTCTACTACCTGCTGGTCTTTTCTTCCATGGCCTGGCTTGGAGCCTTTATCATTGAAGAATTTATTTACCAGTTGCGTCTCTGGCGCTTAAACTCTACCCCTTCACCTGTGCGCACTAGCCGCATGATTACCGCCGGCGTAATTATTATAGCCATTTTTAGCGCCTATTGTCTGCGCGATACTTACGGCGATAATTTTAGAGTGCGCCACGCTTCCAAGCGCCCGCAGCGCTATACCTGGTATAATGCTCCTTATTATAGCCAAAGTCTCAATAATTTTATGCGCAAGGTGGCCTGGTATGATATAGCTGAGCCGGGAATAACTTACAACCCGGTAACCAGACTGCTCTGGCATGAGACCTTCTTTATTGACGAAGTATATGATGTGGCTCGCTATATAAAAGAGCGCACCAAGCCGGAGGACCGTCTTTTTGGTGATTCCACCAGTTTGCCACTCATCGCCCTATTGGCCGAGCGCCGCATCATAGATGACTTTGGCGATACCAATATTATGCGCTTTAAATCTAACGTTACAAGCGCCAGAGACACCATTAAACAAATCGACCGGCCGGAACTTGTCTATTTGGTACCGCGACATCAAACGGGATTTTTCCGCGTAAATGATTTTGTAAACTGGGCTAAAGAGAAATTTATTCTGGAGAAACAGGTAAAAGAACGTTATGGCGGTACCTTTATGATTTATCGGCGCCGCCCGGCAGCTCAATAATGGAAGAAGTGCCAAGCGAAGAAGAAATTATCATCGCCACGCGCGATAAAGTAGCCGGGCTGGTCAGGCAGACTTATAGGCCGGATCCGCCACCTTTTATCCCTCAGCAGGACAATCCCCACTCTTCCTACGATAATGATGATTGCATTGATCCTTACGATGATAATAGCGGCTTTTTCGAGAGCGATTTCTTTATCCGCTTGGTGGCCATTTTATTAGCCCTGGGGGCGCTGGGAATTTTGGGCTGGGCTATTTGGTATGCCAAAGTCGGGGCAGGCTGACAATGCCCATATTACAAAGTTTTGATGCTCTGGGTTTTAACTTTTTTAATCACCAAATAGCCACCCCCTGGCTGGATTATTTAATGGTAGTCATAACCGAGCTGGGCAACGGCTGGGCTAGTGGAATAGTCACGCTCTTCCTCTTGCGTCACACTTTTATAAAAGAAAATAAAATTAGCTATATAGGTGCATTTTCCGGGCTGGCTGTCGGCTCTTTGGTTTGCGCTTCATTAAAATATGGGCTGGCCCGCCCGCGACCGGCTACGGCCGATTTTTTGGGCGAACCGGTGCGCCTGGTAAATGAACTCCTCACTAAAAATTCGCTGCCCTCAGGGCACACTTTTACCATCTTTGCCATTACTTCGATTTTGGCTTACTTTCGCCCGCAGCTGGCAATTCCGGCCTATATTGTAGCTTTACTGGTGGCTATTTCCCGCATCTACCTGGCGGCCCACTTTCCTACCGACGTAATTAGCGGGGCATTTCTAGGCTGCGTTTCTATCTATCTGGGCATCTTTGCGGCCAAAAAGATAGCCGCCAAATTGATAAAACCAAAGTCTTAAAGTGCCGCAAGACTGGGACTTGCCAGAAATTTTTCTTCGCTCTGCTTTAATTTTTGCCAAAATGCTTCTATGCGGGCACTCCCCAGGCGTTTGGTATCTTCGTTATACTGAGCGGCTTTTTCGGCTTTAGCAGCCAAATTTGTTTCCGGCTTAAAGCGAAACGGGGCCATAAAAACCTTCGGAGCGCCGTAGCGCTTAACATCATGCTGGGAAAGAAAATAGAAAATAGTTGCAAAATCAGGATTTTGCATACTGGGACAACCGGCTGTAACACAATTGCCATGCAAACAAATAGAACTCCCGGGATTTTTTATATTAATGCTCTTGCTTCTTTGGCGATCTTCGGCACTTGGGTAATCAGTGCAATAAAAAAAGACCGAGCCTTTATTAAAATAATCATCGGCGCCAAGAGTATCTAAATCGCGTTCTAACATATCGGGAGCAATAGGTATGCGCATATACCAATTATTGGAGCTAAAACGCGGATAGAGCGTGTATAGCCCTTCCGGTGTGCGCTCATCTCCCTGGCGCAGCTTGGGCCCCGGAGCAAAATCCATAGCACAAATCGGGAAAGTGGCCAAGCGAACCAGTTTGTCACCTTTTTCTCCGGCCCAAACTTCAAGCTCGCGCTCTTCTTTGTAAATCCTTATGTGCACAGCAGTAATTTTGCCAAGCCTGGCTGCAGCTATCATCCTGGTATAGCTATCACCGTAATTTTGCTGCAAAAAATTTAAAATTTCACCTCTACCGCTTGGCGGTTTGGCTAAAGCACGCTGAGAAGGGAAAAACAAAAAAGGAAAAAGCCCCAAAGTTGCCAACAATCCAGCTTTTAACTTTATGCGCTGCATTTTGTGCTCACTGGCAAAAAAAGAGGCGCAGAACTTTCGCTCCGCGCCTCTTTTCGTAAAGATATATATGCGCAAAAAAAGATTAACGCTTGCTGTATTGGAAGCGACGGCGCGCACCACGGCGGCCATATTTTTTACGTTCAACTTCACGCGCATCGCGAGTTAAGAAACCGGCCCGTTTAAGAGTGCTGCGGAGTTCCGGATCCATCTCGCAAAGAGCTCTGGAAATACCATGACGGATAGCACCGGCTTGGCCAGAGAGACCGCCACCGCAAACATTGACTTTAATATCAACTTTGCCGGTCTTTTCGGTGAGCTCCAAGGGTTGCATCATGATCATTTTCGAGGTTTCACGCCCAAAGTAGTTGTCCACCGGGCGGTTATTAATAGTAACGGTGCCTTCACCAGGAAGCAACCAAACACGGGCAATAGCCTCTTTGCGGCGGCCAGTACCATACCATTTCTTATCTTCGGCCATTATTTTTCCCTCCAGCCTAATATAAGTTATTATAATTTAATAAGTTCCGGTTTTTGAGCGGAATGGGGATGCTCAGCAGTGCCATATACTTTCAGTTTGCTGAATACCTGGCGGCTGAGTGTTGTCTTGGGCAACATACCCTTAACGGCCTCTTCGATGAGGCGCTCCGGATGCTGGGCAAGTTGCACACCGGCGGGAATGGCTTTTTGGTGGCCAAGGTAACCGCTGTGGGTGTAATACATTTTCTTGGTTAATTTCCGGCCAGTCAGGCGGACTTTGCTCGCATTGATAACGACGACAAAATCACCATTATCCATGCTGGGAGAATAACTGGCTTTGTTCTTTCCTCTTAAGATCTTTACAACTTCTGTTGCCAGGCGACCAAGAACCATATCCTGAGCGTCAATCAGATACCAGCGAGGATTCTCTTCTTTACGGAACTCTGTTTTCATTACTTCACCTTTTCGCCAGATCGCTACTGGCCCTAAATAACTCGGTTGCTCTTAGCGGAAAGCACCTTACTTGTCAAGATGCTTTTTGACATATTTTCGATTTTTAACCGGCTAGCCACCCGGCCGCCTGCCAAAAGCGTGCGCAGTATGCATGATAATCAAAAAAATGTCAAGCAGTTATTTTAAGATACTTCCTTTTCTCTGCGGTATTAAATATAGTCCCCCTGCCCTGCTGTCTATTATTGGGCAAATAGTAAGGTGATTTATGGATAGTGCTAATTGTTTTGCAGCCACCGGAATCGGCATGGAAGATTTGGCGGCCGCCGAGTTAAAAAATCTTGGAATTTTAAACAGTAAAGTTACTCAGGCCGGTATCTCATTCACAGCCAGTTGGGAAGAAGCTCTAAAAGCGCTGCTCTGGCTGAGGACGCCCAGTCGCCTGCTTTGGGAGCTATATAAATTTGCGGCGGTAACAACCGATGACCTCTATGCCGCCGCCAGGGCTTTTCCCTGGGAAAATCATCTCGATGCCAAGGCCACTTTTGCTATTTCGGTCAGCGAGCACAAATCAAAAATAGAACACACACAATATGCTCTTTATCGCTTAAAAGATGCCATAGTCGATCGCTTGCAGGAGGTGACCGGCAGCCGCCCCAGTATTGACCGCGATAATCCCGGCCTGGCCCTGCATCTCCACTTGGGCCACGAAAATATGACTATAAGCATTGACCTCTCGGCAGGCTCACTGCACCGGCGCGGTTTGCGCGCGGGACAACACGAAGCGCCGCTCAAAGAAAATCTGGCGGCGGCTATATTGCTGCGTGCCGCCTGGCCTACTTTGGCGGAAAAAGGCTATAATTTTGTCGATCCGCTCTGCGGCGGCGGCACTTTAGTCTTTGAAGCGGCTATGATGGCCGCCAATATCGCTCCGGGGCTCTATCGCCCAAATATTGGCTTTAGAGATTGGAAAAAAGCCGATTTAAAATGGTGGGAAGAGCTGAAAGCCGCCGCGCATGGTGAGCAAAAAGAGCTGAAAATAAAGCTGTTTGGCTCCGATAGTGACGAAAAAGCCATTCTCATGGCCAAAAAAAGTGCAGCCATCCTTTCTCTTGGAGAAGCTATAAGTTTTGCCGCTATTCCGCTGGAAAAAGTATTGGCTAAAAACTTATATGCCAACGAATTGGCTCTCATGGCCACTAACCCGCCCTACGGCCGCCGCTTGGGCCGCGATATTAATCTTAGGGAATTATATAAAAATATTGGTCTTTTGCTCACCAAACGGCCAAATTGGAATGGGGCGATAATCACCGAAGAAGAAGAGCTTGGCCATGCCATCGGCATTAGCGCCAGCAAGAAAAATCGCCTCTATAACGGCCCCAATCCCTGTCTGCTGCTGCACTTTTTAGCCGGCGGCCGGCAGGAGGCCAAGGAACGCCACAGTCTGGGAACAGCGCCCAAAGCGCTCACCAAAGGCGCAGAAATGGTGGCCAACAGATTAAGCAAAAATCTTAAAGAACTCAAGCGCTGGAGCCAAAAAGAAGGCGTTACTTCTTATCGCCTATATGATGCTGATATGCCGGAATACGCCGCCGCCATAGATTATTACGAGGAAAAAGACGCTGTTGTTTGGGAATACGCCGCGCCTAAAAGCGTGGACGAAAAAGCCGCCGAGCGCCGTTTTAATGAGCTCATTGCCGCTCTCAAAGAGGCAACCTCTTTGGATGAAGCCCACATTCACATAAAGAAAAGGCGCAAAGTGCGCGGCGGTGCGGCCGGGTTAAAAGAACGGCACGGAGAAGCGGAAAATTATGTGCAAATCTATGAAAGCCCAGCAAAATTATTAGTAAATTTTGACGACTATCTCGATACAGGTATCTTTTTGGACCATCGCCTGGTGCGCCGCAAAGTGCGCGAGCTGGCCGCCGGCCGCCGCTTTATCAACCTCTTTTGTTACACTGCCTCGGCCACCGTCATGGCGGCTCTCTCTGGGGCTAAACATTCTGTTTCTGTTGATACTTCGGCAACTTATCTGCGCTGGGCGCGTAAAAATTTAAATCTCAATCTCATTGACCCAAAGCATCATGAACTAATTCGCGCCGATGTGATGAGCTGGCTGGATGAAGATAAAACTATCGCCGATGTTATCCTGATAGACGCTCCCACTTTTTCCAACTCCAAAAGCCGCGAGACAACTTTTGATGTGGAGCGCGACCATGTAACTCTTATCACCAAAGCCTATAACCACCTGGCACCCGGCGGGACAATTATTTTTTCTTGTAATTACAAAGGTTTTTCTTTTAATGAGGCGGAGGTCAAAGCTTTGGGGCTAAGTGTTAGAGAGATTTCTGCCGAAACCGTGCCCTTTGACTTTCGGCGTCATAAAGACATTCACCGCGCTTTTTTGCTAAAAGACGAGGATAACTGATGAGCATTATTCCCCGCGTTGGTCTGGGTAGCGACTTGCACCGCCTGGTACCCGGGCGCGATTTAATCTTACTGGGCATTAAAATTCCTTCAAAGGTTGGTCTTCTTGGTCATAGCGATGCCGATGTGGCCACGCATGCCCTAATAGATGCACTAATTGGCGCAGCGGCGGCCGGCGATATCGGCGAATGGTTTCCTGATAGCGACCCGGCCTATAAAGATGCCAATTCCATCAAGTTACTGCAAATAACCTGGGACAAATTGCGGGCTATGGGCTACGAAATCGGCAATATAGATATAGTCATCACTGCGGAGAAGCCCAAGCTCTCACCTTATAAAGCAGCCATGAGCCAAAATATCGCTAAGGTGCTGAATATTGCCGCTAATCAGGTTAATGTCAAAGCCAAAACCAA
The DNA here is from genome assembly GCA_016283195.1 of Deltaproteobacteria bacterium. Lineage (GTDB taxonomy): Bacteria > JAEEML01 > JAEEML01 > JAEEML01 > JAEEML01 > JAEEML01. The sequence continues at coordinate 11,750 of JAEEML010000167.1, read as the reverse complement.
CGAGGGCCTAGGCTATTTGGGGCGCATGGAAGGCATAGCCGCCGAGGCCGTGGTTTTACTCACTAAGGACTGCCATGAATAGCGCTCCCAAAGCCATCATCACCGAACTCGGTGCCGTATGCTGGTTTCATTACCATGAGCTTGATTCCACACAAACAAGAGCTCGCGAGTTATTAAATAATACCGCCGGCTCTTTTATTGTCACCGCCGCCACGCAAAAACTTGGCCATGGGCGCAGTGAGCACACTTGGGAAAGCCCCGAAGGCAACCTCTATTTAACTGCAGCCTGGCAATATAACGATCTGGCGCCTCTCAGCCTCATTGAACTGGCCGTGCTTACGGCTCTTTATTTAAGTGCTGCCTATAATCTGGATATAAAGCTTAAATGGCCCAATGATATTGTGGTAAATGAGCAAAAGCTTTCCGGCATGATTGGTGAGCTGACATACAAAAATGAGCTGCCTTACGCACTTTTGGGTATTGGCATAAATATCAACCGCGAGCCGCTAGGCCCGGTGCGCTACAAAGCCACTTCACTGCAACGGCTCTTAGGTAAATATCTTGATATTAATGACTTTCGCTATAATTTTTGCCACTATTTAGCCCAAAATCTCCCCCACAAGAGCAACGCTCCCCTGCTTAGGGAGCGCTACCTCGCCCTCTCGGCTACTATTGGCCAAAATGTCAGCTTTATGTGCGGAGATGAAGAAATCACCGGCGAGGCCAAAACTATTGATGATAATTTTAGCCTGGTGGTGAAAACAAATGCGGGAGAGGTACGTTCATTCAGCAGCGGTGACTGCCGACACCTTAGAAAAGCGGAATAAATTACTTCTCTTCGTCGGCAACACATTCGCTGCGCCAGAGACAACCTTCTTCATCACAGTTATCTTTGGCACCTTCGCATTGGAAGCAGGGAAAGTTACCTTCTGCCTCTTGCACTTTGCGGATGAGGTCGGCTTTTTTCACCCCAACCACTTTGCTGATTCCCAATTTTTTTCCCATTGCTTGTACTTCTTTTAAGTTTGGCATTTTGTATCTCCTAATTTTTAATAATGTTAAGTAACAATGGAGTTTGTTAAACTTACGGCCAATTTTTTAACACATAGCAACACTTCTGGCAAGAGGGAAAATCGCTTTTCGCACTCTTTTCCGTCACTTTAGCCACTTATCGGCTTTTCTCTCTACCAAAAATCAGCTATAAGTCGCCGCGAGGAGGCGGAAAAAGCCCATGAATTATGAAATAGAAAGAATGCCGGAAGCCGGTGAAACTGTGGTTGTGGGAATGTCCGGTGGCGTTGATTCCACGCTCACTGCCTTAATGCTGGCCAAAAAAGGTTGCCGGGTTATCGGCGCCACCATGGCTCTCTGGGATGGCAGCCTGCCGGAGCTCAAAAATACCAAGAAGACGCGCGAATCCTGCTTTGGGCCCGGTGAAGAAGAAAATATCGCCGCTTGTGAAAAGTTTTGTACGGAACACAATATAGAATATCATGTGATAGACGTCAAAGAGGCATATAAGCGCGATATTCTTGAATATTTTAAAACTGAATATAGGAACGGCCGCACGCCGAATCCCTGTATTCGCTGCAATATGCTCATAAAATTCGGCGCACTGCTTAACGGGCTAAATAATCTTGGCATTAATTATGATTATTTTTGCACCGGCCATTATGCCAAAATTGTCCGCCCGAGTAGCGGGCTTTTTGGTAGTGATATTCGCCCTTGCATGGTTGCCGGAGCAGCCGATGTTTCCAAAGATCAAACCTATTTTCTTTACCGTATTCCATCTGCCACACTCCAAAAAGTGCGCTTTCCCCTGGCCACAATGAAAAAGGAAGAGGTTATTGCTCTGGCCCGCGAAGCCGGCCTTGAAGCCGCCGATCGCGAAGAAAGCCAGGATTTCATCGGCGAAGAATATTTTGATTTACTCTTTGCCGATCGCCCTTCCGTCCCCGGAGATATTATCGACCTCGACGGCCATGTTTTGGGGCATCATCGCGGCATAGAGCATTACACTATCGGGCAGCGGCGCGGCCTGGGTGTAGCGGTGCGTTACCCCGTTTATGTACACTCCATAGATGCCAAAAATAACGTCATCGTCCTGGCTCCAAGTGAGGCCCTGAATTCTCCGGAACTCATTGCCGATGATTTTGTCTGGCCCGGTGGTGTGGAACCCAATGGCAGCTTTGAGGCTATGGTAAAAATCCGCCTAGCCAGCCGCCCGGCTGCCGCCCTAGTGGAGCGCTACACTCCGGCCACACCGGAGGAAGCCGCTAAATACAAAGGCACTGCCTGGAAAATCACCTTCAAAGAGCCGCAGCGGGCCATCGCCCCCGGGCAATCTGCAGTATTATATAATGACGGGGTGATTGTTGGCGGCGGCGTAATTAGCGAAGTGCCAAAAAATCGCGCTTAATCATTTTTTTAATTGAGCTTGCTCTCTTCTTCTTCCTTGGTTACTTCACCGATAAGCGTTTCATGGTAGGCGTTTATAATATCACTATTACTGATAATTGCCTTAAATTGTTCATGATTATGGGCTGATACCACAATCAGTTCATCCAGATGCCCGGCCGACATTTTGGAAACAGCAGTATAAAGGTCGTTATTAGGAGTAACAAAAACCGGGCGGCGAGCCAAGTCGCTGGCCACTAAAAGATGCTCAAGCTCATGGTGCCCTATCGACATACGCAGCTCTTTATCATCAACCACGCCAATGAGTTCATTGTTTTCATCCAAAACCGGGAAGCTGTGATAAGGCTGATTGCTCAAGAGCTGGCTCATCTGGAGGAGCGGCGTATTTTCCTTAACTACGGGAAAATCTTCCGGTTTTTTGTCGCCCAAAAGCTGAGCCACGGGGATTTTATGCAAAACGGCTTTTAACATTTCACCAATATGCACCGGGGCCTCAAAGCGGTTTGGCAGCTGTGAGCTGTAAATAGTGAGACGCTTAGTTAAAAGATACCCCATAAAACACACCAGCATGGCGGGCACCAAAAGATGGTAATTCCCTGTCATCTCACTCACCAGAATAATAGTAGAAATAGGCGTATTGGCTGTAGCGGAGAAAAAGCCGGCCATGCCCACAATAGCAAAAGCGCCGGGGCTGAGATTCATATCGGGGAATAAAAGCGCCAGCAGCATCCCGGTGGCTCCGCCCAAAGATCCGCCAATAACCATTGCCGGGCCGAATACACCGCCGCTTCCGCCGCTACCAATAGTGAGGCCCGTGGAAAATATCTTTAAAACCGCAACACTTAGGAGCAGAAAGAGGCTGGCCTGGCCGGAAAATATTTGTTGCAAGACACCGTAGCTGGTGCCAAGTGTTTCGGGCAATAAGAGGCCAATGCACCCAATTAAAAGGCCTCCGATAACCGGCTTTAAAAAAAGAGGCATGGTGCTGTTTTTAAAAAAGCGACAAATAGATTCAAAAGTTTTTACATAAAAAATAGCCCCAAAAGAGACAACGACAGCCAAAATAAGATAAGGCAACAGCTCAAGCGGGTTAGTAAAAGTATAATTACCTGTAAGAAAAAGCGGATCCCAACCAAAGCAGCTGGCAAAGGTGGCATAGGCCACAGTGGAGCTGATAACAGCCGGAATTATAACTTCAAATTCCAAATCCAGCTCGCGGTAAAAAACCTCGGCGGCGAAAAGAGCTCCGGCCAGCGGCGCATGGAAGATGGCACCAACACCGGCACTCATACCGGCAGCCATCAGAATCCGCCGCTCATTGGGGGTGAGTTTTAGCCAACTGGCCAGCATAGAGCCGAACCCGGCGCCTATTTGGGTAATCGGCCCTTCAGCACCGGCCGATCCGCCGCTACCAATGGTCACGGCGGCCGTTATGGCTTTGATTATAGGCACCCGCTTGCGCACAAAACCGCCATGGTGGTGATAAGCGGCAATAGCGGCATCGGTGCCGTGCCCGGCCGTCTCCGGGGCAAAAAAGCGGCAGACATAAGTGCTAAAAAGGCCGCCGATAATGGGCAAAAAGAGAATAACCCAGGGACGAAACGGCACGCCGGGAGCAGTAAAAATGGCTTTTTCAAAAGCCGGCCCGCCGGGGTGCCAACCGCCAAGCTGCTCTAAAAAGAGATAGCGACTCACATCCAGCATAAGATGAAAAGCAATAGAGCCGAGACCGGCCATGAGCCCCACAATGGCGCAAAGGCCAATAAGGCGCCAAGTGCCAAGGGATGAGGATTTAGCTATGCGTTTTAAAATATGCGGTAATTTTCTAAGACGTTTTTTCATAATAAAAACTAAACTTTAGCGGGGCCTATCGGTGGGCCAAAAACCTTCACAAAGGAAGGACGCAAACTGCGGCGCCTTTTAGCACAATTTCGCGCAATTTGGCAAGCATTATTTTTGGCTTTTCCGAGCCGATTAGGGCATACCATTCCCCGGCACAGGCTTAAAAAAACAAACGCTTCGACAATTATAGTTCTGACAGTTTCGGATTTTATGCCATTTTCTGGTCTTCTACCAAGTTCGAGAAAGAAGATAGTCTCGAGTGGTACTATACCTTGGAATTAGAGCACGTTTACTATCCCGACCTTGGTTACTTTCGCAATTGCGACCCCGCCGATCCTAACCACAAAAGTGGCTGGTTTTCGGTACGTTGCGTAAGAGACTAACCATCAGCACATAAAATCGCTTGCTTTAAGGGCCGAACCCAAAGATCCCGTTTCCCGTTTCACCTTTCACTACAGTAGCTATCTGCAGTGAAAATCAAATCTGAAATCAGCGTACAAGTGGTTCACCTGTCTGAATTTATGATGTAGACTGGCTAAATAGTAATTGCAGTTTTATAAAACAATCCTTTGGTTCACTCACTGATAATCGCGGTGGCATAAATGTCACTTATAAGACTATAAAAATCGGTAATAAAGAGTGGCTGGCAGAAAATCTACGCTATGCCAATGGCACTAAGGGAACTGATTACTTTTCTGCCGATGGTAACAGTGAATATGATGATGAATATGGCTATTCATATACATGGGATGCGGCGCAAACAGCCTGTCCAAGTAACTGGCGTTTACCGAGCAAAGAAGATTTTGAAGAATTGCTGAAAATAGCTGGATTTTTTAAAAGAAGTGAATCAACATTTCTAGCTCTCATAGCAAATAGCCCAGCTTGGATTAATTACCCCTATCAAGGCGGTGATGATTTTGGCTTTGGCGCCCTACCCGCTGGCGGCTACTACGGCGACAATTACCAAAATTTAGGTTACGACGCCTACTTCTGGTCGTCCACGGAGTACAGTAGCTCCGATACATACGCCCTGTGCTTAGACAATGACTATGCGTACGCAAACTGCTACTGCGGCAAGGATTGCGCCTTATTCGTGCGTTGCGTCAGGGACTAAACCTCACCCCCTAGCCCCCTCTCCATTTTTGTAAATAGAGAGGGGGAACATATTGAATATATATGGATATTTTGCAAATTATGATTTACTATTATTGGTAATATTAAGCAAGATAGTGGCGCAGTTAAGCCATTCTCGCAGCCGCCATATTTTCTCCTTGACATCTATATATAGACGTGCTACCCTTCCTTTGTTTTTGTTTGTCTTTTAAGGGTAGGTGCATGAAGTTCAGTTCAGTTGCTTTATTTGATCTTAGCACATATTCAAGTTTTAAACAATCCATAAATTCAAAATTTTCTAATAATTTTGCACCAATAGAGGTGTATTATACACTAAGGAGAAATTAAATGAGAAAGTACCTGATGACGATGTTGTTTGCCGCCACAATGATTTCCGCGGCCCCACTTCATGCAGAAGAAGACGACGTTGCCGCTGATGCCAACGTTAGCACCGAAAGCAGTTCCGGCGCCGAGAACACGGCTGCTGCTTCTGACAGCAACTTATTTTTAAAGAATAGTGCCAAGCAGCGCCGGCCTTTAAATTTGGACATCATTGGTGGTATAACCTACGGTGGAACGCTATATACCGGTTTGCGCTTCGGTATCCCGATTGTACCCAAGGGCTTTTCCCCCTTAAATGACAGTTTTGATCTGGAAATCGCCTCCTATGCCAATTTCAATATGCCCTATCAGGCTTTTGGAGGGGTCCTTGATAATCCTTACATGGTAGATGCTTTAATCGGTTTTCGTTACTCCTTTTATCCCACGGATAAATGCACTCTTTACATCCGCTCTCTTTTTGGCGTTGGTATTCTTCCGTATATTGGTGGTGTGGTCTTTTCTTTTGATATAAGCGTTGGCGCTTACTGGAACTTTTCAAAATATGTCGGCATGAATTTTGATATTGGCTATCCGGGTGTCACTCTTGGCTTCACCTTCAAATTCGGTAATCTCAGCAAAGAATAAGTGCCAAAACATTAATAGTTTCAGCATTAACATCTATCTCCGCAAGCTTCTCGCCGCTATTTTTACCGCCCTCACCACGACAAGTACTGGATTTTATTAGCATCTCGCCCCTCTCCATTTTCCCTCACCCCGACAAGTAGTGGATTTTATTAGCTTCTTGCCCCTCTCCATTTTTTCCTTCCCTCACCCCGACAAGTAGTGGATTTTATTAGCTTCTTGCCCCTCTCCATTTTTACAAATAGAGAGGGGCTCCTCTGGAAGGCATTTTTTTACATGGCGTGATACCAGCTAGTTATTACAAAAAAGTAATTCCAAAGTGGCAAAAAACCTGCTAGGGTTCCGGCTCAGTTTGGCATGGCTGGTCCGCGATGGGTTAGCTGGCAACATTAATTTTGTTAGATGGAGCTAAATCAATGAATCTGTTCACCCCAAGCAAGCAAGCAAGCAAGCAAGCAAGCAAGCAAGCAAGCAAGCAAGCAAGCAAGCAAGCAAGCAAGCAATTATGAAAAGCCAAATTCTGTAAGTCAAGAGTTTTTTTCAAGAAATTTAAGCAATTATTCCAGAAAATTTGAGCTTAAAAATTGCGCTGCTAGCGCGAGCGAGGTGGCGTGATGAAGGAATATAGCTACCAGCAAAAGCGCAATATTGCCTTCAGCAACCAAGCAATTCCAAAAGAAAAATGGGATAAATTTGAACAGACATTTAGACAGGTCTGGAATCAATATGACGAGAAAAGTGATAACGAAGAACAGATAAAAAACCTGGGACAAAAACTCTTTGAAACTCTCTACCAAGATCACCTTTTTCAGTTAAATAAAGAACGCATGGATTTGTACATCGCACAAGATGATAAGCAGCGTATTTTATTTGAGTTTAAGACAGTTCGCAACACCAATGAAATGGTCACCAAAGAAGAGCTTAATAAAAAAGCTCTCTGTGAAATACTACTCTATTTTTGCCAGCAGTATTTTAACAAACAGCAGGATCGCATTAAGCAGCTCATTATTTCTAACTGGGAAGAATGGTTTATCTTTGATGCAACAGAAATTCTAAGATTCATCAAAGAGGACAAGGAATTCAGGAAAGACTTTGAAGATTTTAATTGCGGCCGAACTACCGACCAAACAAGCGATTATTTTTATAAAAAAATAGCTCCGCCTTTTATAGAACGCATAAAGGAGCAACTCAGCTTTACTTACTGTAATCTAAAGGATATTTACAATAGTTACGGGCCAGAGAATCAAAACGACCTCATAGCACTATATCACTATTTTTCGCCGGAAACACTTCTCGATAAACCATTTAAGAATGATAACAACAGCCTGGATGAGGATTTTTACGCCGAGCTCCTCTACATAATGGGCCTAAAGCAAGTAAAAGACGGGCAAAAAAAGCTCATCAAATTCAACTATGAGCTGGAAAATTCGCTATGGAAGCAGGCGCTTTCGGCTCTGGACGATTTTGAAGAACTGAGAGACGAGCAAAAGCGAGAAGAGGTTGCGCTTAGCCTGGTACTAACTTGGGTCAACCGCCTACTATTCATAAAATTGGTAGAAGCACAACAGCTAACTTACCATAATCACGATAAAAACTACCAGTTTTTTACCAGTAAAAGTGTTGATAGTTTTAGAAAACTAAACGACCTTTTCTTTAAAGTTTTAGGGCAAAAAGAGAATCGTGACGCCGGTTATGAGAATGTGCCGTATCTCAATAGCTCGCTTTTTGAAAAATCACAGGAAGAGCTAAAATACCACGTAAGCATCCAAAGCATTTGCAACGAAGATATAACTCTCTATCAAAAAAGCGTTTTGCGGAAGAATAACGCTGAAAATGTTCCGCCACAAATAAAGCTTTTAGATTACATCATGGCTTTTTTGGATGCCTACAACTTTGCCAGCGAGAAGAAAGAGGATATCGCCAGCGATAACAAAACGCTCATTAATGCCTCGGTCATGGGTCTCATTTTTGAGCGCATAAACGGCTATAAAGATGGATCTTTCTTCACTCCCGGCTTTATAACTTCTTATATGGCCAAAGAGGCGATTGATCGGGCGGTAGTTAGCAAATTCAATGAGCAATACAAGTGGAAAGCTAAAGATATTGAAGAGTTGCGAGTAAGACTCAATCGGCACTTAGATGGTGATGGTGCCACAGATTTAAAAGAGGCTCTTGAAGCGGCAAATAGCGTTTTCAATTCGCTGAAAATCTGTGACCCGGCTGTTGGTTCCGGCCACTTTTTAGTCTCTGTTTTAAATAGAATGCTCTATTTAAAATCCTACCTTGGCCTGCTCTGCGATAGCGCAGGAAATTTCATTTCCAAGAGAGAGCTGAAAATAGAAATCGACGGCGATGAACTCATAATGCTCGATGAAAAAAACCAACAAATAACTTATCGCATCGAAAGCGATGGGAAGCCAAACAGCACATTACAGCGCTTCCAAGAGACTATCTTTAAAGAAAAGCTAACTATCATTGAAAACTGCCTCTTTGGCGTGGATATAAACCCCAACAGTGTTTATATCTGCCGCTTGCGCCTCTGGATTGAGCTACTAAAAAACGCCTATTACACCAAAGAAAGCAGCTATAAGGAGCTGGAAACATTACCGAATATTGATATAAATATTAAATGCGGCAACAGCCTTATAAGCAAATATAGCGTGGAAGTTGGAAACTCGATTTTGCAAAAAGGCAATCCGCAAAAAACAGCTGATATTATTAAAGATTACAAGGCGGCAGTTAAAAAATACAAGAATGAGAACAACAAAGAGAATAAAAAAGAAGTCAACAAACAAATTGAGCGCTTAAAAGGTGAAATTCACCAAACAGCACAGCTTGACCTCTTTGACGAAGAGCATAACAAACGCGTTTTTACCGATGATATTTATAAAAACTCATTTGAGTGGATGATCGAGTTTCCGGAACTTTTGGATAATAATGGTAAATTTCTGGGATTTGATGTAGTGATTGGAAATCCTCCATATATTAAAGAATATGCAAACAGGTCCGCTTTTAATGGTTTTAGAGAATTAAGTCCATACTATATTGGCAAAATGGATTTATGGTACGGTTTTGCCTGTCAAGGAATAGATTTAACCCACAAAAATGGTTTGCTTTGCTTCATAGCTCAAAATAATTGGACAACAAGCGCTGGTGCAAAACTTATGCGTATAAAGGTTATTGAGGATACAAAAATCAAGCAACTGGTCGATTTTAATACCTATATGATTTTTGAAAACGCTGACATCCAAACAATGATAATGCTTTTTGAGCGCAACAATAAAGAGGATGGATACTTCTTTGATCATAGAGTATTACTAGCTGATTCAGTAAAAGAAGATATGTTTGCACTGCTTGAAAAGCGAAGTGCCCCAAAAACAAAATATTCGAATCCAGAAATAATACGAGGAAACTTTCAGGAAAAACTTCTAACATTTAGTGATAACGAATCTATTTTTGACAAAATAGCGAATGACAAAATATATCTTACTGAAGATGAAGTTGCACAAGGAATTGTACCAAATCCTGATGTCGTAAATTCTCGCAATATCAAACTTTTAAGAAATTCGTCTGCAGAAATTGGTGAAGGCGTATTTATTGTAGATGAGAACAAATTTATTAACCTAGATTCTGCCGAAAAAAAATATATAAAACCGCTATACGAGCCTTATCAAATGGAACGTTATTTTCTCAATGAACATAATGATAAATGTATTCTCTATATAACAAAATCAAATTGGAAAGACGATGCTCCGAATCTCAAAAATCACTTAATGAAATATAAAGAAATAATGGAGCAACGGCGAGAAAATCGAATTGGAAGAATCGAATATTATCATTTGCATTGGGCTCGTGATGAAAAATTCTTTAAAAATGGGGCAAAAATATTATCGGTTAGAAAATGTATTGTACCAACATTTGTTTATTGTGAATCTGCAACTTACGTTATGATGGCAGTGAATGTCATTCAGACATCACGCTGGAATATGAAATTTCTTACAGGACTTCTCAACTCAAAACTTGTTGCTTTCTGGCTGAAAAACAAAGGGAAAATGCAAGGAAAAAACTATCAAGTTGACAAAGAACCATTGCTTGCCATTCCTCTTCCCAAAGTTGTTCCAGAAATCACAGAAAAAAATATCATCAACATTGTTGACCAAATTCTCGCCGCCAAGAAAGCCGACCCCAAAGCTGACACCTCCGCACTTGAGCAGGAGATAGACCGGCTGGTTTATGCGCTCTACGGGCTGACAGAGGAGGAGATCGCCACCATCGAAGGCAAATAACCACCCCGCCAGAGCTCATGATACTTTAGAAACACATATAAATTCACATAGATGAGCCCTCTCTATTTGTAAAAATGGAGAGGGGCGAGATGCTAATAATTTTCGGTACTTGTCGGGGTGAGGGCCCCTGGCAAATAAATGCCCTGCTCTATCAACTCTACGCCCTAACCCCCGAAGAGGTCGCCACCATCGAAGGCAAATAGCCACCAAGCCCAGGCCGGGCAGCCGCCCCACCGCACCACTGCCATTAGAGCCTGTTTTTCACATGGGGCCCCTCTCTATTTGTAAAAATGGAGAGGGGCATATATAATTGAATTTACATATATTTTGTGAGGTGATGGATAACTAAAGTAGCGGAGGTTTTCCCCGAAAAAGAAAAAAAGAGTAAAGTCAAGAACTAGTGTCGCATAAAAACGGGCAGCGCCGCATGCTAACCAAAAGTCTATTTTTCCTGCATCGCCCCGTGAGAGAGCAATTAGACCAGGCCACCAGCCAGCAAATAGCCCTTCCCCGCCCCGCCGCTCTCTGCTATACTGCGCCGCCGAAGGAGCTCTTATGAGAGAAACCAAAGCTAAAATTACTCAACACGAAATAATCCTGTATCAAACAGATGAAGCGAATGTAAGTATTTCCGTTTTTTTTAAAGATGAGACCTTCTGGCTAACGCAGCGGGCTATGGCAGAACTGTTTGCTGTTAATCCGCAGGCAATTACCCGGCATCTTAGTAATATATTTGAGGAAGGTGAGCTGGAGAAGGAGACAACTTGTTCCAAAATGGAACAAGTTCAACAAGAGGGCTCGCGAACCGTTAAACGCCTGCTTGATTTTTATAGTCTTGACGCCATTATTGCCGTTGGCTACCGGGTGAATTCCAAAAAAGCCACCCGTTTTCGCCAATGGGCGACGCGCACCTTAAAGGAGTACATTACCAAGGGCTTTGTTCTAAACGATGAGCTTCTTAAAAACGGTCGCTCATTCGGGCGGGATTATTTTGATGAATTGCTGGAACGGATCCGCGAGATCCGGGCCAGTGAGCGGCGGGCCTATCAAAAAATTACTGATATTTTTGAACAGTGCAGCTATGATTACGATAAAAATAGCGATATCACCCGGGATTTTTATGCTTTT